>CAYQKW010000019.1:0-32930 GCA_964418245.1 uncultured Oscillospiraceae bacterium
ACAGCATATCCGTTGAAGCGGTAAGTCACAGTGATGGGAACGGATATTATATCCCGGACAAGACCATATCAAACGTAATTGAATTTGTGCGGCGGCTGATGAGTGAATACAACATCCAGATAAATAATGTTGTGCGGCATTATGATATAACGGGGAAAATGTGTCCGAAGCCGTTTGTTGATGATGTGAAATGGAATGAATTTATTGAAAGGATAACGGGTGATGATATGACGGAAATCGAAAGAAAGAAATTTAACGAACTTGTGCGAGTTGTGGAAGAAATGTCCAATCCCATGATATACGGATATATTGACGAAAATATGCCCGAATGGGCGCACGACAGCGTGAAGTGGGCGGTGGACAGCGGTATCGTCAAAGGCGACGGCAACACGCTTAATCTTGACGATAAGGATTTGAAATACATCTGTTATATGCACAGAATGTATAATCTGATGAAAGGCGGAAAATGATTATGACAGACAAATTAAAATATGTATCTGCGGCGGTGTGTGCGCTGTTCAGTTTTTTATTCGGGGGCGTTGATATGTTTTTAAAAATTCTTTTGGCATTTGCAATTATCGATTATGTTTCGGGAGTGATTGCGGCGATTATGAACGGCAATCTCAATTCTGCCGTGGGATTTAAAGGGATATTCAAAAAAGTATGTATATTCCTTGTTGTTGCGGTTGCACACATGATTGGACAGGCTGTGAATATGCCGTCCGTGCGAAGTCTTGTATGCGGATATTACATAGCGAACGAGGGCATTTCGATTTTGGAAAATGCGGCAAAATCAGGATTACCTATTCCGGATAAATTGAAAGATGTTCTGGAACAATTACGGGACGAAAGTGTGTAATAGGGGTTGAAATTCCACAGCAAGGCGGATAGGGTGGAACAATAAGAAAACAGCCGTAATCTTGACTACTTTTTGACTACTTCAATATGTAATAAAACGGTACAAAACGATACATTTTAAAACACTGTAAAAATAGAAAAAACCTTGTAATTATGCTTGATTTAGCATTTTTACAAGGTTTTTGATTTGGCGGACGGGGTGGGATTTGAACCCACGTGCCGGTGTTACCGACAAACTGATTTCGAGTCAGCCCCGTTATGACCACTTCGATACCCGTCCGTATATAATTTTAAACCCACTTAGCGAAAGAAACTTGAAAACAACGTTTCTGCAAAGCACTTCTATAATTATACCACAAAATATGCAATATGTCAATATTATTTTAAAAAAAATTTCAGTTAATTCTCAAAGCAACATTCAGAACAGAAATTCAAGCGGACTTTACTTTGGGAAACAACCGAAGTTTGAATGATACGGCAAAACCGTTCTTTATGCAAATATTGACGCGAAACACACACAGCGGACTGATATTTGCTGTATCCCGACAAAAACAACAAAACGGCACAGAGCAAACCATGCCGTTTCATCAAAACAATATCACTGTTTTTCCCTTTTCAATTCTGCGGATATATCATTCTTTTATTCTGCTTATCTTGATTTTATCCGCCGTAATTCCGGTTGAATCGACAGTGGTATCCTTTATTATCGTGACCTGATTTTCGGTGAGTTCTTCTTTGGTACGTACCGTAATCATCACGCCGTTTTCGTTTATTATAACAACAGATTCTTTTATGCCTTTTGTTGCGAGTGCCGCTTCGCACACGCCTTCTTTTTCGGTACGCATTGCAAGGTCGGCAAGATTTTCTTCTGCTTTTTTTCTGCCGTCATCGGTTGCCGAAGGATTGTTCAAAGTCTCTTTCAATGCTTCGTTTGCTTTTGCGCGTGCCTCGTTGCGTTGTTCGCGCGCCTTTTCCACCGCATTTTTTTCTACCTTTGCATTAACAAATTCGGCCTCACCGAGTTTTGTTTCATCTTCTTTCACCGCTACGTCTGTTTTTGCCGTTTCGGCACCGCTGTCTGTTTGATATGCCCAGTTTATATATCCGGCAACCAGCACCATGCCCATTATAACTGCCAAAACAATTTGTTTTTTCTTAAACATTATCATTCATTTCCCCCTTCTTATTTTCCCGTAAGGACGCAAATCCGATGTGACGGCACACCGAGAGCCGTTTCTGCCGCATCTTTAAGATTTTGCCGTACCGTTTCGTCCGCCGCACCTTCGGCGGTTATTATGATACCTTTCACAGACGGAAAACTGTATTTCACAACAGCCGGGTCGTTGCCGCTCAAAACCGTTTTCTCTTCCACGGTATCGTTATTTTTGCGAATATCTTTTTCAAAATTTTTCACTCCGTTGTCCGAAAGATATACAAACACTTTCACTTTTCCGGCATTTTCAACCGTTGCAAGAACGTTTTCAAGGCTATGTTCAAGTTCTTGTTTTGTATCGGGCTGTTCTTTTCCGTCAAAACCGATATTGCCGAAAAGCATAAACAGAATTGCCGATACGATTATTGCCGCAAACAGAAACATTTTTTTATTGCCCGTTATCTCTTTAATATTCATAAGTATCACTCCGCTGTTTGTATGTACTCGCGCGGTACGCCGAGAATATCGGATATTTCGTTTTTATATACCGCAAGTTTTTTATCTATTACAACATTTTCAATTTTGTTGTTTCTGCACGTCACCTCCGTATCTGCCGCAGTTATATTTTTCTTTTCCGCAAATTCCGAAACGGCACTGCGCACTGCTGACGTAACTTTTTCGGCGGCATATCGGTCATAAGTTTCGTCCGTACCGTTATTAATTGTATATTCGTTTGTATACAAATTTATGTCAATATTTTTCATTTTTGATATTGGGGATAACACAATGCCCATAAGCATTGCCGATATTACAAACTTAACGGTTTTTTTTACCGCTCCGTCCGGTATTATTGCCGCAAGAACCGTTGCCGTCAAAATAAACGCCGTAACCGCCGTGATATAACTTTTGAATTTTTCCATGTTCCACCTCACATCACGGCAATCACACCGGCACATACGATAAACATCAATGCTGCAGACACAACTGCCGCAAGCATAATCTTTAGCACAGAGGAAAATCCGCCGGTAAGTCTTAATATTCTTTGGTCGGCAACCGGTGAGAGCAATGCCGAAGTTAGATTATATAAAATCAGAACCGCCGAAATTTTTATTACCGGGACAAGCGTTATGTAAAACAAAGCAATCACACCGCCGATACCCACAGCTCCTTTCACAAGCTTTGAACAGGCTATGACCGTATCGAGCGTGTCCGAAACCACACCGCCGACTATCGGAATAAAACTGCCTGCCATGAATTTTGCCGTTTTCCCCAGAACGTTGTCCGCTCCCCCGGCGGCAACGGCAAACAGGCTTAAAAGTCCGGTGAAAATCACCATGATTATCCCTATACACCATATAACAAATTTTTGCAATCCTTTTTCAAGCTCATTAAGGCTGAAATCGCACGATAAAGAGTTTACGCCGCACAGCAAAAGCACACAGGTACACACGGGCATTAAAACATTGATAAATATTTCTATTATACCGGTTGCCGCAACTATTGACGTGCTTGTGAGGACACAGCGCGAAACACCTCCGGCACCTGCCATAAGTCCGCCGAGCACAGGTATTGCCGCCGCCATAAAAATTTTCATTGCTTCAAGTGTTTCCATGCTTATTTTCAGAATTTCCGATACCGATTTGTATCCCATGGAAAACACAACGATACAGCATATATAAAAAGTTATGTCAACAAACTTTTTGTTTTCCGCACAGCTTATTATTCCAAGGCAGAACACCGCCGCCGCAATTCCGGTTATTCCCGATATGTTATCATATAATTCGGCAAACAAAGTACGGAAAATTCTTTTTATTAAACTCTGAGGGTCAAATTTTGCCGTGCCGCCGAAAAAATTTTTCACCGTATCTTCAAAACTGAAATTCTCATCAAACCGTTTCGCATTTGAAGTATATTGTTCAAGCTCTGCCGCTCCCGAAAGCTCATACTGTTCCTCGGTTTGAGATGCAAGTACACAGAAAGAAAACAACACACAAAACGCCGTTATAAACAATATTGTCTTTTTCATACGCAAAATTCCTCTTCAAATTTCGGAAATTATATTGAACAAATGTTTAATCACCGGCAATGCCGCCGTTATAACCGATATCCTGCCGGCAATTTCAACTTTTGCGGCAATACCGCTTTGTCCTGCATCGCGGCAGATTGCCGAACATATCACCGTTATTGCGGATATTCCCGTAACTTTAAACATTATTACGATATAATCGTTATCAATCCCGGCCGACTGTGCCAGTGCATTTATGTTTCCGAGCAAATTCGATATGTATGGCATGAACGCCGTCATGATTATTATTCCTCCGCCGGATGCCAGCAAAACGGATATTTCGGGACGTTCTTTCACGGTTATACATAAAACACAGGTTATAACGGCGGTTATACCTATCTGAAGCATATTCATCACAATCCGAAGAGCTGACGAATTGTATCAAACAGCCCTTTAACCTCGCGCATTATCATCATAAGCACAACAATAAGCCCGGCTATTGTTGTGAACAGAGCTTGGTCGTCACGTCCCGAACGCACAAGCAACTGCTGAAGTGCCGCAACGGTTATGCCGATTGCGGCAATTTTAAATACTAAACTTATATCCATATTATCCACCTAAATAAACAGCACCGCCAAACCCACACCGGCAAAAAAGGAAAGCGATTTATACATTTTGCCGTCGTTTTTTTCGGCAAGCTTTGCTTCCTGAAGATTTTCTTCCAGCAATTTTTTTATATAATCCAAAAAATTTATCTGCTCATACGAAAGTTTTTCGCCGAGTCCGCCGCCGAGTTTGTTGAGTATTATAATATCTTTTTTTGAAAGATATTTCATTCGGCATATTTCACGTTTCCATGTTTTAAAATCCGCTCCGCGGACTTTTTCAAAAAACTCTTTCAGCATACCGCTGTTTCGGCCTATTTCCGTATATATGCCGTCGAGCGGCATTTTAAACTGCGCTATGTTGCATTGCATAAGCTTTACGGCCCCAATCCATTCAAGCAATATTTTAACTCTGCCCGAAAGTTCTTTTGAAATTTCCAGCCCGGCGGCGGTACACGTTCCCACAATCACAAAAAAACCTATAATTTTTATAAGCATCGTATCATCTCCTCAACAGTACTTTTCCCGTTTCTTCGGTTCAATACAACGGCTTTGCCGAAACACCCGTAAAGCCGCTCGTTTTTTTCTTTTATATCCGCCGCAGAAAATCCGTGTATGCTTGCTATCACGCTTATTCCGGAATATATGGCGCGACGTATAACCTCTGCATCGGCAGCACTGCCGATTTCATCGGTTATTACAACATCAAGCCCCATACTGCGTATCATCATGTCTATGGCGTTTACTTTCGGAACACCGTCCATCACAACCGAAAGCGTTCCCGTGTCAAAATTGCCGCCGCATATTTCACTGCGTTCATCGGCAATTCCGACTTTGTTATTCTTTCCGAGAATACGTGCAATATCCCTCAGCATGGTGGTTTTTCCTCCGCCCGGCGGAGAGATTATCAGTGTGTTGGAAATACCTTTTTCGCATATGAATTTTACCGCGTTTTCCGCACAGCCCGGCACCTCGCGCGAAATTCTTAAATTTAAAGCCGATATATCTTTTATATATGTAAGAATACCGTCTTTTACAACCCCTTTTCCGCATATGCCAATCCTGTGACCGCCGTCAATCGTGATAAATCCGTGTCGGATTTCTTCTTCGTATGCATACACAGAATTATCGCAGGCTTTTTTGAATATTCTGTTCAGCATATCACGGCCGCACACCGCGGCATTTTCGGCATTCAGCAGTATATTGCCGTTCCCTCCGGCAAAAAAAATTTTTCCGCTTATCAAAACCGAAATCGGTTTGCCGCACACAAAACGTATTTCATCGGGGTCGTATTTTAAAAATACATCAAAAATGCTCTCCGGCAACAGTTCTTTTATTGTCATTTGCATCAACTCCGTTATTAAAGTATATTGACGTTTGTCCTAAAATATTACTTAATAAATATAAAAAAACGGCAACCTTTTTTTGATAACATTATTAAAGAGTCTGCCTTGAATGGAATAAAATTTGATACAGGTCGTTTTAGGTATGTTTATGAACGCTGTAAACAACAGAATTATAATTCATTCCGTTATCGGCACAAAAACACAACAAATCATTTTGATTCTATCGATTTTATTCCCATAATGTGGTAAAATCAATTGTGTCCCCTACCAAAATTATATACCGTAATGAAAATAGTATTGAACCGCCCCAAAAGTCTAACTTTTGGGGCGGTTCATTTTACAGTTACCGTTATTTCTCAATTTTCGGTTTCAAGCTTTCTTAAAAGTTTAACTGTGTTTTCATATTCGTTTCTCACTTTTGAAAACAGCTCTATATCGTCAAAAGTTTCTGTTCCGCAAAGTTTGTTTTTTATGCGTTCCGCCGTCTCTGCCAATCTCTCAAAACAAAGCTTTTCGCACTGCTCGCACAGTGCCGCCGCCGAGCCGTATGCACCGCTGTAATCGCTTGCGGCAATGCAGGTTTGAAGTTCCGCAAAACTGCTGTCGTGTAAAAATTTTAAAGCCTCTTCCAAAAGGTTTTCTTTATATTTCAAACAAGCTTCGTTGTAATTTCCTCCCGTTTTATTATAAAATTCTTCTAAAGTTATATTAGTTTTCATATTGATTCTCCCGATACTGTATTTGCCGCATTTATATACACCCGATTGCGGCTTTATCCGCCGAAAACAGACATATTGTCCTCAAAAACAATATGTCTGTTTTTTGTTCAATACCTTTTTATGCTATAGAATATTTTTCCGAATATTCTTTATACATACGTTCAAAATCCGCACTGTTCGTCTTTATGTCTCTTAAAGACTCATGGATATTCATATTATTGTTTGCGGCATCTATTATACAGACCGCAATATTTGAACAATGGTCTGCGGTTCTTTCAAGGTTTGTGAGCAAATCCGCCCAAACAAATCCCATTTCAATTGAACACTCGCCGTTTTTTAAACGATTTATGTGTCTGTTTCTCAATTTTGCTTTCAATCCGTCAACCACTTGTTCAAGCGGTTCAACCTTTTCGGCAATGCTTAAATCATCATGCACAAACGCTGTGTATGCCAGAGTTAAAACCTCTGATACCGCATCGCAAAGTACATTCATTTCTTTATATGCACTGTCTGTGAATTTGGCTTTTTTGCCTTGCAGTTCTTCTGCCGAGTTCAGAATATTCACGCTATGGTCTGAAATTCTCTCGAAATCGCCGATAACTTTTAGCAGTTTTGAAACCGTTCCGCTGTCACTGTCGCTTATTTGATAACCACTCAATTTTACAAGATACGTTCCCAAAATATCCTCATAGTGGTCTGCCTTGTTTTCATATTTTATAATTTCTTCCGCCGTCTGTGAATTATATTCGTTCAGCAGGCTTAAGCTTTTTTTCAATGCCGTTACGGAAATATCTGCCATTTCGCAAACAAGTGTGTTACATCTGTTAAGTGCAATTGGCGGTGTTGCAAGAAGTCTTTCGTCCAGTTCAACAACAATCTCTTTTTTCTCCGTATCCGGCACAAGTCTTACGGCAAGTTTTTCAAGCAGACCCGACATGGGCAGCAGCAACGCCGTACATGCTATGTTAAATGCCGAATGTGAAACGGCGATTCCGAAATACGATGCCGCCGCATCAAGAATTGCCGGCTTGAATACAGCCGAAATAATACTGAATATCGAAAGCCATATAATTGTTCCGATAACATTGAACGAAAGATGCACAATTGCCGCACGTTTCGCATTTTTATTCGTTCCGAAAGATGAAAGTATCGCCGTTATACAAGTACCGATGTTCTGTCCCATAATAATCGGTACCGCCGCACCGTATGAAACCTGACCGGTTGCGGAAAGTGCCTGAAGTATTCCGACAGATGCCGAACTCGACTGGATAATTGCCGTGAGAATTGCTCCCGCCAAAACACCCAGAACAGGATTTTTGAACATAATGAACAAATTCTGAAAAGCCGGTACCTCTGCCAAACCGGATACTGCCGAAGACATTGTATCCATGCCGAACATTAATGTGGCAAAGCCCAAAAGTATTGTCCCCGTATCTTTCTTTTTGCTTGATTTTCCGAACATTAAAAGCCCTGTACCAATCAATGCAAGTATAGGTGTGAACGACGTCGGTTTGAGCAACTGCATAAACAAGCTGTCACTTGAAATTCCGCCCAAACTCAAAATCCATGCCGTAACCGTTGTCCCTATATTTGCGCCCATTATAACACCGATTGACTGACGCAGCGTCATAACTCCGGAGTTTACGAACCCAACCACCATTACGGTTGTTGCCGATGAACTTTGAATAATCGCAGTTACTCCGAGACCGGTTAAAAATCCGGCGATTTTATTTTTTGTAAGTTTGCCGAGAATTGCTTTAAGACTTCCTCCCGCACGGCGTTCCAAAGCGTCTCCCATAACACTCATACCGAAAAGAAAAAGACACAAGCCGCCTATAAGCGTCAGTACGTTAAAAATGTCCATTTTTCCACCTCATATTTAATATTAAACCATCCATTGCAGAAAAGATATTCCGCATACACTTACTATTGTCATTATCACAGCGGCTATAAGCACACCCAATGCAATTGCCGGAAACGCATATTTTATACGCATATCGAGCAACGCCGCAATTAAAGCACCCGTCCATGCACCTGTACCGGGCAGAGGTATTCCCACAAAAATTATGAGCCCTATTATATTTCTTTTTGCAATATCCCCCGATTTTGAAAGTGCACGTTTTTCGATTTTTGTTATTATTTCGCCTATTTTACTGTGTTTTTTCAAATACGCAAAAATCGGACGTATAAACAGCAGAATAAACGGAACGGGCAATATGTTGCCGATAACCGTTATAAGTATTGCCGCAACCGGAGAAATACCCGTTGCAAGTGCAACCGGCAAAGCCCCCCTAAGTTCAACAAGCGGCAGCATTGATATAAAAAACGCAACTATTTCTTTTCTCATGTTATGCTCCTTTATCTGATATACGGCAACGGATTAACCCTGGTGCCGTTTATATATATTTCAAAATGCAAATGCGGACCTGTTGACATTCCCGTGCTTCCAACCGCCGCAATGGTTTCGCCTTGTGCGACTTTTTGACCTTTTGAAACGTACATTTTACTGCAATGAGCGTATCTTGTTGAAGTACCGTCCCCATGATTTACAATTATGCAATTGCCGTATCCCGTGTTTGAACTCACAACACTTGCAACTGTTCCGCCTTTTGAGGCAACTATCGGGCTTCCCATTGATATTGCAAGGTCAACCCCTGTATGATTGCTCGGATACGGGTCTGTTCTGTATCCGAAATGGCACGAAACCCTGCCCCCACCCGGTAACGGATACATAAATCCGCTTGCATTGACCGTTTTTGTTCCGGATGTCTGCGGTGCGGCCGCTTTTGCGATGATTGCCGCCGCTTTTTTATCTTCCTCTGCCTTGGCTTTTTCGGCTTTTTCAAGTTCACTCTTATACGCCGCTTTATCCGCCATAAACGATTTCATCGCCGATTCCTGTTTATCGGACATCTGCTGTAACTTATCCCTCTGCGCCACCACAAGTGATTTTGCCGCTTTGCTGTCTTCAAGTTTAACCTCAACAGCCGCTTTTGCCTCGGTAATTTCTTTTTTGAGTGCCGCAATTTCGTTTATTTCGTTTTTATCGTGAGTTACAAGGTCGTTTACAAGACTGACACGCAGTAAAAAATCAGAAAAGCTTTCCGCACCGAAAAGAACATCTATGTAACTGAGCGAACCTCTGTGTTGAAGCGCTCGCAACCTTGTGTTGTAGCTTTCCTGTTTGTTTTCAAGTTTCTCGCTTGTTTCCTCGATTTTTTTATTTTGTTCTTCAATTTCGCTTTCAAGAGAATTTATAATTTTATCGGCATTATATATATCTCCGGCAAGCGATTCTATTTGTTTATCGTAATACTGTTTCTGTTTAAGCGCATCGGAATATTGCTTGTCCGCTCCGCTTATTTTCTTCTTCATTTCCGATATTTTTTGGCTTGTGGTTTGTGCGTATACCGTTCCCGAAAACGAAGAAATCATCAGAACCGCAATTAAATACGGTACAAAGACTTTAAATTTACGTTTCATAATGTTTCTCCTATACATCAAGATATTTGCGCACCGAAGCAATACTTCCGATTGAGCCGATTACAGTACCGGCAACCAAAAACACCCCCAAAATTATATACGATATTTCTTCTGCCGGCAAAAGACGGAATATTCCGAAAAGTCCGTCCCACCAGCTTACAGCCGATTTATATCCGAATGTAATCGGAACATACGATATAAGACTGCCGACTATGCCCACAACGGCTCCCTCTATGATAAAAGGACTTCGTATGAAACCGTCCGTTGCACCCACGCTTTTCATAATACCTATCTCCGTTTTTCTCGACATAAGCCCGAGTTTGATTGTGTTGGAAATGATGAATACGGAAATAATTGCAAAAATTATCATCCCGATAAGACTCACGTGACCGGCAACGGATGCAAACGACGATATTCCTTTCAAAATATCCGTTCGATTTGAGACCGATTCTATTCCTTTGATTTTTTCAAGCGATTTCTCAACCGCCGTTGCTTTTTTTATATCGCTTAAAGTGATTTTATACGAAAACTGCAACGGATTATCTTCGTCCAGACCCGCAAGCGCATCGTTATCGTTACCGAGCATATTCTTAAGACTTTTCAACGCTTCGTCTTTATCGGAGAATTTCACTGCGGCAACTCCGTCTATTTTTTTTATTTGGCTTTCCAGCTTTTTGGCTTCCGATTCTTTATACGAAATATCCACAAAAGCATGAATTTCAAACTGCGATTCCAACTGCCCGGATATATACGTAAGGTTCATTCCGAATATTATTGCAAGTCCAAGCAAAAGCATACAAAAAACAACAGTCGATATACTTATAAATACCATAAGCTTGTTTCTCAGCATAGACACAACGGACTGCGAAATATAATACTTAACTGCCCTGAGCATATACATATCCTCCTTGCTGGTCGCTTACGACATTGCCGTTTTCAATGGCTATAACTCTTTTTTGCATTTCGTCCACAATTTGACTTGAGTGAGTTACCATCAAAACCGTTGTTCCCTGTTTGTTTATATAATCGAGTATAGACATTATTTCTTCTGCCGTTTCGTTATCCAAGTTACCGGTAGGCTCGTCCGCAATAATCAAATGCGGACTGTTTGCCAAAGCCCTTGCAATGGATACACGCTGCTGTTCACCGCCCGAAAGCTGGTTCGGATATGATTTTGCCTTTGAAGTCAGCCCCACCATACTCAAAACATCAGGAACTCTTCGTCTTATCGAGCGTTTCGATGCACCGATTACCTCCATTGCAAACGAAACATTTTCATAAACCGTTTTGTTCGGCAAAAGCCTGAAATCCTGAAAAACAATTCCCATACTGCGACGCAGAAGCGGCACTTGTTTTTTCGGCAGTGAGCAAACGTCGAAACTGCCGACTCTTATACTGCCTTCATCGGGCAGTTCTTCATGAAAAATGAGTTTTGTGAGCGTTGATTTCCCGCTTCCGGACGGACCGACAACAAATACAAATTCCCCTTTTTCAATGTGAAACGTTGCATTTCTCAATGCGGCAACGTTATTGTCATAAATTTTTGTTACGTTCTGGAAATAAATCATTTTGTTTAACCTTAAAAATTATTTGTGCTTGACTGCAAATATTTTTTAACCATCATCGCCACTTTGAATGTGACTGCCTGGTCAAATTCTCTCAAGTCCAGTCCCGTTATTTTTTCTATCTTATCAAGTCTGTAAACAAGCGTGTTTCTGTGCACAAACAACTCTCGTGCCGTTTCCGAAACGTTGAGGTTGTGTTTAAAGAATTTTTGAATTGTGAGTATTGTTTCCTGGTCAAGCACATCAAGCGATTCCTTTTTGAAAACCTCTGCCAAAAACAATTCGCATAAAGTGGTGGGCAACTGATATATAAGCCTGCCTATACCAAGATTTTCATAGTTTATTATCTGTTTTTCAATATCAAACACTTTCCCCACTTCAAGAGCGATTTGAGCTTCTTTATAGCTTGTCGCAAGGTCTCTTATATTGCCGCATACACCACCTATACCTATATATACTTTAACAAGTGCTTCTGTATAAAGGGTATCGGCAATTGATTTTGCGGTTTTTTCAAGTTCGCGCGCTTCCACATCGGGCTTAACTTCTTTAACAAGCGCAATGAACCGCTCGTCTATATTGATAATAAAGTTTTTGCCTTTTTCCGGAAAAAGATTTTGTAAAATATCATAAATTGAAAAGTTTGCGGTGTTTGTGGTTTGTATAAGGAACACCACACGGTTCACGTCAACCGCAAGATGAAGTTCCTTTGACTTGATAAGAATGTCTCCCGGAAGAATGTTATCCATTAAAATATTTTTTACAAGATTTGATTTGTCATATTTTTCATCATGAAACATCTTAATGTTTGAAAGTGTAATTGCAAGAACACTGCAACAAGTGCGTGCCGTTTCGTCAACACCCTCGCAAAATGTTATAAAATCGAGTTTGTTTCTGTTGCCGACGGGTTTGTATGTGAAACCGTTATATGAATAAAATGCGGCCGGGTCGGCGTATTTTTTCAATATATGTTCCACTGTTGCGGCATCAAGTATTCCGTAGGTGCAGGCAGTTACCGTTCCGGTTGTGTCGATAACTCCCAGTCTGCGATTATATAAGTCTTTGAGCTGCAAAATTACATTTTGGTATATTCTGCTCATTTTTATACCTCCTTAGAATTGAATACAACTATCCATATACTATTATAATATAAAATTTAAAATTTTGCAAGTACTTTTTACAAATTTCTATATTTTTTACATACAATTAATTTACAAGTTAATTCCGCGGCAAGACACAAACCGATTTTTACTGCCGCGGAATTTATTTTTGTATTCTTTTTTGTGCGGTTTCCGCAAGCCCTATCCCCCTACATACACTTTCTTAAAGGCAATCGAAACCGCAATTGTAACCCACAAAAAATAATTTTTCTTTTCATTTTCGTTACATCCGAATAAAATTAAAATATGTAAAAAATGCAGACCCGACGGCATACCGAATTATATATTCAAACAAAACCATACAGAAAATCCGCTTTTTTGTCAAATCCACCGATATGATGAATGTAACCGTGCATTTTGCACCGAACACAACTCATTATACTTAAATCAATCCGACATAATAAGTATATCATATTTTTCACAGACAGTCAAGTGTTGAAATTTGTATTTTTATGTCTTTTTGTTGTTTTATACAGAACGGATAACAGTGCAATTATCAAAGCCGGTACGGCAAACTGCAAAACGGTAAATTCAAAAGGCGCGTTCCGTTTTGCGTGCGGCAAAAAAGCGGTATTCGGGATAAGTTTGAAAATAACAAAAGTATAAACCGGCGACAATAAAGCCGAGATAATTTTTCCGCAAAAATAATACCGCAAGCTTAAACCGTATTTCTTAACCGTTCCGGCAACCTGCAAATGTACGGATATTCCCGACCAGCCTATGACCGATGAAATTATCATGCATTTATATACAACATCAACATCAAGCCGCGATGCCGCAATACAGCCGTTGGTTGGTTCAACAAGACCGCATATAATGCATTTTGCAATGTTTTCGCCGAATCCGAAAGAAACAGCAAGAGAAATTATTCCAAAAAGCTCGGCAAATTTCAGCAATATTGCGAAAACAACAACAAATCCGCTTATTGTGTATACGGTAGTTACAGACGCGGCAATGCCGTCGTTAAGCAATGTCCCAAACGGAGCGGCGGCAAATCGACTTTTTTCTTTGGGATTTATAAAATCACATTTCACACCGCGCATTGCCAAAGCGGCTGTTGCCGCCGCAAGAATATGTGCCGCATACAATACAAATCCGGCTTTCCTGTCAAAAAGCATTCCGCTCCCGACTGCTCCCAGAATGAACAGTGGTCCTGAATTGTTACAAAAAGCCAACAGTTTTTCGGCTTCGCTTTTTGTGATGTATCCGCCCTCTTTTAATGCCGCCGCGGTTTTCGCACCGACGGGATAACCGCTGACAATCCCCATGATAACCGCAAGAGCAGAGTTTTCGCTCACTCCGAAAATCGGTCGCATCACAGGGCGCAACAGTCCGCTTAAATATTCCGCGGCATTAAGTGATGTTAGCAGATTACTGCACACAAAAAACGGAAAAAGCGACGGGATTACGGTATTTTCACATACTATGTACGCATTTTTTGCCGCTTCGAGCGCCTCATTCGGAAAAATCACAAGTGCAGCGGTAAACAGTGCGGTAACGAGCGGTGCAATAAAATGTTTTATATTCATAAATACCTCCGATTGATTTTTAATGTATTTCCGGCAGATAATATCCGTTCGCTGTACGTCATCCCCGGTACGTGTGTAATTATTTGAAAATGCGACAGCATTTTTTCTTTAATTCGGCATTATACATCAACGTTTATTGCCTTAATTTGAATTATATTAAAAAAATCCGCATATTATTACAATAAAGGCTGGTGAATGAATTGAAAAAAACAATTAACGAAAGGGTTGCCGAAATGCTTTCACTGCCTGCCGATATGGGCGGTGTATCGACTGTTGTAAAAATCATCGGAGCAGAGGAAATTACCGTTGACGGATACAGGGGGATAATTGAATATACCGAAAATATCGTAAGGCTCAATACAGCAAAATTCATCATACAAATAAACGGAAACAGGCTTGTTTTGAAAGAAGCGGCGGCAGAATTTATCACGGTGACCGGCACGATAAACAGTGTCGAATATATTCTTTGAGGTGAAAAAAGTTGGATTTTTTCAAACTGATATTTTACATAAAAGGGATAGTTAATATAAAAATAAGCGGAAAGTTTCCCGAACGTTTTATAAATATGTGTATGGCACAAAATATTTATATACGCAACATAAAAAAACACGAAAACGGAGAAATTACGGCAAGTGTTTCAAAGCGTGCATACGATTTGCTTGACGACATATGTGCGGCAACAATGACACAGGTTTCGGCGATAAACGAAAAAGGTGCGTATGTTTTGAAAAAGCGTATGCTTCACCGCGGCGGATTTGTTGCCGGTTTTTTTGTGTTTTTGTTTATAACCGTTTGGCTTTGCACACATATATGGTACATTAAAATTGAAAAATCCGAATATGTGCCGGAAGAACGCCTTCGTGCGGAGCTTGCCGATTGCGGTGTGAAATACGGTGTTTTGAGTCGCAGTATTGACCCGGATAAAATTAAAGCAGAAATTTTAAGCCGCGAAAAAGACCTTGCGTGGATATGGGCAGAAGTACGCGGAACAGGGGTTTATGTTGACCTGCGCGACAAAGTGAAAAAACCCGATATTATAGATTTATCACAGCCATGCAACCTTATTGCCGATGATAACGGGCTTATAACATCGGTGCTTGTCACCGAGGGACGATGTGTTGTCGAAAAGGATATGTATGTATCAAAAGGACAGCTGCTTGTCGGCGGAATGATGGATAACAGTGCGGTCGGAATACGATATGTTCACAGCGACGGTGAAATATATGCCGAAGTAAACGAAAGTATCAGTGCGAATATATGTACCGAAGAAACATATAAATCAAAAACGGGGCAAAAGTGTTTTGAGTTTACACTGAATGCCGGCAAAACCCGATTCACTTTGCCGAAAATCGGAAAATTCCCGGCGAATCACATCAAAGAAACTCTTGATTATCCTTTAAAAATCGGTGATATTTATTTCCCGTTTTCGATAACGAAAACCACATATCACAAGGCTGTTGACAAAATCAAAAAGAGCGATGAGAAAAAAATTATTGCCGAAACCGAAAAAAAACTTGAAAAAGACTTGCAAAAATCTTTGAAAGGTGGTATTATATTAGAAAAGGACTTTGACATACAAAAAAACGAAAAAAACATAATCGTAACGATGAGGGCAAAATGCAACAGACAAATTGCGGTTAAACAGGCGATTGAGGAGGATACAAATGGCGGAGAGGCTGATTGAAACAGAAAGTATCGGTGATATAATAGGGCTTTTCGGCAGTTTTGACGAAAATGTGAAAATAATCGAAAAAGAACTGGGGGTTCACATTTTAAACCGAGAAACAACCCTTAAAATTGAAGGTGAAGACGCGGCGGCAGAAAAGGCAAAAACCGTTGTTGAAGAGCTTTTAAAGCTCATTTCAAAAGGCGAAACGCTCACAGAGCAAAACATACGATACACAATTTCTATGATTGAAGACGGAATGGCAGAGCATATTGGCGAAATCGGCGGCGATACGATATGCATAAGCGCAAGCGGAAAACCGGTTAAGGCAAAAACTCTGGGGCAGAAAAAATATATAAAAAGCATAGAAAAAAACACAGTTGTGTTCGGCGTCGGTCCTGCCGGAACGGGCAAAACATATCTTGCGGTGGCAATGGCGGTAAAAGCATTCAGAAACAAAGAAGTAAGCCGCATAATTCTTACGCGTCCGGCGGTGGAAGCCGGCGAAAAACTCGGTTTTCTTCCGGGAGATTTGCAAACAAAAATAGACCCGTATCTGCGTCCGCTTTACGATGCGCTTTACGATACTATGGGATATGAAAATTATCAGCGCAACGTGGAGCGCGGCGCGCTTGAAATTGCACCGCTTGCATATATGCGCGGCAGAACGCTTGACGACGCTTTTATAATTCTTGACGAAGCACAGAACACCACACCGCAGCAGATGAAAATGTTTTTGACACGTATAGGGTTTGGGTCTCGCGCCGTCATAACCGGTGACATAACACAGATAGATTTGCCCGACGGTGTATATTCGGGGCTTAAAGAAGCCATAAACGTGCTTAAGAACATCGAGGGAATAGATTTTTGCAAGTTTGACGAAAAAGATGTTGTGCGTCATCCGCTGGTACAAAAGATAATCAAAGCATACGAAAAACACGAAAACCGCCGCGAAACGGCAAAACGTGAAGCGGCAAAGCGTTTTTTCATAAAATCACGGGAGGATAAAAATGGTAAACGTAATTATTGAATATGATGTGAACCCGATTGAAGAAATCAATCTTGAAGAAATTGTGACAAAATGTGCCGAAAAAACATTCGAACTTGAACATGTCGGATTTGACACGGAAATATCCGTAACGTTCACAGATAATATCGGTATCCGCGGAATAAACGCGGAATACCGCAATATAGACAGAGAAACAGACGTGCTGTCGTTTCCTCAGTTCGATTTTGAAACACCGTCGCAGTTTAATGCGGACGAGCTGTTTTTGGACGAAGGTGCGGTAATGCTCGGTGATATTGTGCTTTCAAAAGATAAAATATTTGAACAAGCGGATGAATACGGACATGGGGTTGTTCGCGAAACGGCATATCTCACTGTACATTCGCTCATGCACCTTTTGGGCTACGACCATATGACCGACGACGAAAAAACCATTATGCGCAGTCACGAGGAAGCTGTTCTTTCTGCGCTCGGATATACACGCGGCTGAAACGGAGGCAAAATATGGATAAAACTGAAATTGTTCTGTTAAACGATTTTTTAACAAGATTCGGAGATACGGACGCAGACAAGTGCGTCGGCATACGCGGCTATCTCACATATTTTCAGGACGCCGTAACGGAATATATGCTGAATATCGGGCTTGATGGATTTACGCTGTTCGACAGATACGGAGCGGCGTGGGTTTATACAAAATATAAATTTCATATTAATAAAAAAGCAAATTTCGGGAATGTGAATGTTAAATCGTGGACAGAAAAAAGACACTCGGTTTCATCGTTACTGCAAAATATTGAAATTTCGCAAAACGGCGAATTGTGTGCGTTCGGGAAACTTGAATTTTGTTTGTACAGCTTTAAAAACAACCGATTGTGCCGCATTTCGGATATTGACTATCCTTTTTCGGCACAGGTTGAAAAATCTGTTGAACTTGCACCGTTTAAACGTATTAAACCGACAGAAGACAAAGGTGATTTTGTATATACGCACACTGTGAGATATACCGATTTAGACAGCAATATACATATGAATAACATTAAATATGCCGATATGCTGATAAACGCATTTGATAACGAATTTTATAAAACGCATTTCATTTCGGATTTTGAAATTCATTATATGAACCAGTCGTATGAGGGAGAAAAAATTGATGTGTACGTGAAAAAAGGCGAAACCGAAACGGTGCTGACGGGTGCAAAACAAGACGGCACAACTGCCGTTGTGTGTGTTGTTCAATTCGGTACACACAATTGAACAACACACGGCTTGATGCTCCACACAAAAAACATATCCGCGCTTTTGCGCGGATATGTTTTTATATTACTCTGCCGTAAAACCGGTAATAAGACCGGCGTCATACTTTTGAATCAAAAATGCATCCGCAATATCAACGGTGCCGTCGCCGTTCACGTCCGCCGCACGTTTCTGCGACGCCGAAAGTTCTCTCAAACCAACGTCATAACGCATTACAGCAAACACGTCGAGCAAATCGACAGTGCCGTTTTGGTTTACATCGCCCAACTCATAATTCAAAACATGAATTTCACCGTTGACCGTTTCAACCGCAAGAACTTCCTCCTCATTGTTGTTGAGGGTGATTTTGTCAATTGTTATGGGCAGGTGTGTATCGTCTTCGGTATTTTCGTTCACCTTAAATGTCATTGTGAAAAGTTCTCCGCCGGCAACTATGTTATCAAGGCTCACAAAATTGGCATATAATTTTATAACGCCGTTATCATTACGGTTTTTATTGATAACACAGCTTGCGTTTTTAATCAAGTTTCCGGCATCACAGCTTATCAGCTCCAGGGCGGTGCGGTCATAATTAATCATAATACCGCCGGTTGCCATACCGATGTTTTCATCTGCCGTTACGGTTACGGTTACCGTATCTCCGCTTGATGCTTCAACTTTGGATACCGTAATTTTTTTCGTTTCATCTTCTTTTTCTTTATAACGTGCCGTTATTGTTACATCTGTCGTTATATTCGTATACGATTTGTCCCAACCGATGAATATATATCCCTCTCTTGACGGTGCTTCGGGTGCGGTTGCGTTTTCGCCCTCGGACACAAGCTCCGTTTTTAATACCTTGCCGTCATAATCGACAAATTTTACTGTGTATGATACCGAAACAGGCGTGTTCACAACATACTGTGCCGTCACCGTCATATCTTCGTATACCGTTTGAAACGATTTATCCCAACCGACAAAGGTATAGCCCGCTCTTTTCGGTGCTTCGGGTGCGGTTGCTTCTCTGCCCGACGATACACTTTCGGTTTTCAAAACCGTACCGTCGTAATCCACAAACTTCACCGTGTAAGATGTACTCGGTGTCGGGTTCGGTGTCGGCTTGGGGGTTGGGTCAACCGTTGAATTTGAAGTGTAAATTGCCGTAATTGTCATATCCGATGTTACGGATTCAAATGATTTATCCCAACCGTTAAATGTGTATCCATCCACCTCAGGTGCTTCGGGTGCGGTTGCCGCACCGTTCATGTCAACCGTTTGAGTTTTTAACAACACCGAGTTAAAGCCATAGAATTTCACGGTGAGCTTAAGATAATGAATATTCGCTTCCGTCAGACAGCTATTTCCGTCTGCTATCGAAATGCTTTCCCATTCGCTTTCCGTTCCGTTATAATATACATCGGTTATTGATGTACAGCCGTCAAAGGCATTTTCGCCGATTGACGCAAGTGTGCTTGGTATTGATACACTCGTTGCGTTTGAACAGTTGCGGAACGCCGCCGCTCCCACGGTTGTCACGCCTTCGGGAATTGTGATATTTTTAAGGTTTGTATAATTCTCGTATTCGCCGGCAACTATATCCGTTCCCTTATTCGGAATCGGTATATAAGACATTGAAGTACAGCCTTTGAAAGCATCTGTTCCGATTTCCGTGAGCGTTTTCGGAATTGTTATATCGGCAAGTTTAACACAGCCGTCAAAGGCGTGTTCGCCGATTTTTTCCACCGTTTCCGGTATAGAAACCGCTGTCAGGTTCTCGCAGGAATAAAATGCATATGCACCGATATTCGTTATTCCGTCGGCTATTGTAACTTTTGTTATTTTACTGCGGTCTCCGCTCCACGGAACGGTTGTTTCGGTGAAATCGCCCATTGAACCGCTTCCGTTTATTGCAAATTCGCCGTTGGTGTAAAGTATCCACGATACATTTTCGTTAATATTGCCGCTTGCCGTTACGGAATTTTCAAAACGTGCCGTTACCGTTAAATCCGATACAACGTTTGAAAAATCAACATCCCAGCCGATAAACTTATACCCGTCTCTTTTCGGGACGTCCGGTGCGGTTGCCGCATTGCCTTTTGTTACGGTTTCGGTTTTCAAAACATCACCGTTATAGTTTTTGAATGTTACCGTATATTCATCTTGTTCTTCCGTTTTTCCGCTATAATGAATTACTGCGTTTGTAAGGCATTCGTTGTTCGCGCCAATCGCAATCGTTTTCCATTCTGTTTCCGTGCCGCCGTAATATACGTCCGCAAGTGCCGCACATGATAAAAACGCATTATCGGCAACACTTGTTACGCTTTTCGGTATTGTTATGTTTTTCAGCTCCGAACAGTTTTGAAAAGCATATGAACCAATGCTTGTTACTCCGCTCGGTATTATTACATTTGTGAGAGCATGACAGTTGCGGAACATATAACTGCCTATACTTGTTACACGTTCGGGTATTGTTATTTCCGCAAGAACGGAACAGCTGTCAAATGCACGGTCACCGATGCTTGTTACACTTTCGGGTATTGTCACACTTTCAAGCGAAGAACATTCATTGAATGCCCATTGCCCTATGCTTGTCACGCCGCTCGGTATTACCATGTTTTCAAGGTGATAACATCTGTAAAATGTATATTCGCCTATGCTTGTTATATTTTCCGACAGCGTTATACTTTTAATATACATACAATTGTAAAACGCACGACCGCCAAGGCTTGTTACACTGTTCGGTATTGTTATATTTTCAAGTTCGTTACATCCGCAAAATGCACCGTATCCAATGCTTGTCACGCTGCTCGGTATTGTTATTTCGGCCGCGTCCGCACAATAAGCAAAAAGATGATTACCAATGCTTGTTATGCCGTCTTTAATCGTTATTTTCTTGATTTTGCCAATATGCCTTGCCCACGGTGTACTCGGTCTGCCGCCGTCATAATTACAGCCGTAATCCGTTGTATCGCCGCTTCCGCTTATTTCAAGTTCACCATCGGCATAAATTTTCCACACGACGGTATCGCCGCAGTTGCCGCTTACCGTTACGGTTCTTTCGTACCGGGCGGTTACGGTTAAATCGGACGTTACACACGAAAAATCTTTATCCCAGCCCACAAAAGTATAATTTTCTTTTGTGCCGGCAAATTCCGGCGCTTGTGCCGCGTCGTTCTCATTCACCGTTACGCTGTCAATCTCGCTTCCGTCATAATCAACGAATTTAACAGTATATGTTGTTGCCGGTATTTCTTCATACTGTGCCGTCACCGTTAAATCCGATGTTATAAAATCGAAGTCAGTGTCCCAGCCTTTAAAGGTATAGCCGTCTCTTGTCGGGTTTTCCGGTGCCGTTGCACTTCCGCCGGCATTAACCATTTCTGTTTTAAGTTCCGTTCCGTCATAATCGACAAACGTTACCGTATACATCACCGGCGGAATGTACGTAGGCATAAAATTGGGATAAATATTCATATCGCTTGTTACATACGAAAAATCTTCAAACCAGCCGTTGAACATCATAGTATCGTCACTGCACGGCGGTATTCCCGGGTCAATTGCCGCATTGCCATATGTAACAGTCTGTGTATCAAACACATTTCCGTCATAATCGTAAAATGTAACCGTGAACGACATTTCGTCGGGGATTTGGTTCGGGTCATCGGTGCCTCCACCTCCGCCGCCGCTGCTGACAGGAGCGTTAATGCTTCCGTCAAGACATTGAATACGCGCTGTTTGAAACACTCTGTTTCCCTCTCCGATTTTTATATTTTCCCATTGCTCGCAAAGACCATTGTATTTAACATCTTGCAAGCTGTCACATGCATCAAACGCATAATCGCCAATCGTTTCCACACTTTCGGGTATGATTATTCCGTACAAACCCAAACAGTCGTAAAACGCATAATCACCAATCGTTTCCACACTTTCGGGTATGATTATTCCGTCCAAACCCAAACAGCCGTAAAACGCATAATCACCGATTTTTTTAATACCGGTACCCAAATATTCGTCCCCAATATTTAATCCGTAAAATGCATAATCGCCTATGCTTTGCACACTGTCAGCAATCTTTATATATGCATCGACGCTATTGACGACACTATAATAACTCATCCACGGTGCATCTGACAAACCGGTTGAGGAATCGTAGGTATAATCCGTCATATCGCCTTCGCCGCTTATTGTAAGCGCGCCTGCCTCGTCAAGCGTCCATGTGAGGTTTTCTCCGCAGGTTCCGCTGAACTCTGCCGCAACAATAGTTCCGAACGGCAGCAGTGTGATTGCCATACACAACATTAACGCAAAACTCAAAATTCTTTTTTTCATCTTTAAGACACTTCCCATTAATTAATATTTTGCAAATAATTATATAATCTGTATATTAAAACGGACGTTTCCGCACGTGTTGCATTTTGTTCCGGGCAAATTTTTCCGTCACTGCCCGTGACAAATCCGTTTTGTATCAAAACCGCCGATGCTTCGCGCGCATATTCCGCAATATCGCCGCAATCATCGTATTGTTCCAAGATTTTTGTATCCGCTTCTTTATATTCCGAATCCGATATTTTCAAGAAACGATAAACAAGAGTAAACATATCCTGACGTGTTATGTTGTTTTCGGGCAGGAATTTATTACTGCCGTCACCGGCGGCAATGCCCGATGCCTTTGCCGTACCGATTTCGCCGTAATAATATTTATCCGGTGAAACATCATCAAAATTATCGGCAAATTCGGTTTTTATACCGGACATTCTGATGAGCATACACATAAAATCCGCACGTGTAATCATTTCGGACGGTGCAAATTCGGTCTCGGAAATGCCGTTGATAATCCCGTTTTTCGCAAGTGCCTCAATTGAATTTTTTGCCCATTCATATCCGTTCAAATCGGCAAACGCAACACTCTTGTGTATTTCATTTTTTTCTTCCCGTTTAACTTCTTCCGTCGTTTTTTCATCGGACTTATCTGTCGTCGTATCTTCTTTTTTCGTTACAGAGTTCGCTTTATGCGATGACCCGGAATCTCCGCCGGACGAGCCCGACGATGAACCCGATGATGAACCGGACGATGAACCCGACGACGTTCCGCCGTTTCCGGAATCTGTATTTACATCTTCGGTTTCGTTTCCGCCGGGGGATTCTTCCGGTGTTTCTTCTTCAATCCCCGTACCGACTTTTATTTCTGCCGTTTCGGCGGTGACTTTCACGGGTTTTTCGTTAATGTCGTACAAATCGAATTTAACAAATTCAAGGTCGCCCAAACCGTTTTTCAAGCATTTGAACTCGATTGTTAGAAAATCGGTAAAATCAATATTTTCTTCCATGGTGAGCCAATTGAATTTTATTTGATTTTCCGCATAAGTCGGATTAAAAAACGCGGAAACCCCGGAAAAAGCTTCGGAATAATCATACGATTCAACCGCAAGCACATCGCTGTTATATTCAAGTGTAACGCTGCCGACAGACGCTGACGTGCCGTTAAGCGAAACCGTTACCGAAATGTTTTCGCCAACATCCGTTTCGCCGCCTGTAACGGACAAGGTTTTTTCCTGTGCCGACACGTTTACAAAAAACACGGACATAATCAACAATGCCGCCAAAAATATTTTTTTCATGTGTTTCTCCTTTATTGCAATATATTTATGTTATAGGTTGGATTTACGCCGTTTTTTAGCGTGTAGTCCGGAGCGTGGAGCAATTTCGCATTAAATACGCTTTTTCCCTACGGTTCAAATGTCATTTGTTCAACCTGTTTCCGGGCGGACAGGGTCGTCCGTCCCTACGGGGCTGTAGTGAGCAATGTGGAGTGCGTTCCGTTTTCCGGGCGGATAATATCCGCCCCTACCGCTCTGCTAACAGCTAATTCTTAATTTCTCATTTTCAATTAACTTCGCACAGATTAATCGGCTGCAAGCCGTTTCTCCAGCAAAACACCTTAACATAAGAAACATCGCCGCCAATATCCGCCGAATACGGTTTTGAAATTATTTCGCCGGCTTTTGTTTCGCAAGTATGTTTCACAACATCAATCAAAGAACCGTTTGCCGTATATCTTGCAATATACACATCGGTATTTGCCGCCGTTTTCTCTCCGTTGTATATATTTGTACGAATTGCGGCGGTTGTGCCGTTCTCCGAATATTCCGTATCGGCAAACAACCCGTTAAGATATACTTTGCCGGGGATTGCTTCATGAGTAACGGGGATTGTTTTGTGCGCAATATATTTTCCGTTAGAATCAGCAAGTGTAATATCATCAAATGTTAAAGTGCATATTGCTTTTTCTTTCGTCAGAACATCAAACGTAATCGTACACAAACAACCGTTTCCGAGAGCTTCTGTTTTACTCCAGTTTATTCTGAAAAAATCCGGTGGATTCTCTTTCTTAAACAAAGTTACATTATTGGTAGACACACTGCCGTTCAGAATAGCTCCTTTTTCAACATTTACCGGTTTTAGCACTTCGGTATCAAAATAAATATTAAAGCTTCCGGAGCAAATATCCTCGCCCGATATAATCACATCAACCAAAACCTGCCCGTCCGCATTTGTGCATGACGGATTGATTTTCAGATAAGTATCCCCGGCGAGTGCCGGAGTACTTATCATCATAACAGCAAAGATAAATAAAATTATTTTCTTCATGATTTATCCTCTTATTCAAATTTATCTATAAGACCCGCATCATATTTCTGTATAAGGAATGCATCAACAATATCAACATCACCGTCCGCATTAACATCGCCGAGATATTTTTCCGCCGCATTGAACGTTCTCAATCCGACATCATACTGCATTATACGCAGTGCGTCAATAAGGTCGATACTGCCGTTCTGCGATACGTCACCGGTTTCATAATTCACAACCCAAACAGAGCCGTCGGTTGTGTTTACGGCAATAACCGATTCATCATCGGCATACAATTGAGATATTTCAACCGCAACAGGAATAGTTGTGTCGTTTACGGTGTTTTCATTCACTTTGAATGTGAGTGTGAAAAGCGTTCCTCCTGCTGTAATGTTTTCTGTGCCTACAAAACTTACATAAAGTTTTGTTTTTCCTTCTGTGACTTTATTTTCATTATATTGATTCGATGTGCTGCCGAGAAGCTCGCCGAATTCGCATTTTTCCAGTGCAAGCATATCACGGTCATAATCGATATACATACCGCCGATTGCCATATTTATATTTTCGTCCGCCGTTACGGTGAGTGTTACTGTTTCTCCGCTTTTTGCAAGTGCTGACGAAACTTTGATATATTTATTTCCGGGGTCTGCCCAACGTGCGGTAACAGTATGGTTTTCGTTGATATTCACGGTTGTGTTTGCCGTTATCAACACGCCGGCTTCGGTATACCAACCGGCAAAAACAAATCCCTCTTTTGCCGGTGTCGGCAATTCGCCGTACAGCGAGCCGTATGTAACTGTCATTGTTTCATATTCTTCATCATTGCCGCCGTCAAAGCTCAATATATATTCATTCCCTTTATAAAGTGCCGTAACAACCGTTTCCGCCTGTATATTTGTATATGCCGAATCCCAGCCCGTAAAGGTGTAGCCGGTTCTTGACGGGTTCTCCGGCGGTGTTGCGTCGCCGCCCACAGCAATTTCTTCTTCTTTGAGAACCGTTCCGTTGTAATCCGTAAACGTTACTTTATATTTAATTTCTTCATACTGTGCCGTTACCGTCAAATCCGATGTTATGTTATCAAATTCAACGTCCCAGCCCGTGAATGTGTAGCCCTCTCTTGTCGGGTTCTCCGGTGCCGTTGCACTGCCGCCCTCGTTCACGTTTTCCGTTTTCAGCTCCGTTCCGTCATAATCGACGAATTTAACCGTATACGTTGTTGCCGATATCGCCTCATACTGTGCCGTTACCGTCAAATTTGATTTTACTTTCGTGAAATTAAAGTCCCAGCCCACGAATGTGTAACCATCTCTTGTCGGGTTCTCCGGCGCTGTTGCATCGCTACCGTTTTTTACAATATCCGTTTTCAGCTCCGTTCCGTCATAGTCAACGAATTTAACCGTGTATTTTGCTGTGTAATATGTCGGTGTCAGATTTGTGATATATGTATTTCCGTCTGCAAAGTTTATGCTTTTCCATTCACTTGATGTACCGTAAAATTTAACGGTTTGAAGCGGATATTCAGACTCGGTACCGTTAAGTATTCTTATATAAAACGCATATTCACCCACGCTTTTAACGCTATCCCACATTGTAACCGATGTCACTGCCGGTGCGGCATTGTAATTGTTTATCGCCTGCGGATAAAGCAATCTTGCCGGAATGTGCGTTACTTTGTCTCCGAATATAACTTCAAGGTTTCCGGATGTTCTTCCCGCTCTGCCGAATACGTAGTTCGACATTTCCAAATCAGGAACATTCACCGCATTGTATTCAAGTCTTTCCAAAGCCTGACAGTCTGTGAAAGAGTTGTTGCCCAACACCTCTAATGTTGACGGTATAACTATTTTCTTTGCTCCCAAGCAATAATGGAACGCCATATATCCTATTTCTGTTAATCCTTCGGGTAAAATAATATTTTCAATACCGATGCACGACCTGAATGCGGCATCGCCGATTTTCTTCAAATTTTTTCCGAATGTAACACTCGTGATATTTGTTTCGTAATTCTGTTTTGAATAAAATAAATAACTCGGAACGTATTCAACCGTATCACCGATTATAACCTCAAGGCGTTCGGATTTTTTTCCGGCACGCGAAAAAGCATAGTTTTCGTTTATAAGGTCGGCGGCACTTACCGCATTCCATTCGATTTTCTCTAAATACTGACAGTCTGTGAAAGAGTTGTTGCCCAGCACCTTCAAAGTCGACGGTATAACTATTGTCTTTGCTCCCATGCAATAATGAAACGCCATATATCCTATTTCGGTCAATCCCTCGGGTAAAATAATATTTTCAATACCGGTGCATGACCTGAATGCGGCATCACCGATTCTCTTCAAATTTTTTCCGAATATAACACTCGTGATATTTGCTTCATAATTCTGTTTCGGGAAAAACAAATAATTCGGAACAGATTCAACGGTATCACCGATTATAACTTCAAGACTTTCGGAATTTTTTCCGGCGCGCGAAAAAACATAGTTATCGCTTGCAAGGTCTGCGGCTTTCACCGCATTCCATTCGATTTTCTCTAAATACTGGCAGTCGCTGAACGCAACATTCCCGATTGTTTGCAGTGTTGACGGAATTGATACGTTCTTTATTCCTGTACATCCATGGAAAGCGGCGTTTCCGATTTCCGTCAAACCCTCGGGCAGAATAACATTTTCAATTTTGGTACACAGCTTGAACGAAGATTTTCCCAATGCTGTCAGTGATGACGGCAAACTGATTTCCGTTACGTTCGAGAAGTCATAAAATGCGTTATTTCCGACATATGTAACTCCCTCTTGAATTTCAATCTTGTTCACTATGCTTATATAGCCGTACCATGGCATTGACGTTGTCGACGAATAATCCGGCATTGCACCCGTACCGTAAATACTCAAAACCCCCGTGCTGTCAATCTGCCAGCTCACAGTTTCCGAGCATTTACCGCTGTAAAGAATGCTCGCCGGTTCTGTGTAAACGGCTTCTGCCGCCGAAACACCGATAACGCCGGTCAATGTACTCATAACAATGCCGAACATTAACAAGATACTCAAAAATTTCTTTTTCATTTTTTCCAATATAACATACTGCTATGTTATATTTCCCCCTCTCTTTCGATTTTTTCGGAATAAAAAAACTCCGTTTGCCGGGTCGCCTTTCGCAACTCCGTATACACCTATTATATTATACACTATATTACACACCATGTCAATACAAACTGACCATTTTTAATCAGATTTTTGGAAATAACGTTTTTTACACACAATTAATTAAAAAAATAAGCCGACCGAAGACACTCAAAATCTTCGGTCGGTTTGTTGATATTAAATTAGAATCTTATCATACCTTTTACACCGGCAAAAACAACAACCGCAATTGTTAAGATATAAAACAAAAATATGTCTATTGTTTTGAGCCATGTGAAAAGATTTTTACGTTTTGGGTCCATTTTCGGAGTTTCGTAAGAAACTATAAGTGCGTATATTATACCCATGAGTATCGGCATAAACACAAGTACCGGTGTTGCCGGTATTCTTCCGAAAAGATAACCGGGAATGAACGGCACCAGTGTGACCGATGCTATAAGAAGTATTGCTATTGCCCAAAGGCAAACCGTATATTTTTCAAATATTTTCATTGCTGCACACCTCTTGAATTACGCTTTTTTCTTTTTATATCCGCCTTCCATAAGAGCCCATATCGGGGAAGCTATGAAAGCGGATGAGAATGTACCGGTTACAACGCCGACTATCAAGGGAATTGAAAATTCTCTTATTGAAGACGAGCCCAAAACAGTAAGCACTATAAGCGAAAGAAGTGTTGTTCCCGATGTATTTATTGTACGGCGCATTGTCTGCCAAATACTTTTTTCGCACGTATCAACAAAAGTTTCGCCTTTTTTCGCATATTTTTTATTTTCACGTATACGGTCGAATATAACGATTGTATCGTTAATCGAATAACCGATAATCGTGAGCAGAGCCGCAATGAACGAAGCATTTGTCGGAACTCTGAATATTGCATAGAACGCAAGCATTATAAGAACGTCGTGAATAAGTGCACATACTGCCGCAACACCGGAAGCAAACGTAAATCTTATTGTTATATAGATAAGTATAAGAATTACCGCAATTACAACCGCAAGCAAAGCGTTGTAAATGATTTCGGAGCTTACAAGCGGAGTTATGTTGTCGCTTGACAAAAGTGCGTCATCTTTCAAATCGAATTTTGTTTTTATATCTTCAAAAAGTTTATCACGGGCGTCTTTTGAAAGTGTTTCCATTTTGAAAAGAACCTGATGTTTTGCATGTGAATCTTCAGCATACTGAATTACGGCAACATCTTTGCCTGTTGATTCTTTAACTACGGCAGATACATCTTCAAGTTTAAAATCTTTGCCCATATTAATCTGCATCATTGTACCGCCGGAGAAGTCTATATCGGTTGCAAAGCCACCGTTTATAAACAGACATACGATACCAACCAATATTATAACTATCGGTATTATTGCAAATTTCTTTGTATTTCTCATTATATTAAACATTAGCTTCACCCCCTGTTATTGAATACCTATTCCGTATAATTTTTTGTTTCTTATGTTAAGACCGACAAGCTGTTTGAGCAAGAATCTTGTTACGAAAATTGCAGTAAACATACTTACAACAACACCAAGGAACAACGTTATTGCAAAGCCTTTAACCGTTCCGTTGCCGAGTGCCCAGAGAACACCGGAAGATATAAGCGTTGTTATGTTAGAGTCTATAACGGCCGCTATTGCACGGTGGAAACCGGCATCAATCGAAGCTTTAAGCGTTTTGCCGTTTTTAAGTTCGTCGATTATACGCTCGAATATAACAACGTTTGCGTCAACCGCCATACCGAACGAAAGAACTATACCGGCGATACCGGGCAGTGTGAGGTTCAAACCGAACGCACCTATAAGAATTACAGTAATCAAAGTATACACGATAAGTGCCATTGTTGCAACAAAACCGGGTATGCGATAGAATATCATCATATAAATACCTATAGCTATAATTGAAATAAGTCCGGCATACAAGCTGTTTCTGAAAGCATTCTGTCCCAAAGTTGCACTGATTGTGCTTGCACTTACTTCGTTCAAACCGAACGGGAGTTTACCTGCACGTATAAGACTTGCAAGGCTACTTGCAGCTTCTCTTGCACCCTCTTGGTTTCCGAGAGTTATTATTGCTTTATCGGAATCTATTCTGCTCTGTACCGTCGGAGCCGACTGTGTTACACCGTCAAGTTTTATCGCAATCTGCTGACCGATAAGGTTTCCGGTTGCTTCCGCAAATTTTTCCTGACCTTCTTTTGTGAGCGTGAGTTCAACGTGATGCGTCGAAATACCTGTCTCATCGGTTGCGGAGAATACCGCTTCCGCATTTTCAACATCTTTACCGTCAAGAACAACATTGTTGCTCGGGTCCTCAAAAGTGAGTGCCGCAGTTGCTCCCAAAAGTTCGGAAGCTTTGTTTACATCGTCAACACTGGGAAGTTCAACACGGAATCTTCCGTTGCCGTTATAAATAACATTGGCTTCGGTATATCCCTGCGATGCCGCACGTGCTCTTAAAATCGCAACCGTTGTATCGGCTTCGTCGTCGGATACGTTTGTTTTGTTTACAGTTGTTTTGTTTCCGGAATCATCCGTTTTTGTGTCAACAGCCTGATACTCAAGATATGAACCGCCGTTGATGTCAAGTCCGAGCTTAACGCCGTCTTTAACCGGAGTAAGCTGATAGTCACCGATTTTCACACCGAAAACCGTAAGTAAAATTAATATCCCTATTACCAAAAGGGACAGCAAAAGCTTTGTAATACTTTTTGCTTTCATTTCATTTCCTCCTTTGCAGTATGCCCAAAGGGCCAAACATACCTATTATTATACAATTTTTTTGCATTCAAGTCAATAGTTTTACGTGTTTTTATATAAAAAGTTCAAAATACAGCTATATTTTTGTGCATTTTACCTAACACGTCTGCGGCGTTTTTTTCTGCCGCAGCCTATAATGCCGCCGATGCATCCGAACAGAACACCGGTTACAAGCAAAACCAAAAACAACAACGAAAATAGGTTTATCATCCTGAACAGCATCCCCATGACAAGAATGAAAAGTGTAAATACAAGGCCGAAAAATCCGCCCGTTACAATCCCCTCTCTTGTTTCGTGCCCCGCCATTGCCGAAAATACCGTTAAAACCAAAGCAGAAACAGTTCGGCTTAAAAACGGAAGTGCAGATGCGCTCACAGGCGTAAGCATATAGATAAGTGCTATAAAAAAGTAGAGTATAAACAGCGCAATTGCCGCCGCTATCCAATACGGAAGAAAAAAACTCATCATACCCGCATCGAGGTTTATTTGTTTTTTTCTTTTTCTTGTTCTTCTGTATGTATCCATAGTCAGTCTCCGTTCCGCACACCGCCGTTTTTTCGGCAACGCACCGATTTGTTAATTATTTGTCTTCAACATACTTGAGTACATCTTTAACAGCCCATTTTGCAATCTGAATCATTGTTTTGTTCTGTTTTGTGCTTTCTATGAACAGCATATCGTCTTTTATTCTCACAACCGTGCCGTATATTCCGCCGATTGTAAGAATATCGTCGCCGACTTTAATTGCGTCTATCATTGCCTGTGTTTGCTTTTCGCGTTTTTTCTGCGGTCTGATAAGCATAAAATAAAAAACAACAATAATAAGCACAAACGGCACGAATGTGGCAACCAACTGCGCCGGTCCCGCCGCTTCGGCAGCCTGTTCCAAAAAGAAATAGTTCATTTTTCTTCCACCTTTCTTTAAACTTAATCGCCGGCACAGAATTTTTAAAACTCCGTTCACGGCAAAATACTCTGCCGGCACATCTTATTATATTATATCCTATTTTTTGAAACTAATCAAGTATTTTTTGAAAATTTGTATAAAATATTTTAATTTTTTTCATTTATTCGGCATAAAATTGCTTTAAGTTCAGATATAATTACATTTTTTGTTATCTTTTCACACAAATATACAATATGAGGACGTTCGCCGCGGCTGTATAAAATTCGTCCGCGATATTCTGCGGCAGCTGCCGCAATATTCTTCTCCGGAACGGTCACGGAACTGTCGAAATAAAGCAATATTCGGCTGCCGCGTTCACAAACATCGGTAATACCGCATTTTGCGGCATACATCCTTATCAAAGATATTTCTATAAGATTTATCACCGACTGCGGCGGAGCCCCGAATCTGTCTATGAGTTCGTCGATAACATTTTCTTTATCTTCCTCTGTTTCAACGGCGGCTATTTTTTTGTATATTTCAAGCCTTATATTATGCGATTCTATATACTCTTCCGGGATATACGTATTCAGCTTTATATCAACGGTTGTTATGATTTCTTTCTTTTCGGGAATACCTTTTGTTTTCTTTACCGCGGCATCCAGCAGACGGCAATACATATCATATCCCACGTTGTCCATTTCACCGTGCTGTGCCGCACCCAAAAGACTGCCGGCACCTCTTATCTCAAGGTCGCGCATGGCAATTTTAAATCCGCTTCCGAATTCCGTAAATTCACGTATTGCTGTGAGCCTTTTCAATGCCTGTTCATTGATTGATTTATCCTTTTTATATGTAAGATATGCATATGCAAGACGGTTTGAACGCCCGACACGTCCCCGAAGCTGATACAGTTGAGAAAGCCCCATTCTATCTGCGTTTTCAATTATTATTGTGTTGATATTCGGAATATCAAGCCCGGTTTCTATGATTGTTGTGCACACAAGAATATCAACTTCGCCGTTTAGGGTATTCATCATGACTTTTTCAAGTTCACGTTCGCTCATTTGCCCATGTCCCACGGCGATACTTGCACCGGGAGCCATTTTCTGAAGTTCGTTTGCAATATCAAAAATCCCGTCTATACGGTTATATACATAATATACCTGCCCACCTCTTCCGAGTTCCTTTAATATTGC
>CAYQKW010000020.1:0-32707 GCA_964418245.1 uncultured Oscillospiraceae bacterium
CAAGATTTTTACGGAAACTTTTGGTTAAACACAGATTATGACGCTGTATTTACTTGTAGATTTTTCGTTTTCGTTACGGAAAGATTTATAGACATAAAAAGTACTGTGACCATATCTGCTTTTATCAATCATCAAATGAATATTTATCGTTTTATATACCACAATACCAAATTCAAAATTTGACAAAAAAACAGCCGAGTTTGGCATAATTACTTTGTTTATTGTAATGAACATCTTCTTTAAACTGTAAAACTCCCAAAAAACAAATAAAAAATCGAAAAAAATACTTGACAAAGTTTTAAAAATAGTGTATAATAAATAATGTTGTGAATATGCACCATTAGCTCAGCTGGTAGAGCACCTGACTCTTAATCAGGGTGTCCGGGGTTCGAGCCCCCGATGGTGTACCATAACAGCATTATCCGAACTGTTTGTGTTCGGTATATGGGTATCCCTCGGCAGTGTGTAACTAATGCCGAGGGACTTTTCTATTTTTTCATCTTTGAATTTTTTTCGCATTTTTGGCATACAAGACAAAACTCTCCATTTTACGAATTTTCTATTATATGGCAAAGAGCTGAAAGGAGCTGTTTTTCACAGCAACCGAGGAAGTCAATACACGAGCAAAGCATTTAAAAAGAAATTGAATGAGATAGGCTTAATACAAAGTTTAAACAGTACAGGACATTGTTTTGACAATGCAAGAACAGAAAGCTTTTTTGCAACTTTAAAGAAAGAAAAAATCTATCAAAAGTTTATCAATTTAGGGAATTTTTCGACTGCACATATCTTGACAATTCCAGTCTGCCTTCTGAGAGTTATATTTTCAATTTTACACAAAATTCATATTATGTTCACATTCTGTATATTGACAAAAGATAGTTTCTATGATATAATACATAGGAAGCTATGAATTTTGAGGTGTTTGTTATGAAGAAAGACAGAGTTGCTATCCTAATAAAAAAGGCGGCATTAGAAATTGAAAAGCTTTCAAATCCTATTCTGGCTCCGTATGAGCTGACAAATACGCAGTATAAGATTATGATGTTGCTTTACAGAAATCAGGATAAATCCATCCGACAGACGGATATTGAAGAAAATTTTTCAATGACTAATCCCACTGTTACAGGTATTATTCAGAATCTTGAAAAGAAAAACCTTGTTCAGCGTATTCAGAACCCCGATGACAAAAGAAGCAAGCTTGTTGTTTTAACCGATAAAGCCATTTCTATACGTGAGGAAATAGACGGGCTTGGCGAAATCCTTGAAGCTCAGGTGACTGAAAATCTGACAGAAGAAGAATATCAGCAGCTTATCACTCTACTCAAAAAAATTACATAAGTAAATTATGTTGACGAATTTCGGGAAGGATGTCGTGTATGGCAAAAGTTAAAGTTACTGCCGGAATGGTATTTGAAAGACATGAGAAAAAATATCGTATATCTGAAGAAACTTACCAAAAACTAATTGAAAAACTCTATGAATATATGCAAGTCGATCAGTACGGCAAGCATACAATCTGCAGCCTTTATTTTGACACTGACGATTATTTGCTGATTCGCCGTTCAATCGAAAAGCCAAAGTACAAAGAAAAAATGAGAATCAGAAGTTACGGAATTCCGAATTCTGAGAGTACGGTTTTTCTCGAGCTTAAAAAGAAGCTTGACGGCATTACATATAAGCGAAGAATTTCGATGACATTTTCGGATGCCCTACAATATATAAACGGGGGTAAACATTCGGATGAAAGCAGTCAGATATTAGAGGAAATAGGCCGGTTTATGAATATATATAAGCCGTCGCCAAAAGTTCTTTTGTGTTACGAAAGAATTGCACTGTTCGGTATAGAAGACCATAATATTCGTGTAACCTTTGACACGAATATCAGATGGAGATGTGACCGTCTGTTTGAAATGGCTGACGATGGAACACCTCTTATTTTACCGGGAGAATGCATTATGGAAATCAAGGTTCACGAGAGCTTCCCGTACTGGCTTTCAAAAATACTTTCCGAACTGAAAATCTATCCAACATCATTTTCAAAATACGGCACTGTGTACCGAAATATTTTTATGGCAGAAAACGTAAAGGAGAACTTAACATATGCTAAATAATATTATTACAAATTCACAAAACTTAACGGTAACTACCCTGATTTGTCTTGCGTCTTCCTTAGCCCTCGGCGTAGTTATTGCACTTATATATATGTACAGAAATACATATAGAAAAAGCTTTGTTGTTACACTTGCTCTGCTTCCCGCTATGGTGCAGACGGTAATACTGCTTGTTAACGGAAATCTCGGTGTAGGTGTTGCAGTTATGGGTACTTTCAGCCTTGTGAGATTCCGTTCTGTGCCCGGAAGTGCCCGTGAAATATCCGCAATTTTCTTCGCAATGACTGTCGGCCTTGCTTGCGGAATGGGCTTTGTGGTCTATGCGGCAGTATTTACTATAATAATCGGACTTGCAACCATGATGTATATGACGCTTAAATTCGGAGAAAACGGCGGTTCAAGGCGGACACTGAAAATTGTTATCCCGGAGGATTTGGATTATTCGGACATCTTTGACGATTTATTTAGAGAGTATACCTCAAAATCGGAGCTTGAGAATGTCCGCACAACAAATCTCGGCAGCCTTTATGAGCTTAAATATAATATTGCACTTAAGAATGTAAAAAAGGAAAAGGAATTGCTGGATAAGCTGAGACAAAGAAACGGAAACCTAAACATCACCTGTTCAAGAATGGGAACAGGCAAAGATACATTATGATAAAGGAGGTTAAGCTATGCAAAAAAATATATTAAGCTTATCGTTGGTTTTAACATTAGTTTGCTCGCTGTTTTCTGTAAATGCTTCTGCTGCATCAATCTTTTCGGATGTGGACGGACATTGGGCACAGGCGACAATAGAGGAACTTACCGAAAAAGGAATTATTAACGGAAAAGGCGAAGAACTTTATGATCCGGAAGGAAGCGTAACCCGTGCGGAATTTATGAAATTGCTAATCGTAACAGAAAATGCTGAACCTAACGCAACATCCGGTGAGCTTTCGGATGTTGCGAATGCCGCATGGTACAATCCGTATGTTTATGCAGGTCTTGACAAAAATGTTTTTTCGCTTGTTGAACTTGAAAACAACTGCTTTATGCCGGAAGCATCCGCCGACAGAGAAACTGTTACTTTGTGGGCAGTAAGGTTACTTGGACTTGAAAGTGAAACCACAGTAACAACCTTTTCAGATGACGAAGATATATCAAATAAAAATGCAGTTGCCGCAGCTTATGAAAACGGAATCATCACAGGTGACTCAGGCACAAACACATTCAGACCGAAGGATACCCTTACTCGTGCAGAAGCGGCTGTTATTATCAAGAGAGTTATGGATAAATCTACCGTCATCACCGGAAATACAGTCAATCCACCGGTAATTTCAATACCTGCCGATTTCGGTGAAAGACCTACACGCCCTGTTACAACCACAGTAACTCTTGCGGATGGTAATATTGGTATTACAGGCAGCGGAGCAACTGCCGCAGATAACATACTGAGCATTACTGCCGATGGTGTATATGAAATTTCGGGAACACTTAACGGCGGTCAGGTTCTTATTGATGCACCGAAGGACGCAAAGGTTGAATTGGTGCTTTCGGGCGTGAATATCACAGCCGGTGAAAACGCGGCAATATACTGTAAAAATGCTGATGAGTTAATCATCACACTTGCTGAAAACACAAAAAATGCACTTACCGATGCATCGAAATTCATTTATGCCGACACAGCGAATGAAGAACCGAACGCTACACTTTACTGCGACACGGATATGAACATTGGCGGCAACGGAAGCCTTACCGTAAATGCAGGCTTTGCTCATGGTATTCTTGTGAAAGACGATCTTGTTGTTGACGGTGGAAGTTATACCGTAACCGCTGTTGAAGACGGGGTAAGGGGCAAGGATTCAATAACTGTACTTAACGGAAACTTTGATATAACTGCAAGCGGCGACGGCTTTAAATCCAATAATGCAGACTCAGCAGAAGTAGGTTGGATTGTATTTGAAGACGGAACATATAACATTACGGCAAACGGTGACGCGGTTCAGGCAGAGTCCGCACTTACTGTAAACGGCGGTAAGTTTGATATTATAACAGAGGGTATGCCGACAGGAACATCAGATAGTCAGAAAGGGCTCAAATGCGTAACACTCCTTAAAATCACCGATGGTGAATTTAACATAATTACAAAGGATGACGGTGTTCATTCAAACACGGATGTTCAGATTGACGGCGGCAGCTTCCATATTGAAACGAATGATGACGGTATTCATGCGGATCGAAATCTCTATATCAACGGCGGTGAGATAAATATTCCCACTTGCTACGAGGGCTTTGAGGGAACAATTATTGAAGTCAATGGCGGTAAATCCTTTATTGATGCAAGAAATGATGCAATCGGTGCAGCGGCAGGCACTGCCGAATCGGAATCATTTTCAGGCAGAGGTGGCAATCCGAATGTTCAGGTATGGTTTAACGGCGGCGAGGTTGAGGCTGTTTCCGGCGGCGATACTGTTGATTCCAACGGAAATATCTATGTGACCGGCGGTACGCTACGCCTTAGTTCTCCGCCTGCCCCGGACTACGAAGGCTCACTTCTGTGCAACGGAGATGTAACCATCAGCGGCGGTAATATTGCCGTGGTGGGTTGCATGGGTGTGAATGTCTATACCGGGGAGCAACCGGTGCTGTGGGTATCTCATGCGATGGAACTGCCCAATGGTACGGTACTTTCTCTAAGGGATAAAAACGGCAACACTTTGTCCGAGATTACAACACGAAAGAGTGCGGTACAGTCCGCCTATACTTCGCCGGAGCTTAAAGCGGGCGAAACCTACTCGCTTTACATCGACGGCAAAAAGAAGATAGAAGTTACCTTAAAAAACGGAATGAACACCACAGGCGATGACGGCGGTGATTTTACCGGCGGATACCGTCGCGGTACATGGTAAGGGATAGAATATGCTTCCGATGACGGCAATATGCAGGTTCCGGTACAAACACACACAATTCTTCCGGTGTTGAGGAAACCTCCAAAACAGAAAAACCGGACAAAGGAAAAACAGCGTTTGTCGGTATTGATGCTGTTGCAGCCGAGGTTCTCGGCGTAACCGAGGAATCCTTGGCAGACACCAACCATGCCGAGGAATTATATGCGCTGCTTGAAGAAGCCGGTAAGGTTGAAGAATTTAAGGCGGCAGTCATTCAGGCAAAGACTGTGCAATATGATTCTGCACGCGGTAACACAACATACACCGATGAAGAACCGGATGAAAAATTAGAAGGGTACATTAAGGTCGTTAACGAATGGGACGGTACTACCGAGCTTGTCGTTACATCGGGCGGAAAATAAGATTTTAACGAAAGTGGGAATAAACTATGATAAGCAGCAATGAAAAATGTTATGGGTTAAGCGGTAACACATTAAAAATCATTGCTGCTTTATCTATGCTTATCGACCACATCGGTGTTATTCTCTTGCCTGATGCCTTGGTTTTGCGGATTATAGGGCGAATTTCGTTTCCTATCTATGCATTTATGATTGCGGAAGGCTGTGAATATACAAAAAATAAACTCCGGTATGTTCTTTCGATTTTTGTGTTGGGCGTTGCCTGTCAAAGCGTATATTACATCTATGACGGCGGCACTGATATGGGAATATTGATCACATTTTCTCTTTCAATTCTTGTAATATATGCCATGCAATATTTAAAAGAAACGATATTTGATAGTGATAGATGCCAAGGCAGACAGTATGTTGCTATTTTGATTTTTTTGTTATCGATTGCGGGCGTATATATCTTAAACAGATACTTTGATATTGACTATGGCTTTTGGGGTTGCATGATACCCGTCTTTGCGAGTATTTTCAGGCAGACAAAACTTAATCCGTCATCGCATTTTGAAAAACTTGATACCTTGACAGTTCATGTGTTTATGCTTGGAATCGGACTGATAATTTTATCGTATGCATCCGGAGGAATACAGCCTTACTCTCTTTATGCAATACCGTTTCTGTTGCTCTATTCGGGTAAAAGAGGCAAGTTGAAAATGAAATCATTTTTCTATATATTCTATCCGGCACATCTTGTTTTATTAGAGTGCGTTTTTGTACTTTTGGAAAGATAGAAATGCCATTTTTATAACTTATACGATTACTTTGACTTTTTCTTTGTGAAATGACATATTTGTGCATTACGTGTATTGATTTTCTCGGTCGCTGTGAAAAACAGCTCCTTTCAGTTTCTTGCCATATAACGATTTGAGTTCTTCTATCGTTCTGATACATAATTTCTTTTTCATATTATTATCCATCGCTATCGAAAGTATTTCACCGTTATAACAATCCAATACCGCAGATACATACAGTTTGCCGTCGCTGCATTGTATCTCCGCGATATCCGAAAGCAATTTCCGCATATTCTCGCCGTTGTATTTGCGGATTTTTGCAATATATTTATAAACACTGTTTTTTTGTTTGTTTTTTTATATACTTTTTATCTTGACGTAACACACATATTTGTGGTAAAATAAATATAAGAAATATAAAATACAGAAAAAATTTAAAGACAAAGGAGAAAACTATGGCTATTATATTTAACGAACCATCACACACTTTCGGTGAATATCTGCTCATTCCCGGATATTCTTCAAAAGAATGCATACCGGCAAACGTCAATCTTGAAACCCCGGTTGTCAAGTTTAAAAAAGGTGAAGAACCGGCAATAAAAATGAACATACCGCTTGTTTCGGCAATCATGCAGTCTGTTTCTGATGACAAAATGGCGGTTGCGCTTGCAAAAGAGGGCGGAATATCTTTTATATACGGTTCACAGTCAATTGAAGACGAAGCCGCAATGGTTGCAAAAGTTAAAAACTACAAAGCCGGTTTTGTTGCAAGCGACTCTAACCTGCGCCCCGATCAAACCCTTAAAGATGTTGTGGAGCTTACAGCAAAAACAGGGCATTCAACAATTGCCGTAACAGAAGACGGCAGTCCCGACAGCAAGCTTTTGGGTATTGTTACCAGCCGTGACTACAGAGTTAGCCGAATGAGCCCCGATACAAAAATCTCCGAGTTTATGACTGCTTTTGAAAATCTTATTTGGGCAGACGAAAATACAACGCTTAAAGAAGCAAATGATATTATTTGGGATAACAAACTCAATTCTCTGCCCATAATCGACAAAGACCAAAAGCTCAAATACATGGTATTCCGCAAAGACTATTCAAGTCACAAAGAAAACACGAACGAACTGCTTGACGCAAACAAGCGTTATGTTGTCGGTGCCGGCATAAACACAAGAGATTATGCCGAACGTGTTCCGGCTCTTGTTGAAGCCGGTGCGGATGTGCTGTGCATAGATTCTTCCGAAGGATACACCGAATGGCAGAAACTCACCATTGATTTTATCCGTGAAAAATACGGCGACAGCGTGAAAGTCGGTGCAGGTAACGTTGTTGACAGAGAAGGCTTTTTATATCTTGCAAAAGCCGGTGCGGATTTTGTGAAAATCGGTATCGGCGGCGGTTCGATATGCATAACGCGCGAACAAAAGGGTATAGGCCGCGGTCAGGCAACCGCCGTTATTGAGGTGGCAAAGGCACGTGACGAATATTTTGCCGAAACCGGCATATATATTCCGATTTGCTCGGACGGCGGTATTGTACACGATTATCACATAACGCTTGCACTTGCAATGGGTGCGGATTTCATAATGCTTGGCAGATATTTCTCAAGATTTGACGAAAGCCCGACAAACAAAGTTAATATAAACGGAAACTACATGAAAGAATATTGGGGCGAAGGCTCTAACCGTGCAAGAAACTGGCAGCGTTACGACATGGGCGGAGCAAGCAAGCTTTCGTTTGAAGAGGGCGTGGATTGCTATGTTCCTTATGCCGGTTCGCTTAAAGATAATGTAACACTGACGCTTAACAAAGTGCGTTCCACAATGTGCAACTGCGGTGTGTTGAATATTCCGGATTTGCAGAAAAACGCAAAAATGACGCTCGTATCATCCACAAGCATAGTAGAGGGCGGTGCGCACGACGTACTCCTTAAAGAAAATCACATGAATGTTATTAAATAAAGAGGTATTATAATGAAAAACTGTATAATAGGGCAATCCGGAGGACCGACCGCCGCAATAAATGCATCTTTATGCGGAGCATTGAAAGCGGCTTGCGAAAGCAAAAAAATTGAAAAGGTATACGGAGCGGTAAACGGTATACAGGGTGTTTTAAACGAAAATTTTCTTGATATGAAATCGATGTTTCCCGGCGAAACCGAAAGAAATCTTTTAAAACAAACCCCCGCATCTTACCTTGGCTCATGCAGATACAAACTCCCGGAGATAACCGAAACCGAGATTTACGAAAAAATATTCAAGATATTTGCCGAACACAACATAGGTTATTTCTTCTATATCGGCGGCAACGATTCCATGGATACCGTAAGCAAGCTCAGCCGATATGCAAAACTTGTATCATACGATATTAATATTATAGGGATACCGAAAACCATAGATAACGATTTAACCGAAACAGACCACACGCCCGGATTCGGATCGGCGGCAAAATATATTGCCGCAACGGTTCGCGAAACGGGTCTTGATTCCGATGTATACGACTTAAACTCCGTAACAATCATCGAAATTATGGGCAGAAACAGCGGCTGGCTCACGGCGGCGTCCGCACTCGCAAGAACAGATAAACTCAAAGCTCCGCATTTGATATATCTTCCCGAAATTCCGTTTTCGGACGAAAAATTTTTCGAGGATATAAAAACACTTAACGCACAGGGTATCAAAAACGTTGTCGTTGCGGTGTCCGAGGGGATTAAATACCCCGACGGAACATACGTCTGCGAAACCGTTGGCAGTGGGCTTTCCGATATTTTCGGGCATAAAAATTTAAGCGGTACCGCAAAAGTGCTTGAAAACAAAGTGCGCCAAACACTTGGATTTAAAGCGCGCGGAATTGAAATAAACGTGTTGCAGCGATGCGGCGGTCATATTCTGTCGCTCACCGATATTGAAGAGGCTTTTGCCGTGGGAGCGGCAGGTGTTAAAGAAGCCGAAAACGGCGGCACGAGCAAAATGATGGTGTTTGTGCGAAAAAACAATTCGCCGTATGAAATTGCAATTGAAAGCCGCGAAGTCGAAAACATTGCAAACGGCGAAAAAACCGTTCCGCACGAATGGATTTTAAACGGCTGTGACGTATCGCACGAAATGATTGAATATCTTGCTCCCCTTGTTTTGGGAGAACCCGAAATTACATATAAAAACGGTATTCCCGTTTATCTTTCAAGATAACCCAAATAATTAAAAGCTGTACCGCAGATTTGCGGTACAGCTCATTTTTTATTATTTCTTTGTGGGTAAATAATCTTCTGTTGTAAGAAGCTTCCACGTTTTTCCGCCGTCGTATGTAACAACGCCTGCGTGTTCTCCCCTTATTGTAGCTCCGGAATTCGCATATTGTTTTACCGGCATACTTGACGTACCCATTGGGTAAGAATCCGTTTTACGAAGCGATTGTTCGGGGAATATGAAGTCTTTTGCCGCCCATTCGTCCGCAAAAAGTTCCATCCAGTCTGTTTTACTTCTGTATGTCACATATATTGCACCTGTTTCGGGGTCCATGTTAATATCATCGTCCCAAATCATGTAATACTGTTTCCAATACTGAACGATTTTGCTTTCTTCCCAAGTTCCGTTTTTCTCTTTCTTCTGCAAACAGATATTGAATATATATCCGTCGTTGGAGTTTCTTGTTACGGAATAAATCGTATCGTTCTTGTCTATATTCATGGAAGCATACGAAATACCCGAACTTATTAATTCAGGGTCTGTCCATGACGATATATCCAGCGCATTTTTACTCTTTGTATATATCAACGGGAAATGGTGACCGATTAAGAATACATTAAGTTTACCCTCGGAATCCAATGCGATTGACGACCAGTTGTGCGCATCCCAGAATTCCGAACCGGCATATCCCAAGAATACGGGTTCCGAAAATTCTTTCGTTGTTTTATCGTATTCGATTATATACGAAGGAACGCCGACAGATGAAGAGTATTTCGTAAGTTCACCCTCCACAAGTTTCTGCATGGGGTGTCCTTTCGGCATGGCATCTTCGGCTGCCTTTTTCTTTTCCTCACTTCTATCCCCGGAATAGCATACTCCGTATACCATATACACCTTATCTCCGGCTGTTACGCAGAAATTGGCTTTTCCCGAATGCTGTGACGTACATATTACGGCTTCGTCACAATACAGTGTTTCCTCCGGTATAACAAGTGTGCCGTCAGCCTGTTTTTCCGGTATTACAAACGAACCTCTTTGGTCATCGTTATTGCTCCAGTAATTATGCATCATTATAACCGGCGGTCCGTTCATACAATCTTTGTTGTGTGTATCCAAAATTTCCATTTTGGTGAACGGTCTCGGCAGACGATAAAACTCCCATGTCTTCATATTATCTCTCGAATGTCCGAGAAGTCCCGCAAGAAGCGAGCTTCCGCCCGTTGTTGTTCCCTGAACCATTATTGTTATATACGCATCGCCGTCATTATCGAAACGAACTTTTGTTTCATCATAAAATCCGCTGTCACGTACCGTAAATGTTTCGTAATGCAGATTCTCACGACACCATTTGTCAATCTGTGCCGAAATATCATATAAGTGCCAGTTGCCCTCGTAATCCGCATATTCAAATCCACGGCTACCGTAGAACATAAACTTAAAGTCTTTGTATGTTGATGTTACCGCCGGCAGGAATTTTGGATTATATCCGTATTTCGCTCTTGTTTCTTTGAAATACGCTTCCATAACAACTTTACCGTTTTCGGGCTGTTTAACAACCTCGGGGAATTTGTGATTCCAGTTTACTTTATCTATTGACAATTCGTCTTTGCCTATGTCAACATCCAAAGTTTCAACCAAATCGGAATATTTGTAATTATCCCCGGTGATTCCGTATTTCTTATATATTTCGTCAAGTTTTCCCGAAACACTTGTATCGCCGTTTTCGATTGCCTTTTTATATTCCAGAACATATCCCCAGTCAAGCAAGCTTACCTCTTTGAACAGTTCCGGTGCTTCAAGAACATAATCTTTCGGTTCCGCAAGCTGTCTTTCCTTTTCATCCAAAGATGCACGGTAGTTCACCGTTGCCGCCGCCTGTTCCGCTTCGCTCAAGTTTCCCAAACGAATATCGTCCAGATACAGAACTGTCTGCGGATACGGTTCATAATCGAAAGCTCTTGTATAGAAATACAATCCCTCTATTTTGCTGAATCCAACAACCATATCGCTGCTCTTTTCAAAATCCGCAAGCGGCATTTCAATGTGTTTCCAGCCTGTGAAATCCACTAAGAACTGTGTGTATAAAAAGTTCGTGGTTGTTTCGCCCATTTTATATTCGCTGTAGCTTGCATACGGGTTTGAAACCGCACCAACGGTTATTCTTTCTCCCGTTGCCACTTCCGAATATACCCAGAACGAAAATGTGTTATACTGTGTCCAATCGGCAGGCACGGCATTTGTCATAAGCGTTGGATAATAATGATGATTTGCCCATTTACCGGAATATTTTCCGCTCTTAACATTTTTGTCCGAACGTTCAATTCCGCCGTAACGCTGCATTTCATAACTTGTATCCTGGTTTACTCTGCCGTTTACCCCCTGCGTTACCGCCAAATCGTCAACCGTGCAGTTTGCCGCTGCGGTTAAATCCGCCTGTGTATACCAACCGCCATCAATTTCAAATCCCAGACTTGCTTCCGGATAAAATTCCACAAGCTTATCCAAACCTTTAATGTTTTCTTCTTCGTTTGCAATAACAGCCAAGCCGGATTCATCCACTTTTGATGCTTTGCCGAACATGGAAGCCACATTGCCTACTTCCACATATGTAACACCGTTTTCTTCAATCGGTGCAGCCGTTCCGGAAACGGTTTCGCCGTTTACGGTGTAAGATGCCGAACCGATGTTTATTTTAATGCTTTTTTCGCCCTCTGCCGCAATTGCACCGTTATCCCAAGAAACGGAATATCCGTATTTTTCGGCAATAAATCTGAACGGAGCATATACCGCACCGTCTCTGCTGATAGGCGAAATGCTGCCGTCGGCACTGAAATATTCAACACCTTCGCCGAAATATACTTTTGAACTGCCGGGATACATAACAAATGCATTTTCGCCCAACGGTGCAAAAACATCTGCCGCATAATAACGTTCAAGCTCATCTGCCGTCATGCTGCTTTTTTCAATTTTTATATTATCGAAATATACGGCATTTTCGCCCGTTCCGGAACTTTTCATACTTAAAGAAAGTTCCGAACCGCTTATTTTTTTGAATTTGCCGGCATAAGTTTGTTCAGCGGCTTTGTTACCGTTTATGTAAAGAGTTTCTTTTCCGCTCAATGCATCTATATCCACGGTAAGATTGAACCATTCGCCGTTTTCGGGCAAAACTCTGGCAAACGTTTTTTCCGCCACCGGAGGATTTGACATCGTACTTCCGGCAAACTTTGCGCTTTTATCGTTAAAATCCAATGTTATTCCGAGAAGCGATACCGAACCGAAATAATTGTTCACGGATTTTGTATATCCGGCATCGCCCGGATTACCGCTCTTTCCGCCGTTTCGTATATCAACGGAATATTTAATGTGTGCCGTCGAAATATCTGAAAACGGATTGAGTTTGAACATTGCCGAGGATACGTTTTGTCCGCTCGGACGCAGAATTTGAACCGCATTTGTTTCTGTTTTGTCCTTACCCAAAGTTTTAACCATGCTGCCGCCGATGTTTTTACTCAAAGCAAGTGAAAATCCGCCTTTGCCGTCGGCATTTAATGTTTTAAAATTGCCGCCGTCTTTTCTCTGCACACCGCCTCCCATATTATCGCCCTCAAGCGGATATTCTTTGGAACCGTTGCAAATCATGCCTGTTTCGTAATCCTCGAAATCATCAAGACGGGAAATTTCAAGTTCCTCTGTGCTATTTTCGGCGTTATCTTCCGCATATACAGCACCGCCGCTTAAAGCCATCACAAAAATCAGCAGCATTGCCGATAATCTTTTTAACATAACTTAATTTCCCTCCGCCTCAGATGAAATTCCGACTTTCGGCATATAAGCCTCTGTTCCTTTTATGTCGCTCCATACAAAAGCATCGAAAGTATATCCGCCGTCCTCCGGCACATAAACAGCCGAATGCATTGTTCCGCCGTTTTCCGGGCATACCGAATAAGAAAGTGCAGCTATTTTATTGTCTTTTTTAAGCACGCTTATGAGCATACCTTTTGAAGATTTTGCAGCCGCTTCCGTAAGTCCCGATTTAAGCGATGTTACTTCTTCCGATTTTCCATTTTCGCCGAAAGATATATTATGGAATTTAACTGTGCCGTCCGCAGTAGCCGATTCCGCAATGTTTGCGAACTCGTCTTCTTCGGGTGCGGCCGCATTTGCGATTCCGCTCTGCGAAAGCATGTATACATCAGTGTAATAAACATTTCCGTTTAAAGAATTTTTTGCAAACGCTTCTATTGTATATGTGTTGTCCGGAACAAGGAATGCCGATTTCAACACAGCTGTTTCGCCGTATGCAACATTCTGTACACTATAGTTTATGCCTTTAATTTCGCCGTCTTTCATAAGTCTTGCACACAAAACAACATTGTTTGCCGTAACATTCGTAATGTTTTTCGCCGTAAATGTTGTTTGAATAATTCCAGGTTCAATTTCAGAAACCGCCGAAAGCTCGTTGTTACTCATTTTTTCTGCCGTTAAATCTGCCGAAATCGCAATTTTCCCAATTGTGGAAAAGCTTATTTCGGGCATTTTCTTTTTCAATCCCGTTTCGCTGCAAACGTTTGAAACATCAACCGTATAATCACTGAAATCTTTCATTTTTTCTTCCAGTGTGATTATGCATTTTGCATTTTCTTCGCTTTCTTCTGCTTTTTCAATGCTTATATCAGAAATACCGACAGGTGTTGTGCCGTTTGTTACGATGATATTATCAAGCGATGTTTCGTCTATATCGCCCTCAATATCAAGCTCTATTGTATTTTTGGGCTGAACATCTTTGCGTCCGTTAAGCTGCGATGTTATTTTGTAATCTGTTACATATACTTCCATATCGTCAATCCACAGCGAGGGATTTTCCGGTGACGATGAGCCGCCGTATAACCACGCAAGCCATCTCGGATTACTGTTTTTTATTTCCATTTTGGAATATGTTGTTCTTACAAATTCTTTTTTACCCAAAGACTCACAGTTAAAACGCATATATTGTACATCTTTTGTATCGTCTGTGCGGTCTACGACAAATTCAAAATCCACCCATTCATCCAATGCGAATGCCTGCGTGTTTGCCGAGCCGCCGAAATCGGCTTTTCCGTTCTGCCAATCTACGGTTGCGCAACCTGCCCAGTTATTGGCACTGCCTTTGAAATATCCGTGTCCGTCGCCGCCGCTTTTGAATTTGAGTTTGTATACAAAATATTTGCCAAGTGTTCTCGGATTCCAGAATATATTAGTAAGATTAGGTTTATCGGTATCGGGACGAAACTGCAACAACAATGTATCTTGGTCGGCATATTTTGAAGTTCCGTTTACATAATAATGCAATGCCTTTGTTGTGTTTCCGTTTTTATCGGTGGTTTCGGCTACTTCGGCAATCATATTGCCCTTCATCTCATCAATGGACAACACCTTGTCAATTGTTGTTACACCGTTTGATAATCCGTATTTTTTGCTTGCATCACTTGCAATACCGATTTCAAAATCTTCAAAATCCAGTTGTCCTTCAAATCTTTTTGCACCTGCCACAAGATATTCTTTTGCCGATACTCCGCTTATGCTTAACGCAAAGCACAGCGAAGCTGCAATTAATTTTGATAATCTATTCTTTGCCATAAAATTTCTCCTTGTATATGTTTCTGTGATGTTGGATATTATCCAACCGAATAGGTCTGTGCATCACCATATGTTCATGCCGTATTGTCGGGCGGACAGGGTCGTCCGCCCCTACGGTTCTAACGTTATTTGTGCGTAATTTAAAACGCATAAGCATTTTTCATCAATTCCGAATTATGCATTCCTAATTCCGAATTAAATACGTCCGCCCCTACGTACTAACAAGCTAAACACTGACCACTAAACACTAATCCCTTATTTCGCTTGGCAAAGCGGTGCGTATGAACTGTTCCAAACAAACGCTTTGTATGTATTTGCCGTACCAACGTTTGTAAATTCAAATGTATCGCTGCCCATGCCTATTGTTTGAGCTTTTTTAGCTTCAACACCAACAAGTTTTCCGTCTGCATCATATCCGGCAGCGGCAATAATTGCATTTGCAACAGGTGCGCCGCTGTTATATGTTTCAACCGTAACTTTTCCGTTAGCAGCCGATATGCTTGCTATACCCTCGAAAGCTCCGCCTGCAACAACATTGAACGAAAGTGTTGTGCTTGTAAGCGTGTTTCCGTATATATCGGATATATTGCTTAATGTTATTGTTTTTGCACCCTCGCTAAGCGGCTCTGCAAAGCTTATGTTCCATGTTCCGTCGCTCAAAAGTTTTGTTTCTTTCGCGCCGTTTACGTTTGAAGCGTTAAGTGTTGCAACAGGGAAATTAAATTTAACATTTACGCCCTCGCCGCATTTAACATTATCTTTTGCGATTTCTGCTTCAAGGTTGCCTGCTATGCCGTTTGTTGTGTAAATTTCTATATCATCCAAATAGAACGAGTTGTCATTTGCTCCGCCAACCGCATAGAAACCTTCAAATCTCGGATTACCGCTTGTGATGTTTATATTTACATCTTTTGTTCCGATAACCACATCGTTAATTACAACATGATGTTTCATAACACTGCCCGTACAGTCGATTATATATTTAAAATCAACCCATGTTTTCGGTTCAAATGCTTTAACCGATTTTCCGTTAACTTCAACTTTTCCGGAACTGTGATATATTACCACTCCGGAACCGAACGGTGATAAGTGGAACGCTGATTCGTTTTCTCCGCCGCTCTTGAACTTAGCCGAATAAACATATACTTTGCCTTGTACGCTTGATGTCCAATTTATGTCACCGGACGGCTGTAATATTGTTGCAAATTCATTATTCTGTGCCACACCCGGAACAGAAATTTTAAGAACTTTATTTTCATCTTCTTTAACAATTGAATATTCAATACCGTTCATGTTACCGGTTGACGTAGTCCATACATCCGTGATGTTGTTGCCTGTTTTTGAATTTATAACAGTAACCGTTGGTTGTGATTCCGACCGGAAAGTTCCCTCATTGTAATCTTCAAAAGTTTCTTTACCTTCAAATCTTTTATATACTCCCGGGGCAGCTGCAAGATAAGTTTTTCCCATATCGAGTGTTCCTGTTGCGATGTTTGCTACCGCAAGTTCGGAAGTTGCACCAAATACATCCGCCGTAGGCAATACTTTAACCGAATATGTGCTGTTCGGTGCCATTCCGGAAAGTGTTGCAATATATTTACCGTTTTCAAAAGTTAAATTTGAAACCGTTACCGTTGTATCACCATCTGCAATTATATTATCAGCCGTTAATTTTGTTGGGTTGCTGAAGCTTATTTCAACTTTGCTGTTCGATTCGGCCGACGGTGTTACAGTACAGATGTTTTCGCAGCAGTCTGTTTTTATACCGTACATTTCCATGTTGTCTACATAGAATGTTCTTGTTCCTCCGGAATATCTTGTTGTGAATTGTCCTCCGTAGAATTTTTCCGCTGTTTTATAATCTATTGCATTACCTATAACCTCGGTTACTTCACCGTTTACTACCATATACATTTCACCGGTCGATTTTTTACCGATAAACATATATTCGTTCCAGCCGTATCTACTGCTTTCCGGTAATAAGTAGCTACCGGTTACTGAACCGTTATCCCATGCTTTTTCCAATTTTCCGTTCTGATTAAAACGTACATTTTTCATCAATAAAAGGAATTGAACCGCATTATTTTCGTTGTCACCGTTTTTAATATCCGCTTTCAAAACGAAATAATCCATATCATCATTCAATGCCGAATCCTTATTTTCCATTCTAAAGGTTACATATCCGCCATTTGTATGGTCTGCCGTAATTTTTATATATTTATTTTTTTCATCTCCGGCAATAACATAACTGTTGTCTTTTGTGTTGCTTCCGACTACCGTTCCGCTTATCAATTCGTTTGTTGATGCCAGTGGTTTGTCGCCGACATTGTAGTTCTCGAAATCCACTTTCTGATAACCGTATACAACATCATTCGGTGCAACCGTGCTTTCCGTCGATGCCGTTGCCGTTATTGTGCCCATTAACATAAGTCCTGCCAAAATTAGTCCTAACCATTTTTTCATTTTAAACACTCCTTCTTTTTTATTAATATTTTTTTATTAATGCATTTGCAATGCATAATTTACTATATTTGTACATTTATGATGTTTATGCCGTTTTTCATTAATTCCGCATTATCCAAACGACCGATACATCGAAAGAAGATTTATGGTATGTTACACATACCATAAAGGGGTACCCCTTTATCACCGAATTGGTTTGTGCCGTTTCCCCGGGCGGAGCAGAGCCCCGCCCCTACGGTTCTAACGTCATTTATGCGTTCTCAATCTATTCCGCGGATTAACACCATATAGAAACAATGGTTATCTCTTGCGTGTACAAAACATTTATCGCCCACGGATATATCGCTCTGCGAGCCTTTTGTAACTTTTGCACCTTTTGCGTTCAGCTGTACAATATAAACACTGTTTTCACTTCTTATGGAACGTTCAACATTTGTTCTTTGAACCTGGTTATCCGTTCCCAAAACCGTGTGCATTGTTTTATATCTGAACCAAGATTCATAAGCTTCGATTATTTCGCCGTATGCCGTGTATCCCATCGACATGAAATTCGGGTTTTGTGCCGTGCCGGGGTTTTCGTTTATTTCGTAAAGTTCGCCCGGGTCTACGAAAATCAAATCGTCTCCGCCCCAATTGCCGTCTGCATCCGTATGGATTTTTGTGCCGTGAATATCAGCTGACCACATCATTCTGTAGAATGCGACATCGCCTTTGGCATTATATCCGAGCTGCATTATATCGCCTTTTTTAATCTGTGTATAATCGTGTCCCACAAATCCCCACATTGTACGGTCGTTTTGAGGAACAGGATTTCCCATTCTGCCGTTGTTCGTGGTGTTTCTGTAGTCGCCGTTAGGTATCATGAAGTTTGAAACGTTGCGTGCGCCCTCTTCGGCAATATAAAATTCCGCATATTCATGCTGATGATAGCCTGTAAGTTTTGTGCGTGCCACACCTTCGCTGTCTATTGTCGGATACATATCACTCACAACGAAAATATCATCGTAAAGGTTAACGTTTTCTGTACCGGCGGGTGTTTTCAAATCGTAATCTTCAAAGACTACGCACGAGATTCTGTTGAATTTGTCGAGGTCGTAATACTTTGCTTTATCAAATGATATATCCGCACGCCAAACGCATTTATAATCCTCGAATTTATAGAGTTCTTCGTTTGTTCTGTCCTGCGGAATGTTCCAAAATCCCGTTTCTTGTGTTACATGACAGCCGGAAGCCGTATTATTATAGAAACGAAGCTTTGAAGTAAAGTCTTTATCCAACGTGAAGTTATCGTCGTCATAACCTTTATATGTTATGTCGGTTGTTTTATTCTCGGCAAAATCTATTTTGGTGATTTCACCTTTTGCATTGGAATCTATTGCCACGAGCTGATGAAGCCCCAACTCCATAGCCTTGTCAACCGCCTCTTTCGGTTTGTATGACACATCGTCGATTCTGACTTTAGCCGCGCCGTATGCGCTTTCTTTTTTATTTTCTTTTGTGAAGAATTTGAATATTGCCCTGTCGGCAACGGAATTTTCCATTCTTGCATCAAGAAGAACGGCATAGTTTCTTTTGCTTGTGGTGGTGTAATCGGCACAAACAACTCTTCCCATTATGTCTTTATAGAAAACGCCTTTATTACCGACTTCAATTTCGCCGGATTTATCTATAAACTTTTTGGAAAGCGGCATTTCTTCGCCGTCTATGCTGATTGTTTTATCGCCGGCTTCGTCCATTACAGCCGTTATTTCTCCGGATGCCGAATCATTCGACACATAAGCAATAAAACGATTGTCCGATTTACAGATGTTAAGCACATCCCATTCCGCCAAGTTTTCAACTTTTATTTTCGCACCGTTTTTGACGATATATATTATGTCATAGTCTTCCAATTTAATGGGCAATGCAGAAAATTTGGGTACGATATATTTTGTTCCGGCATTATAGTTATTAACAACAACCGTTTCGTAATTATACGAAATAACCGTATCGGCAGCATCGTCGCCGTTGTTATCGATGAGTTTAACTTTGCCGACTTCCGGCATAAGCATTTCTTTTGTGTAAGCAAATTCTTGTTTGCCGTTATACACAACCTTAACGTCCGGAGCAAGTGTAATGCGTTTTTCGTTATCTTTTTCATTTATGTAAACAAATTCCGATATTGTTGTTTTGTTGCTTATATCCTCGTCGTTTACAACGGTTATGTTGCCTGTTCTTTTGGCTTCGGCATAAAGAACGGTGCCCTCGTCTTCGTCTTTTGTCTGTTTATAATAATAAACAATTTCTTCTCCGAAATATTCCGAGATTTCTGCCGATGCATTTTTATAAAGAACATTGTTTATTTTAACTTTTCCGTCCGGCAGTTTTTTGTTTTCAAAATCCAGCACACCGTCTGAAGTTAAAACACCTTTACCTTTATATATATCAAGGTATTCGCTCATATAAATTTTATTTTTTTCAACGTATCCGTCTTTGGAAAAATCATATTCCATGCATTTTGATTCCCACGCGTTACGTATCATGGTTGCGCCCTCTGCACCCGAAAGGTTTGCGCCCATTCTTAACGAAAGATTATCGAAAATCTTGTTATCGCCGGCTATGCTGATATAGCCCATAGGATAACCGCCTTTAACTTCTGCCGCCGGTTCGTATCCCAGCATACATACAAGAATTTTTGTCGCTTCTTCGTACTTTATAAGTTCATCGGGTTCAAAATATTCCGATTTGCCGATAACGCCGATTCGCTGTGCAATCGCTATTTCTCTGTAATAAGGATTTTCGCCGTCAACATCGGTGTATGTTATTTCGCTGTATGGCATATTATCTTTGCCCATTGCACGTATTGCAAGCGATACGAATGCGGCACGTGTCATATAAGCATCGGAATTAAATTCCTTATCCGTTATGCCCATTGTTGTGAACAACTTCACTGCCTGACAATCTTCCGCCGCAGGCTGTTCCGCTGCAACGCACGAGAAACCTTGCAACATACAACACGCAAGAAGTATACTTATTATTTTTCTCATTTGCCGTACTCTCCCAACATATCAATTATTTTCGCCGTCATTGCTCTTGTACACGGCTCATTCGGTGCAAACATATTTTCGCCCACTCCGGAAATAATTCCGAGTTTTTTCAGTTTATATACAGCGGTTTTTGCATAATCGGCAATTTCCGCATCGTCCGCAAAAATCTCTGTGTCCGCTTCCGTTTCAACTCCGAGGAGTGTGAGCAATCTTTCGCACATTGCGGCACAGTCCTGACGTGTAAGTTCCTGCGAAACTCCGAATTCTGTTTCCGAAATTCCGTTTACTATTCCGTTTTCAACAGCCGCATTTATAACTTCCGCATACCATGCATCGGCCGCAACGTCTGCAAAATTCGCCGATGTCTGTGATTTCAAATCAAACGCACGCACCATCATTGCCGCAAATTCTTCTCTTGTTACGGTGTCATTCGGTGCAAATTTTCCGTTTTCTTTGCCATTTACAATACCTTTTTCATAAAGTTTTAAAATGCTTGCTTTTGCCCAATCTGCTTCGGCAAGGTCTGAAAACGGTTCGTTATTCTCTCCCGGTGTTACAGGTGTTGAAGGTGTCACCGTGCTTGCCGGAGGTACGACAAATCCGCCTTTACCGCCGGAGACCGAGCCTCCGCCCGAACCGCCTGAATACGAACCTCCGCCGATTGAGCCGCCAGAAGACGAACTGCCGCCTGTTGAGCCGTCGGGATTTTTTGCGGCTTTAAGTGCTGCGGCATATCCGCTTTCAAATTCCGTCATGCTGTAATAATCGCTGCTTACAAGCTCTGTTGCGAATTTTTCTTTTTGGCTTGTGGTGAGATTTTTTGTATCCGCTTTATAATTCGGAGCAATTTTCTCATATTTTTCCAAAATATCAAAAACGTCGCCTCTTGCTGCTTCGTTTATTTTGCATATTCCGAGTGTTTTTTCAAACGATTCTTTAAATTCGGTTTCGTTTGCCATACTAAAAGTTTTAAACACTTTATAAACCGTTGCTTTATCTGTTAAAGAAGAATAATCTTCCAAGCTTAATTCAAAACGTTCCGCATATGTATTCACATACGAATCGAAATCGTTTTCGCTGAGCGACGGAAGATTATTTATTATATCTTCCGCACCGTTTATTGTGATTTTTTCGGTTTCCGTGCCGTTCACCGTCACCGTATATTCTTTAGCCGTATTTTCAAAAGGAACTTTAAAATTAAGTTCGTATTTTCCCTCCGCATCGGCTTGAACACTGTCTATCCACACAAGGTCACCGTCTGCGTTCACAACATTAAGACGAACATTTTCGTCAGCCGATTTTGTTCCTCTAACGGTTATATTAACATCCTTTGCGGAAATATCCGCCGCATAACCGTTCATCACAGATGCGAGCCCGAAAGCGAACAGCAGGGCAAATCCTGTTTTTTTCATACTTTTTTCTCCTTTCGTCATCCTTTAACCGCTCCTATCATAACCCCCGAAATGAAGTATTTTTGAAGCATCGGATAAATCATAAGTATCGGCGTCATAACAATTACAATTGTTGCATATTTAATTGTTTCGCTTAAGTTAAGACCGTTATCGCCGCCGGACATTGCCGAGGTTTCGTTAAGTATAAGAATTTCTCTTAAGATAACCTGAAGTGGCTGTTTATCCTTTTCACGGATATACATTGTTGCATTAAACCATGAATTCCAGTGTGCAACGCCGTAATATAAAACCATAACGGCAATAATCGAACCCGAAAGCGGAATTACTATGTGGCGTATTTGAGTGAAATCGTTTGCGCCGTCAAGTTCCGCAGATTCAAAAAGGCTGTCGGGAATTGTTTCAAAATATGTTTTCATTATAATAAGGTTAAACGTATCTATCGACACCGGGATTATAACCGACCAAATCGAATCATAAAGCCCAAGACGCTGTATATTAAGATATGTCGGGATAAGACCGCCCTGAAAATACATTGTTATTATAATGAACATCATGATTGCCGGTTTCCAGTATACATTTTTCGACGAAAGCACATATGCCGCCGCAATTGTCATTAACAGGTTTATGCTTGTTCCCACAACAAGGATGAACAGTGTGTTTTTATAACCGTTCAAAATAACGTTGTTCGAGAAAATAGATTTATATGCATCCAGCGAAAAGCCCGCCGGTTTAAGCAAAAATCCGTCTGTGTTCATAAGCTGTGCCGCATCGGAGAACGAAGCGAAAAACACATATAAAACAGGATAAAGACACGTGATTATAATAGCAATCATAACAACCGTGTTTATTGTGCAGAAAACTTTTCTGCTTGTTGTTGTCTTCATATTTTTCGCTCCTTTCTACCAAAGACTTGTTTCTGTTGTTTTTTGGCTGATTTTATTTGCCGCAACCAAGAATACGAAGTTTACAACGGAGTTGAACAAACCAACCGCCGCAGAATAGCTCCAGTCAAAATCCTGCAAACCTTTTCTGTATATATAGGTGGATATAACGTCTGCCGTTTTATAGGTTGCCGGGTTGTAGAGCAAGAGGATTTTTTCGTATCCAACGCTTAACACCTGACCTATTCGCATAATGAGCATTATCATTATTGTCGGGATAATGCCCGGTATGGTTACGTGCCATGTTTGGCGAAGTCTGCCGGCACCGTCAAGCGATGCCGCTTCGTAAAGTTCTGAATTTATGCTGCCGAGTGCGGCAATGTAAAGTATGCTGTTCCAGCCCATTTCCTGCCAGATGTTAGACAGTACATAAACATATTTAAACGCCGACGGCGACTGCAAAATCGAGAACGGTTCAAAACCGAGTCTTGTAATAATCCAGTTTACAACACCGTCATATGCACAGAAAGTTTTTATCATACTGCACGCAATTACAAGTGAAATGAAGTGCGGCATATATGAAATTGTCTGAATTGTGCGTTTAAACAGTTTGTTTTTAACTTCGTTCAGCAATATCGCAAAGATTATTGGCAATGGAAATGCGAATATAATACCCAGGCCGCTGAGTACAAATGTGTTTTTAAGCACTCGCAAAAATGTTCGGCTTGCGAAAAAGTCTTTAAAATGTTTAAGTCCGACCCATTCACTGCCCATTATGCCAAGTCTCGGCGAATAATCCTGAAAGGCTATTATTGCTCCGTACAGCGGAACATAATAGAATAATATATAAAATACAATCGGCAAAAGAATTATAAGATATTTTACCTTATTTCTTTGAAAATCCTTTTTCACGGTTTCCGCAAAAGAGGGTTTATATGCCTTATTTTCAATAACCTGAGCCATGGTTTCCTCCGTTTATTTTTATCTCTTATTGTAACGTTCAAGTGCAGCGTTATAAATTTTCAGCACTTTCTGTAATCCGAGTTTATCGAGCTGTGCAAGATAATCATCGTATTTATCGAGGCTTTCCGTGCCTATCATGAATTTGATATACATTTCGTTCACGTAGTCCTCAATTTCTGTTGTATATTTTGAAATTTCGTTTGATTCTTCGGCTGTCGGAAGAATGAGCGGCAATTTGTGAGCTTCGGCATTTGTTTCGGCCCAAATTTTAATTGCATCGTTCTGTTCCGGATATACCATTCTCTGTTCGTAATATCTTGGGTCAACAACACTGAATTCCGCATTTACGTATTTTTCCATTTCGTTCTGGATATTGCCGGAATCTATAACCATATCAGTAAGTTTGGGATAGCCGTCAACCATGTTGTATGTTACGCCTTCAATACCGAAGTTTGCAAACAATCTGCCCTCGTCTGTATAGAAATAGTCAAGGAATTTTGCGGCAAGTTCGGGGTTTTGGCAGTCTGCCGTGATAGCGGACGACATAAGCCCGGAGAATCTCAAGTCACAGATACCGAACTCAGGTGTTTCGCCTTTATTGAGTGTGGGATAAGGCACACCGATAAATTCAGCTTTCGGGTCTAATTTTTCGATAAGAGGAATGTATGTTCCCATATCGCCGCCGGAACCCAAGAACGCACCGTTTTTACCGCTTACGATTTTAGACTGTTTTGTTGTGGCGTCTAAAGTTGCAATATCTTTATCGATCAAATCTTCGGCATACCATTGATGCATCATTTCAAGGAACTGTTTCCATTTCTGTGTTGACGGACCATATTCCAGCTCGCCGTTTTCGTTGAGATAATAAGCCATTTGTGTGTTGTATGCTCCGCTTAAAAATCCTGTTGATTCAAACAGCCAGTCGATATACAAGAGCGTTGACGTTGAACCCTTTTCGTTTTTGAAACGTGTGAGCATTGTGTGCCAATCGTCAATTGTTTCGGGGATTTCCATTCCCAATTCGTCGAGCCAGTCTTTTCTCACAACCGGGCCCGCATATGTTGCCGGTTTTTTAAGATTCAAATACGGGAATACGTAATATTGACCTTCGTCGGTTTTAACCGCCTTGTCCAAATCCGGATGTTCTTTTAAAATCTTTGTAAGATTCGGTGCATATTTGTCGATTATTTTTGTAAGGTCTCTGATATATCCCTCTTTTATGTATTTCGACGGACCGCCCGGAACTTTCTTGTCTGCCCAGTCATAAAGAATTATATCGGGCAATTCGCCGGATGCAATCATAAGGTTGAAAGATTCTTCAAACTGACCGCCCGTGGGACCCTGAATGTCAAGTTCCACACCCGTTCTTTTCTGTACTTCCTGGAAAAACGGCATATCTTGATACGATTTGTATTCGTTATGTACCGAGTTGATAAGCCAGAGCGAAAGTTTATCGCCGTTTGTTTCGAGCGGATATGTTGTTCCGTATTTTGCTTCACCGTCAATATCTCCGCCTTTTTGTTTCGGTTTGCCGCATGCACTCAATGCCGATACCGCAAGTGTTCCGGCAAGCACAAGACTGCACATTTTTTTGAATTTCGTTTTCATAAAAAAACTCTCCTTCCACAGTTTTTCATATTATGTGATTATATCATACCACACAACCGTACAAAAAAACAAGAGTCGATTTGCAAAACAACCGTTTATTTGCAAAATCGGCTCCGTTCATTTTCCGAAAAACCATTCAAAATCCAAAATATTATTCTGTTTTCTTTTCTCTTTTATACTGTCCAGGCGTGATTCCGCGCAGTTTTTTATACGTTCGGGCAAAAGTGTTTCCGCTGATATATCCCACACGCTCCGCAACGGTTTCTATGTTCATTCCCTTTGCGAGCAATTCTTCCGCATGGCGTATGCGCACCTCTTGAATATATCCCAAAAGTCCGTTGCCGGTTTGTTCGCGGAACAGTTTTGATACATATGACGGCGACAGCCCGAATTTTTCGCCGAGTGTGTTGACCGACAAATCCGGGTCGGAATAATTTTGTTCAATATATTCCGCAACGGCTTCTCCGATGTTCTGTTGCCCTTTATTTTCTCTTATACTGCATTCTTCATACAGGCATTCGAGTATTCTTTGTTTAATCTCTTCCGCCGTTTTTTCTTCAAATTCCGTCACATTTATAATTGTTGCGGACGGCATGAGTTTTATGAGCGTTCGTACAAGCTCCAGTATAAACCCCTGCACCGCAATTGCCGCATAACTGCGGCTGTATACATTTATTTCAAACAAATTGTTTATCGCCTTTTCGGCACGTGCATAATCGCCGCCGTTCAGTGCCGCCGCGATTTCACGTTCATGTTCCGATGTATATACATAATCTATACGTTTATCCGCAATGTCCGCATAAAACACGGTTTTGCTTCTGCCTATAACAATTCTGTATTTCACGGTCTGCACCGCTTCGGAATAGCAAGTGTCAAGCTCGTATACTTCCTTAACCGCATTGCTGACCGCAACAAACAGCTCCATGCCGTAATTTTTATTGAAAAAGCTTACAAATTGTTCCGAAACCGCCGTAACGGTTTCTCTTATATTCTCTTTTTCCACACAGAAATTAACAATAATCCCAAGCGTATCGCCGTTCACGGCAGTTGTGTAACATTCTGCACCCTGTTCACCGAATAATTCCGAAATAACGTTTGAAAGTGCATACTGCCCCATGTCTAGCCGCATATCCATAACTTCCATAAAGGCACTTGAATTTTCGATTTTAACAAGCATAACGCAGTATCCGAATCCGTCCGGATTGAATCCGTGAAGTTTCATTGTTTTTTCATCAAACAATTTACCGGTATTTTCACTGCCTTCCAATATACTTCTGAAATATTTTTCACGCTGTGTCTTTCGTGTTGTTTTGTTATCTCTCAAAACTGTACCGTATTCTGTGCGCATATTTTCTATGTTGCGCCGAATAACCGAAAATTCATCGTCATCGTTTTCGTTTTTGATATTCAAGCTGTCGAGCAGGCTTTGCAGCGGCCGATAGTTTTTATGCGAGAAGAAATATATAAGCAAAATCCCGGCAACTATAAACATCAGCATACACATTACCGCCATGATTTTTACCGTGCGGATATTATTCATATACGCATTCTGCGGAACTATTACAATATATTTCCAAGAAATTATATCGGAACGTATTGTATTTACAGAATATTTTTCGTTTCCGCTTTTGTTTATTCCGTCGGAAAGGCTGTTCAATTTTTCTTTCGATATGATGGATTTTCCCACGGATATAAGCGGTTCACCCTCTTTATTCAGCACGGCGAACTGCCCGTTTTCATTAAGCCCGACACTCACCATACGTTCTGTGAGCTTGTCCGGATTTATAAGAATCACAAGTGTCAAATCTTTTTCTTTGTCAATATTCATCGGAAGCGACTGTACATATGCAATATATCCGTTTGTTTTGCCGCCATCCGCCCTTGCCGTTTTCGGAAGCATTGTAAGTGCCCTTCTGTACGAACCGCCGAGAAATTCTTTCCAGCTTTCAAAAGTATATCCGTCGGCATTATGTTTGGCATCGAAAAAATCTTCGAGCGACGCCGTTGTTGAAGATGAAATTATTTTGTCGCGTTTTTTGTTGTAAACATAAATCTCGTCAACAACACCGGATGTTATATTAACATTTTTCAAATATTGCATACTTACGTAATCTTCATACGCAAAATCCTTTGTTTTCTCGCCGGAAAAACTGCCTTTCATTTCATCGTTTGCCGCAATAAGATTTGCAACCTGATTAATCATAAGCATTTCGTTGTCAACATTGTCTTTTGCGTTTTCCAGAAGCTGTACGGTTTTTTCTGTCTGGCTTTTTTCCATTGCATTGGACATAATAAAATAAGTGGTAAAATATATAAGAAAAAGAATGAGTATAACCGCTCCGTAAGAATAAATCAAGCTGTGGAGATAGCTTTTCTTATCCTGAACAAAACGTCCTTTTCTTATCATAATTTATCACTCCCGTTTATTTTTTCGTCTTTTTATTTTATCATACTTAAAATAATCTGTCAAGTTAAAATACGATTATATTTATTGTTAATAATTTGAAATTTGCAATGTCATGTCGGTCGTTAACACAAGATTAGAGGGCGGACAAGGTCGTCCGGATTTAGTGGTTAGCTGTTAGTGTTTAGTGTGGAGTAATTCCGCATTCCTAATTCCGAATTAAGTTCGTCCGCCCCTACGGTTCCGATGTTGTTTATTCAACGATTGATGGGTTTGTTCCGCAGATTTCATTTTCCGCACAAACATCATACAAGCAATAATTATGCATTTATTAAATCATTTGCAATCGCTTGTTTTTACGAACTTGAACGTTTTTCCGCCGTCCGAGGATTTCACAAGAACACCCTCTCTGCCGTTTCCGGCATCCGAAAGGCTGAAGAATCCTTTGGTACTTCCGCTGATTTTATCGGTACCGTTCGGAATAGTTCCGCCGGTTGTCATATACATTGTGCGTTCTTCATTCGGCCATGTAAATAAAACGCCCTGATATTCATCGCCGAATACTTCAAAATAATCCGACTGTGAATAATAATGCACATAAAGTTCGTTTGTTTTCGGGTTATATGCCATTCTCTGTCTTGCTACCTCATAATACGGAGCTTTTCTTTGAATGATATAGCTCTTCTCCCAATCCGGGAACCAATCCGTAATTGATGATTTCTTTTTCGATACAACCGAAGTATCAAATCTGTATCCTCTTGACGCATCTCTTGTCATAATATGAATCGTATCATCTTTATCTATAAGCAACGAACCGTATGAATTAAACGTTCCTATCTGTTCAATTGTATTCCATGACGATATATCATTTTTCTTTGAAGATTTCACATAACAAACAGGGTCATGATGTCCGTTCATTATTACGTGAATATATCCGCTTGAATCAATCGAAACACCCGGCCAGTTATGGTCGTCGTCCTCAACACCGCCGAAGCCCAAGAATACAGGGTCGGAAAGGGTTCCGTCTGTAAGATTTATACTTCTTATAAACGTAGGTACACCGTTTTTATAAGATAATGTTACTCCGTTTCTTTCGTACTCCAGCGAAAGTGCTTTGTGGTTTGACGGTATTGTTTCAACAGGATTTTCAAGAGCTGAATATTTATATATTCCGTATACCACATATGCCGTATTGCCGCTGCTTATAACAAAGTTGCCGTCACCGGTGTGTGCCGATGTGTTTATACAGCTTTCCGCATACTTCACCTGTTTAAATTCCAGTTTGCCGTCCGCTGTTTTTGTAGGTATTGTGAGAATTCCGGCACCCTGAGGTCTTCCGCTTACCGTTTGTGCATGATGAAGTATAAGCGGCGGTTTATCCATTGCTGCCGTGTTGTTTCCTTCTATGTGTTCAAATCTTGCACCGAAATTGTTTTCGCTGCCGAAGCTATGCTCTTCCCAAGTCTGCATACCGTCTTTCGACCAAAGCAAAACAGAACCGTATTCGGTTGTTACAAGTACGTATGCCCAACCGTCGTTATCGAAACGTATAACGGGTTCGTCCGTTGAACCGCCGTCCCATACTCTGCCGTATTTTTTTACATACGGTTCAAGGTCAACAACCTGCCATTTACCATCGTTGCCGAGATACTGAATATGTGTTGCATCGGCTCTGATATATGTTTTTCCGTCTTTATCGAAGCTTGCAAGACCCGGTCTGTACTGCGGATTATATCCGTACAATGCACGTTCCGTTTTATAATATGCCTCGTATGCAAACGGCGATGTCGCATCCGTTGTAACCTCTTTTTCTCCGTGATTTATTCTTGAAGAATCAAAAGGCATACCTCTGTGAGTATTGTTGTTTACAACTCTTGCGGACGGATTCGGCGTAATCGGATATTCAGATGAATATGTTACGCTCATATCATCAAGATACAGCACCGTTTCCGGGCTCGGTTCGCCGTTATATATTTTTGTTGTGAAATAAATCCCACTTACGTTGTTGAATCCCAAAGGACTTTCAAATGTGTTAAAATCACTTAACGGAATGCTTATTTCTTTTGCCCCCACCCAATCTATTTTAATCGGATATGTATATCCGTCTTTCCACGGGGTGTACGGATTATCGGAATATATAAGTACTGTTACGATTTCGTTTGTTGCTTTTTCGGAATACATCCATATATTGAATGTGTTCGCACCCGTCCAGTCTTTTTCAGTACATTCCGTTGCAACCGTTGAATAATACGGGTGATTGTCCCATTTTAAAGAATAATTACCCTCGTTTACGTGTTTATCGGAAAGTTCCATTGCATAAATTCTGTCATAAAATTCCATACTGTTGTCTGTGCCGATAACAGTATCACCGATAAGCCAACCGTTATCTTTTGTGAGATTTGTTTCCTCGTGCCAGTCTATTCTGCGTTCAAATCCCCATGCCGTTGCCGTTTCTTTGGACGGTGTAACATCTTTGCCTGCCGTTACGTTTTCAACCGCTGTCGGTCTGAACTCAACACTTATATCGGAACTGCCGCCGTAAATATCCGGAACATCGGTTCCGCTGACAGTATACAGTGCGTTCACCGTAAGCGAGTTTGCGAATCTGAGCGTAATTGTATCATTATCTTTTGTATAATCAACGATTCTTACCGTATTTCCCGTTTCGTCATACGCCTTAAGTTTTGCAACATCGGCATACTGTATCGGACGTGTGAGTTTTATTCTTATAAACGATGTTGAGCACGCCATAATCGTGGCGCTCTGTGCCGCCGGAGTAACCACCCCGTCATTTTTCAAAACCGTCGGGTTTTCCGTACTATACTTTTGTTTCCATTCGTTATTTACAGAGGTTGCACCTTTTAATCTTGCGACTGTACCCTCCGCACAAATTTCTCCGTTCACGGCAAGAGAAAGTTTTCCCGTTGACGGGTCAACAATGTAAGAAAATTTAAATTCCTGCCCATTCGGCGGCAATGCATATGCGGTTGTTCCGCCTTTTATCTCCTCTGTCGTGGAAGATACGCTCAATGTTCCGTTTGCAAAATCAAAATTTGCATAATTGCCGAATGTTCGTTCCTGCTTACCGCTTATTCCGTAAGCATTCTCTCCGTGTTTCATTGTTGCTTCATACACAAGCGTTCCGGATGCCGCCGACATTGATATTTGCGGCATACAAATACACATTGCAGACAAAATCGCCGCGACACGTTTCATGTTACCTTTTTTCATAACTCATTCCTCCGTTTTATTTTTTTAATAAGGGGTTTTGCCCCATTATATACTTCTTTGGCAAAAGATCTCTTAATCTGGTTATACATTATTAATTTATCACATTATCCGCTTATTTACAAGCGTCATTTTATAAAAAAACCGTCATTTTCCGAAATAGCACTTTGTCTTTTACAGTAAAAAGCGTCACTTTGCAAAAATGCGGCATATGTTTGATTTTATTGCGATACCAAATCACTTTAAATGTTTGGGTAACAGCAGTATTTCCGGTTCGGTGCATAAAATCCGCAATACCCTGTATCGGTTTGTATGCAAAAGGACGTGCGCATTTTTTTGCCGCACGTCCGAATGATATTATGACAGATAGTCAATGGGATTCACGTTTATGCCGTCGAGTATTGTTTCAAGATGCAGATGCGGCACTTGTTCTTTTTCCGCCGCACCTGTTGTGCCTATTCCGCTTATAACATCTCCGGCTTTAACGATGTCGCCTTCTTTTACCATATCGGCGGCGGAAAGACAGCAATATTTTGAAACCAGTTTTTCGCCGTGTCTTATTTCTATTGTTATTCCGTAAAGTGGGTCGGTGTATATTTTTTCTATCGTGCCGTCGGATATTGCTTTCACCGGAGTTGATTTTGCGGCATCAATATCTATGGCAAGATGACTTCTGTAATCATCAAAAGTTTTTGAATATATCGGATTCTCGCTGAACGGCACACTGATTTTGCCGTCTGACGGGGCAACATATTCGGGTTCTCTCGGTTCGGCGGCAACCGTTTCATTTTGTTCGGCATATTTTTCGCTTTTGGCGGCCGGAGCCGCCTGAACGGGTTTTGTTTCAATTATTTCAGGCTCGCGTTTTTCGCGTTTTTCATTTTTTTCCGGTGCCGCGGTTGCGGCGGCTTGTGCCGTTTCGGATTTCAAATTATTTATACGGCTTTTAATATTCGAGGTAACGGCAAACCCGATAACCGCCACCGCAAAAATGCATCCGATTACAATTCCGTATGTGCCGTTTTTTCCTTTATTGCTCATAGCTTTTCCTTACCTTTCCGTCCGCATATATTTAATGTACCGCGGAGCATTGCTGTGTATTTAGCTTTACCGCAAATTTGCTTTTTATACTCAATAAATACATAATTTTGCGGAATGTTAAGGTTTTTAGCCGATGCTTGCAAATATGTTTAACGGACTTTATGAATTTTTCAATTCAATAAAGTCCGTATACACCGAAAACCGTGTTATATTATGCCAAAACCGTCATAAAACTTGCCGCCGTTGATAATGCGTTCTTTCACTTTTGCGGCAAACGACGAGGTTGGGTGCGCATCTTTCACCCGGTATCTTTCCATTTTCCATTTAAACGTATATCCTATAATATCGTCCGCTTCTTCTTCAAAGACAATGTCGAACAAACTTTGAAACTTCAATATATTACTGTTTTCGCGGAGTATTTCTTTAAGCGATGTATCCAAAAGCCACGAATGACAAATGAAATGTTCATATTTGAATTCCGGAAAATATTCCGCAAAAAACTGTTTTGCTGTTTCTATAGATTTTACACATTCGTTGTATTCAAGCGGTTTCCCGTCGGATGGGATATGTATTTCAATAACGTTATCACCTTTTGAAATGTTTTTTTCGGGTATGTCGTGTTCGGATTTACCCATGCAAAACTCAAGTCTGCCGAGTTTAAAAAGCCGCAAATTCATATGATGTGCGAGCCA
>CAYQKW010000021.1:0-13025 GCA_964418245.1 uncultured Oscillospiraceae bacterium
ACAGCATATCCGTTGAAGCGGTAAGTCACAGTGATGGGAACGGATATTATATCCCCGACAAGACCATATCAAACGTGGTGGAATTTGTGCGGCGGCTGATGAGTGAATACAATATCCCGATAAATAATGTTGTGCGACATTATGACGTGACGGGAAAGATGTGTCCCCTACCGTTTGTTGATGATGTGAAATGGAATGAATTTATTGAAAGGATAACGGGTGATGATATGACGGAAATCGAGGAACTGAAAAAACGTGTGGAAATTTTGGAGGAAAAAAATATTGTTTACAATTGGACAAAAGCGTGTCCCGAATGGTCACAGCCATATGTGCAGAAAGCTCTTGATTTGGGTTGGATTAAAGGTGATGAAAACGGATTTCTCGGTCTTACCGACGACACGATAAAATGCATTGTTATAATGCTGAGAAAGGATGGAATCATGCAATGACAGAGGGAATAATTATTGCTGTTATAACAGCCGGAGTTACACTTTTGGGTAATCTTATAACAAACAGTAAAAGTACAAATATTATTACCTACAGAATTTCACAACTGGAAAAAAAGCAGGACAAAAACAACAGTCTTTCCGAACGTGTTGTACGCGTTGAACAAAGTGTTAAATCGGCACACCACAGAATAGACGAACTTGAAAGGAGTGATTAAATATGTATGACGGAATAAGTCAATATATAAAACCCGAATTGTATATACTTGTTTTTGTACTTTATATAATCGGTAACGGACTGAAAAAATCATTTATACCCGACAAATGCATTCCTGTTATGCTTGGCATATGCGGAACGGCATTGGCGTGCGTTTATATATTTTCATCTTTGGATATATTCAATGCACAAACTGTACTTACAGCTGTTTTTTCCGGAATTACGCAGGGACTTTTGTGCGCCGGATGCAGTGTATATATTAATCAGATAATTAAGCAAATAAATAAAAAAGACTGAACAGCCGAAGCGGCGAATGTTTTCTGTACCCACAATCTCACGTTTTTCGTATTACACTGTATTTACACAATCAACCGGAATCTGACGCAGCAGCGACAGATTCCGTTTATAATTAATATATTCAAGTATGTTGCTTAATTTTGCCGAAAATTTTTTTCGCCGCAACCGCAATGCCAATTCCAAAAATGCTGCCGCAAAAATCAACCCCGACATCAAATATTCTGCACGCACGTCCCGGCACAAAATATTGATGTATTTCGTCACTTACAGCATACAGCAGACAAAAAACAAGTATATACAAATACTTATACTTCCCCGTTTCGATTTTATTATATGCCGAAAATGCATAAAACGCAAGGATACCGAGAACGGCATATATTGAAAAATGCGCGCATTTTCGTATGTAGAAATCTATGCTCTCGGCAATTTCAACCTTTTCGGCAAGCGATTTTGCGGATATACCCGGCAAAAAATTGAGTACGGCAACGGTAAAGTTTTTGCTTTGTGTTCCCGATTCATCTGCCGGCTGCATGGAAAATCCGAAAATTATACACATATGCATTAACAGCATGAAAGTCAAAATTGTTTTTTTCATAATAAATTCCCCGAAAAATCATTTCAGTCTTTCGATTTTACACGAAAGCGTCATCAAGCTGTCTGACAAATGCACATTTTCCAGTGCAACCTCCGGCGGCACATTAAGTTCCGCATGAGAAAAATTCCATATACCTTTTATACCGGCATTAACAAGCTTGTCTGCCGTTTTCTGCGCTTCCGAATGAGGAATGGCAAGCACGGCAATATCCGTGTTGTTTTTCTTGATAAATTCTTCGACCTTTTCTTCATGCATAACCGTGAGCCCGTTTATTTGAGTTCCGACAAGCTCTTTTTTCATATCAAAAAGACCTATTATCTTGAACCCTCTTTTTGTGAATGACGTATATCCCGATACGGCACGTCCCAAATTGCCGGCACCGACAATTATCATTGTTCTTCCGTTTTTTATTCCCAAAATTTCGGCAATCGCATTATGCAGATATTCAACGTTATATCCGTAACCCTGCTGACCGAAACCACCGAAACAATTAAAATCCTGGCGTATTTGAGATGCCGTAACATGCATCTTACGGCTGAGTTCTTTTGATGAAATTCTTGTTTTTCCGTCTGCGAGCAAATCCGTCAAATACCTGTAATATCGAGGCAAACGACGTATTACAACATTTGCTACCGTTTTATCATCTCGCATTTTTTACCTCCATGTATCTAACTGTAAAAACTTATTTAATCTTGTTCAAATCATACGGTGTTGTTTGATATACAAAATAATTAAGCCAATTTGAATAAAGCAGATTGGCATGACCGCGCCACCGCACAATCGGTTTTTTTGTATAATCGTCATTCGGAAAATAATGTTTCGGAATCGCTGTATCAAGCCCGTTTTCCTTATCACGCAAATATTCATTTTTGAGTGTATCGGGGTCATATTCCGAATGTCCGGTAATAAAAATCTGTCTGCCTTTTTTGGTGCTTACGGCATATACGCCGGCTTCTTCGGACGATGCAAGAATTTTTAGTTCGGGAACTTTTTCTATATCTTCGCGCAGAACCGTTGTATGCCTTGAATGAGGCACCATGAAACAATCATCAAATCCCCTTAAAAGCATTGATTTTTTGTATTCCGCTTTATGTTCAAAAACACCGAACAGTTTTTCTTTTAAAGGAACTTTTTGTATTCCGAAATGATAATACAGCCCCGCCTGTGCTCCCCAACAAATATGAAATGTGCTTGTCACATGGGTTTTGCTCCATTCCATTATTTCGCAAAGTTCCTCCCAATAATTCACTTCTTCAAACGGAAGCTGTTCAACCGGAGCCCCTGTTATTATCATTCCGTCATATTTATAATTTTTCACTTCATCAAACGTTTTGTAAAAAGCAAGCATATGCTCTTGTGATGTGTGCGTTGCTTTGTGCGATGCCGTCTGCAAAAATTCTGCCTCAACCTGAAGCGGTGTATTGCCCAAAAGCCTTGAAAGCTGTGTCTCTGTGACAATTTTGGTCGGCATGAGATTTAACAGCAAAATTTTCAGCGGTCGTATGTCTTGCGTCAACGCTCTTGTTTCCGTAATTACAAAAATATTTTCCTTATGCAATGTTTTTGTTGCCGGAAGTGTATTCGGTATTTTTATAGGCATAATTTTCACAACCCTTCATATAAACATCGTCTGCCGAACAAAAGCGGCGGTACGGATTTTGCATTCTGTCTTTTTCTGCCGCATATTACAACTGCGTATACAAACACGACAAAATTGAAAATCAACACATAAATATAATTACCCAACTTGCTCGAACAATATTTTATTAAAATAAAAATTCCGGTGCATATGCAGCGGAATTTTTGTTTTGGAGCTGGCAAGCGGACTTGAACCGCCGACCTACGCCTTACCAAGGCGTTACTCTACCTACTGAGCTATGCCAGCATTTATCTTTAACCATAAAACTATTATATCACATACAACCCGTTTTGTCAATACATTTCTTACGATTTTTTTATTTTTTTGAATTGTACTTAAATTTTGACATCAAAAGAGAAAAATTCCGTATCAGCGACAATACAAGTAAATCACAGACGTTGGCAAATAGAATAACGTTTCAGAATAATGAACCATTGGTTTTCGGCAAGACCGGCATATGCACGAAATGATTTAACAGACAAAATACATGAAAAATTTGGATTTATGACAGATTATCAGATTATTCCGTATACTGATATGAAAAAATTATTAAAGCCGTAAAGAAAAAACACATACTACAAAATGACATCATGATAAAAGCCCGGCAAATGCGATTATATCGGTACTTGCCGAGCTTTTTGTTTTTTTACTGTCAAACTCGGGAACATACATCACGTGTCAAGAATTGACCACTGCATATTGTGTACATAAAGAATTTTTCTTGACATTTACCAACCCACATTAATCAAAAACATTTTTGCCTTGCGTTTGCCGGTTCAATAACGAAATATATCAAACGGGCGGACAGACGGGAGTTTGACAGTTTAAAGAAAGGATTCGTCACAATAAACAAAGTAATTACGCCGAATTTGGCTATTTTTTTGTGTCAAATTTTGAATTTGGTATTGTTGTTTGCGGTATATAAATGTGCGATAAATATTCATTTGATGATCAAGCAAATATGGTCACAACACTATATATCTTTCTGTGTATTGTAAAACGAATAATTCGTTGTATTATTCCTTATAAAATTCCACGAACCCTGTCCTTAAACAAGCAATTTAAGGACAATGCGAAAATCGGCATAATCACTAAACTCTCAGATATTTTATACTTAAGTTTGCATAAAATATTATAATTTATTATAGCACAGAAGTGACAAAAAATCAAGTATTGAAGTGTGTTTTTTATGTAATGCATAAAAAAACCATTAATTTACCGTCAAAAACATTGTCAAACAAAGGAAGTGAAAAATATGACTTGCAGAGGCAAAAATATTTACAAACGAAAGGACGGAAGATATAAGGGGCGATATATAAAGTACCACGCACTTCGGCACACCTTTTCAACAAGAGCATTAGATGTCGGAATGAATTATAAAACATTGTTCGAAATTTTAGGTCATTCGTCTGTCGGAATAACCCTTGACTTATATGCACATTCACTCAAAGAACATAAGCAAAAGCAGATAAATAAACTTGACGAAATATTTAACGAATAAATTTTCCGTCAAAATTTCTTGTCAGCAAAGTTATCAAACGGCATAAAAACAAGGTATTTATGCCGTTTGTCCTTAAATTGCTTGTTTAAGGACAGTACATTGATTATTGAATGTGCAAAGGAGTAACCGAAATGACGGAATTATTTAATAAAACCACAACCAACATACAGGAAAAATCAAATTTAATATGGAACGTTGCAGATTTACTGCGCGATTATTACAAACCCCACGAATACGGCAAGGTTATTTTGCCGTTTTGCGTTCTGAAAAGATTTAACGATTGCCTTATTCCAACAAAAGAAAAGGTTTTGGAAACATACGAAAACGTAAAACATTTTGAAGTTAAATCGGGATTTTTGCAGCGTGCGTCGGGGTATTCTTTTTATAATATCAGCAAATATGATTTTCAAAAATTAACAGAGGACGCAACCCATATTGAGGATAACTTCCGTAATTACATTATGGGATATTCTGAAAATGTGCAGGATATTTTAGAAAATTATGAATTTGATAACGAAATAAGAAAACTTGCCAATAACGGTCTTTTGTTTCTTATAATCGAGGCTTTTAACAAGCCGAGTGCCTATATGGGTGCAGATAAAGTAACCTCTGTTGATATGGGATATATTTTCGAAGATTTGATAAAACGATTTTCAGAAAGTTATGACGAACAAGCCGGAGCGCACTTTACGTCAAGAGATATTATATATCTTATGACGGACATATTGATTTCCGAAAGCAAAGATATTTTAATTGAGGATGGTGTTGCAATAACCGTTTATGATATGACAATGGGAACATCTCAAATGCTGACCTGCATGACCGAACGCTTGAAAGTACTTGATTCTGAAGTAAAAGTGCTAACATTCGGGCAGGAATTAAATCCCGAAACATTTGCCATTGCAAAATCATCAGCACTTATTCACGGTGGAAACGCGGATAATATGAAACTGGGCAACACTCTTTCGGATGACAAATTCAAAGACCTTAAATTTGACTATATCATTTCAAATCCGCCTTTTGGAATAGAATGGAAAACCGCAAAAAGAGAAGTCGAAGCGGAACACGCATTGGGCGATAACGGCAGATTCGGTGTTGGCTTGCCGAAAATTTCGGACGGGCAAATGCTCTTTGATTTGAACGGTATAGCAAAATTGAAAGATAACGGTAAAATGGCAATTATACATAACGGCTCGTCGCTCTTTACCGGTGCCGCCGAAAGCGGAGAAAGCGAAATACGCAGATATATGATTGAAAACGATTGGCTTGACTGCATTATTCAGTTAAGCACAGATGTATTTTACAATACAGGCATTACAACATATATTTGGATAATTTCAAAAAATAAACCTCTGCACAGACAAGGCAAAGTACAGCTTATTGACGCATCCAAAATGGCAGAGCAACGCAGAAAAAATATCGGCAATAAGCGTTATGATATAACCGATAAATGCCGAGAGGCAATAGTCAAGGTTTACGGAGATTACAAAGCAAAAGAATATGATTTTGACGGAAAAATATGCGAAAGTAAAATATTTAACAACGAAGATTTCGGCTTTAATCGTATTCAAATTGAAAGCCCTATGTATGATGAAAACGGAGAAATTGTAACAAAAGGAAAGAAAAAACAACCCGTACCCGACACATCAAAGAGAGATTATGAAAATGTACCGCTTACCGAAGATATTGACAGTTATTTTGCAAGAGAGGTAAAACCATATAACAAAGAGGCATGGATAGATAAAACCAAAACAAAGGTGGGCTATGAAATACCTTTTACAAGATATTTTTATAAATATCAGGCTCCGAGAAACTCCGAAGAAATAGCGGAAATTATAGCAAAGCAGGAAGAAAGTATTTCGGCTTCTTTAAAAGCTTTATTTGGGGAGCGTGAAAGCAAATGACAAGAGAAATGAAATATAGTGGTGTTGAATGGATTGGAAATATTCCGAGTGAATGGAAGGTTGAAAAAAACAAACATTGTTTTGAGCTTACAAAAAATATTGTTGGTGAAGAATTTGAAAATTATAAACTTCTCTCGCTTACCAAAAAAGGTATTGTAATAAAAGATGAAAATAATTCTTTTGGTAAAGTTCCGGATAGTTATGAAACATATCAAAGTGTAAAGCAAGGACAACTTGTATTATGTCTTTTTGATTTAGATTGTTCGGCAGTTTTTTCTGGACTATCAAATTATGACGGTATGATTTCACCGGCTTACAAAATTTATAATTGTAAAGAATGTATTGATAAAAAATATGCTGAATATTGGTTTGATTACTGTTTTGACGGAAGAAAGTATATGATATATTCAAAATCATTGAGGTATGTTGTAAATGCAGACGATTTTGGAACTATTGAAATAGCAATTCCACCTTTGTCGGAACAAAAGAAAATAGCAGATTTTCTTGACGGTAAAGTTGCTGAAATTGATAAAATAATTGCCGAAACAAAATCAAGTATTGTAAACTACAAGGAATATAAACAGTCTGTCATTACCGAAGCCGTAACAAAAGGACTTGATAAAAATGTGCCTATGAAAGACAGCGGTATTGAATGGATTGGGGATATACCGAGTGGGTGGAATGTTAGTAAAATAAAATATATTTCTATTTTTTCTCCAAGCTGTGATATAACAGGACTAACTGAAGAAAGTGAAGTCACATATACTCCTATGGAGTATGTAAAGAACGGGTATTATATAAATAATGTTATAACGCTTAAAAGATTAGCATCCTCTTTAACAGCATTTCAAGACGGAGATATTGTAATGGCAAAAGTAACCCCTTGCTTTGAAAATGGAAACATTGCTATTATGGAAAATATGACTTCCGGAATCGGTTTTGGCACTTCCGAATTATTTGTTTTTAGACCGACTAATATAGACAAAAAATATATGTTTTATTGGTTAAGAAATACATACTTTATAAAGAGAGCCATATCAACAATGACAGGCGCAGGTGGTTTAAAAAGGGTATCGACTTATTTTGTTAAGAATGAGAACATTTTATTACCGTCTCATGTTGAACAAAAACAAATTACAGAATATATTGACGAAAAATGCACAGAAATTGACAATATCATTACCGAAAAAGAAAAGCTCATTTCATATTTGGAAGAATATAAAAAGTCGCTTATTTATGAATATGTGACAGGAAAAAGGACGGTGGAATAAATGGATATAAAAGAAAAACGATTTGAACAGGACATAGAAAGTTATATGCTATCGCAGGGTGGATATACAAAAGGAGATTTATCGACATACAATCGTGAAAAGGCTATTGATATGCCGAAACTTATAGCCTATATCAAATCCACTCAACCTAAAGAATGGCAAAAATATGAGCGAAATTACGGTGCGGAGGCTGAAAACAGATTATACAAGCGTTTTCAAGAATGTGTTGACACATTCGGACTTACCTATATCTTAAAACACGGTTTTGAAGACAGGGGTGCAAAAATCAAAATTGTATCATTCAAGGAAAATACAACGCTCAATTCTTCTGTTTTGTCCGATTACAATTCAAATATTGTAACTTGCACAAGACAATTCAAATATTCAACCGAAAATGAAAATTCCATTGATATGGTATTATCGGTAAACGGAATACCTATTGTTGCTCTTGAGTTAAAAGACCAACTGACAGGGCAAAGTGTTGCCAATGCAAAAAAACAGTTTATGACTGACAGGAATCCGAAAGAATTTTGTTTTCGCTTTGACAACCGTTTCTTGGTGTATTTTGCGGTTGATTTATATGAGGTTGCAATGACAACAAAGCTTGGCGGCGAAAAAACATTCTTTTTGCCTTTTAATCAAGGCTCAAACGGTGCGGGCAATGTTGGCGGCAAAGGAAATCCCGAAAACAATGACGGATATGCTACAAGTTATCTTTGGGAACAGGTTTTAACAAAGGACGGCTTGATGAATATTCTTCAAAGGTTTTTGCAAAAAATTGAAGAAGAAAAAATTATTTTTTCAAACGGAAAGGAAATTAAGAAAAAATCCGTAAAGCTTATATTCCCTCGCTATCATCAGCTGGACGTTGTATCAAAACTCATTGCCGATGTAAAGGACAACGGCTCCGGTAAAAACTATCTTATACAACACTCTGCCGGCTCCGGTAAAAGTAATTCCATTGCTTGGCTTGCCTATCAGCTTTCTGAATTGCACGACAAAAACAACAAACCTGTTTTTACTTCCGTAATTGTTGTTAATGACCGAACTGTTTTAGACCGTCAAACACAGAATACAATTTACGGATTTGACCATACAAAAGGTATCGTTGAAAAAATTGATGATGATAAACATTCGTCCGACTTAAAAGACGCTATCAACAATGGCAAGAAAATAATTATAACGACAATTCAAAAATTCCCGTATATTTATAACGAAATTGACGAAACAACAGACAGGCGTTTTGCAATTATTGTTGACGAGGCACACAACTCACAAACGGGTAAAAATGCCGCAAAATTAAAAAGTGCTCTTGCAGATACCGAAGAAGCACTTAGAGAATATGCCGAAATTGAGGGGCTTGCGGAAGAAGAAGTAAAAGACCAAGAGGATAAATTGGTTGAGGAAATGCTTTCACACGGTAAACATAAAAATTTATCTTTTTTTGCTTTTACCGCCACTCCAAAGGCAAAAACACTTGAAATATTCGGTACACCGAGAGAAAACGGAAAAGGCTTCAGACCTTTTCATATTTATTCGATGAAACAAGCTATTGAGGAGGGTTTCATTTTAGATGTGCTTAAAAATTTTATGCACTACAAAACCTGTTATCGCATAGCAAAGCAAACACCGGACAATCCCGAAGTTCCTACAAATAAAGCGGTAAAAGCGATTATGCGCTATAAAGAATTGCATCCGCATAATATTGCCCAAAAAACTGCTATAATAATCGAAACATACAAAAGTGTTACAAAAAATAAAATTAACGGCAGAGCGAAAGCAATGGTTGTTACAGCTTCCAGACTTCACGCTATAAGGTATTATCACGAAATGAAAAGGTATATCGAAAATCACGGATATGATGATGTGGAAATTCTTATTGCGTTTTCGGGCGTTGTTAAAGACGGTGAAATGGAATTTACAGAAGAGGGGTTAAATAAGCGTAAAGACGGAACAACTATAAAAGAAAGTCAGTTGCCGTCAGAATTTAATAAGGACGAATATTCAATGCTTATTGTTGCGGAAAAATATCAAACAGGCTTTGACGAACCGCTTTTGCATACAATGTTTGTCGATAAAAAGCTAAAAGACGTAAAAGCCGTTCAAACATTGTCAAGACTTAATCGCACTTGTCCCGGAAAAACAGACACATTTATTCTTGACTTTGTAAATACCGCAGAGGATATACAAAAAGCATTTGAGCCATATTATGAAGCAACATATCTTGATGAAGAAATCAATGTGAATATGATTTACGATACAAGACAGCTTCTCCGTCAAAAAGGGATATATGACGAAAATGACATACAAGAATTTTTAAAGATTTTCTTGAAAAAAGAACAAAATGAAAATGACTTGGGAAAATTGACAAGTCTTTTGAAACCTATTATATCAAGATACGAAGCAATGAGTGAAGAAGATAGATTTGAAGTTAAAAAGACGGTTAAAAACTTTAATAAGTGGTATTCATACATAACGCAAATAAGCCGTATGTTTGATAAATCATTGCAGGCGGAATACACATATACGCAATATCTTGAAAAAATGTTGCCGCCTGTGGTAGATGTCCGAAATGTTGATTTGGCAGATAAACTGAAGCTTGAATATTATAAAATTCAAGAGGATTTTCACGGAGATATAAGTTTATCCCCTACCGAAGAAAATCAAACGCTTTCTAATCCGAAATCTTTAAAGACAACAGGCTTTTTATCGGACGAGGATTCCTTGCTTGAGGAAATCATAGAAAAAATAAATAAAAGGTTTGACGGCATATTTTCCGAAGGCGACAAAGTTATTGTTGAAACTCTTTACAACAAAGCAAAAGAAAACAAAAAACTTAATCAGCAGGCAAGGAAAAATGATGAAGAGGTTTATACAAAATCAATTTTCCCCGAAGTCTTTAAGGAAGTGGCACAAGATTGTTATATGGAGCAGATGAAAGCGTTTTCAAAATTGTTTGAAGATAAGCGTTTTTACGATACCGTTATGGCAACTTTGGCACAGGAAACTTATCGAAATTCAAACAGAACTGATTTGTAATGCAAATAAGAGGTATCTCATATAGGGATACCTCTTTTTAACTATTATATGTTTGGATATAGGGAGTATATGCTTTTCCAATAAGCAATTTGCACTTTTGGAAAAATATATTATTTGTAAAAAGCCCGGAAAAATCCGGACTTTTTCTTCAGCCTGACGGGCGGATATTATCCGCCCCACTCGTTTGTTATTTACTGTTATGCATTGTATTTTCTTACGGCATCTGTATTGCTCCGGAAAAATACATATGTATGAACGGCGATTCGTTGCCGCTGTAATACAATTTTTCCTCGTCGAGTTCTTCTATTCTGTCAATTTTTCCGGTTACATAATCTTCAATACGTTTTGCGCATGAAATCAAACGTGCCGCACTTGCGCCCATCTTTCCGTCAAAATATTCAAATCCGAAAGCCTTATTGTTTTTGTGCCACACTCCATAAAGCAAACTGCGCATATTTTCCGTATCTTCCGCAATTTCACGTATCTGCGCGGCAAGATTTTCAAGCTCCCCTTTATCGTCCTTGCGATATGCTTCCGTAACATCCATACCCATTGTACATTTTTTATACAATATTGTTATGAGCTGTTTCTGATACTCAAAAAGATATTCAAGTCCGGGCTGTTTTTTCACTGTATTAAACTTATCGAGTATTTTTTTATAGTGTCCCTTTAAGTCAAGTTTTGCATGATTTTTGTCGAACAATCCGATAAGCACATCACTGTAAAACACTTGTTTTGATACCATTGAATCGTGTTCGGTGCAAAGTTCGCCGAAATCATCTATATTGAATACCGAAAATGCATCCGCATCATATCCCGTGCAAATTTTAAACATATCCGCAAGATGTTCGTCAGTTACTTCTTCAAAATAGTTATATTCACCGTACAGCTGCAAACCGAGCAATGCCGCAAATATACTGCATTCCGCACCGTCATCGCCCCACATGGTGGCAAACACATCTTTTATGCCGTTTTTCCGGCAAGCCGAAAGCCCCGCTTTTGTGGTTACGTATGTTTTATCGTATTGCGGAGACAATCCTGCCCACGTCCATATACCTCCGGCAAACACAACATTACGTTTCATATCCATGTGTGTTTTTATCATGAAATCATACATTTTTTCATCATTGTTGTAATAATCCCAATATACCATAGAAAGTCCTTCAGGGATAAGCTCGGATATATTTTCGGGCATTTTGGCTTCCAAATCGTAATATCCGCCGTTTTTGGATGCAAGACGAAAAAACATATCGCTCCACATCATCGGTTTGAATCCGTATTTGTCCGTAATCTTAATAACACGATTTAGATGCCGCGACAAAAGTTCAAAACGATCAGTGTAACCGTGACGGCGGAAATACTCTCCGAAACCGACATCGTGTGCTTCGTCCATACCGATATGAATTTTCTCTGTATTATAGCACTCTCTTGCCGTTTTTATCATTTCTTCGATAAATTCATACGTTTTTTCTTCATCTATAAGCAATATATCGTTTGTATCTTTCATGCCGTCCGCATAACCCCAGCGCAGTGCATTTTTTAAATGAGCCAGCGTTTGAATGCACGGCACAAGCTCCACACCGAATTTTTCACCGTATGCGACAATGTCTTTTATCTCATCTTTTGTATATGCTCCGCGTAAATATCCGAAATACGGATATTTATCCATTTTAAACGTATCCTCCGTATACAGCATCATCATGTTAAGACCCATTTTTGCCATGTATCGTATTATCGTTTTAACCGTGTCGGGTTTCAAAACCGCACGTCTTGACACATCAACCATAATTCCGCAGCTTTCAAACTGCCTGTGCTGAACCACCTCAAAATTTTTCTCGCCTTTTTTTATTTTGTCAATCAAAATGGCAAGTGCTCTGAAAAACTCTGACTTTGCTCCGAAAACTATCTCGTATTTCCCGTCCCTTTCTGTCACTTTAAGACAATTTCCGTGTTTCACTTCAACATCTGCCGAAATATTTTCTTCAGCTAAAATAATATCTGTTCCCTCTTGCAGTTCTTGCATATCTCCGTTAAAATTCATGCTGTTTACTCCTTATTTTATTCCTCAACCGCTTTTGTCATAGGTCTCATGCTTGATATATCGGTAACAAGCATA
>CAYQKW010000021.1:13125-32588 GCA_964418245.1 uncultured Oscillospiraceae bacterium
TCATTATCGACAGACTGTCGCTTTCGGCTTGGTTTTTGTAAATACTTATTGCCTCGCATTTTGATACATCTTCAAAAAACAATTGTAATTTATTGCTTTCTCCGATTACCACACCGCCTGCCAAAGCTTTGATGACATATTCGCATACTTTTTCCGACTGCACCGATATATCGTTATACTCTGTTGTATCTATACGTGCGATTTCTTCTCCGTTTCTTAAAACCGCATAAATTTCCGCTTCCTCAACCGCTGTCCAACCGAGTTTTCCGTTTTCGGCTTTAAGCTCAATTGCCTGGGCCACGTTTTCTATTTTTTGTGCATAAAAAGTACCTCTGCCGCCTGTGGTTATGAACACTCTGCCATATACATTGCGGTCGCCCGCCATCTGATATGCCGTGCATGGTATGTTAAATCCGCCGTCCGTTCTTTTCCATGTTCTGCCCATATCGTCCGATATATAAACGCCGTATATTCCGTTTACCGTTCCTATTGCATATGACGCAACCCCATCTGTTTTGCCTTTACCGAATCCGAAAGTTTTTGTGTTCGTGATACTGTTCAGCAGTTCCCAGTTCTCGCCGTAATCCTTTGAAACATAAATTCCGTCAAGTGAATTAAACCATATTTCACCCGGAGAATACGGAACGGTTGCAAAATAGCTTTTTGACATTGCATCGTCTTTGTTTATCGCCGAATCCGCCGGCACGGCAAAAGTGCGGCACAGCTTCCACGTTGTTCCCTTATCCTTTGAAATATACATTTTTCCGTTTTCCGAATAATAAAATACATCTTTATTAACACGGTCGGATTTCAAAAATTCTTTTCCCATGTGTTTGCCGGTTACCGTTACAACTTCACTGTTTACAAGCTGCCAGTTTTCTCCGAAATCCTCACTACGCCATATTCCGCTTGCCGCCGCCGCAACAATCACAGGATACCCGTTTTCGGATATTTCCGCCGATACCGCAAAATTATGTATTATACCGCCGTTCCATTTCTTTTTTGTCCACGTTGCACCGTAATCTTCCGAATACATCGCAACTCCGTTTCCGTTACTGTCGTGTCCGGCTTGAACTTCAAACTTCGGTTCCTGCTCGCAAAAATCCATTGTAGCCGTTTCCAGCTCCCATGTGTCGTGAGTTTGTGCCCTATCTGTGAGATTATATCCCTTTACATATCCTTTATCCATACAGCCGACCTGATACATCGGTGCGTTTTCGGACGGTACACTCATAACATCAAAACATACCAATTCCTCCGCACCGTCCTCGTAATACATCGGATAGGGGTTGCCGCTGCGAACATCGTCAATTTTATGTATTCCGGCACCCGTTGCCAAAATAACGCCCGTTTTTTCCGCATTGCTCCATATCATTGATGACGGATTGCTCCATATATTGTTTTCGCCACGCAAAAAGCCGCAGTTTTCCCACGTTACACCTCCGTCATACGAACGTGCGAAATATCCGAGATTGTCCGTATACGGTGCACCGGCGGCAAAAATGAAACTGCCGTCCGTAACAAACGCACCGACGGAACGGTCATTTTTATTTTTCGGAAACGTCGGCGAAATATTTGTCCACGACGTACCGTCATATTTATATAATCCACCGTCCGACGTTGTTTCACGATTTGATGCGGAAACGTATAAAATTCCGTTTTCACAGTACATACGCTGCGGTGTTGTGGGACTGCCGTCAAGCTTTTCAAAGTTCACTCCGTCCGTGCTTTTGTATACTCCGTTACCGCATATTCCGACATAAATCACACCGTTTTCATCAAAACATACTATGCGTACTCCGCCTGTCGGTGTTGTATCTCCGCTCGGTATACCCTCAGCTTTTTGCCATGCGGTTCCTCCGTTTTCGCTGTACCACAGCCCCTCACAATATGTACCCACATATACTCTTTCCGAATTATTCGGGTCTACGGCTATATTTTCGCCGCTGTAACGATGGTCGCCCTCGGACAGTGTATATTTATCGAAATAAAGTCTTTTCCATGTTCTGCCACCATCGGTGGATTTAAGTATATCATGCGGATATTCATATGTATACATTCCGCATGCCGCATATAAAACATCCTTATTTCCGGGTGCCGCCGCAATGCCGCTCACTCCCGTAAGCCATGTTTCCGAATGGTCGATACAGTCAAGCATTTGAATCCATCTGCCCGTATTTTTATCTCTGCGGTATGCACCGCCGACATCTGTTCTTGCAAACATAAGTTCCGGGTCGAGAGGATGCGAGATAATTCCTGTGACAAATCCCTCCGTACCGAGATGCAAGTTGCCCCATTCATAGTTTAAAGCTCCGGAAAGTTCTGCCGCTATTTCCTTATTCGGTTCTGCGGAAGAAATGATTACCAAGTTGCCCGATGTGTATTTTTGCAATCCCGTATATGTGCAAACATCGTCTGCCGATATAAATTCCGTTCCGATTATTTTGTTTCCGAACGCCGCACGTGCAAGTTCTGCCGACACATATTGTGTTCCGTTCGATATATACGGCACAAAATTTCCGCTTTCGGTGTTCATTCTTCTGCCCCTTATAATCGCCGTCGGATTTCCTACGTAAAACACTGCCGCCCCTGCCGCAAATTTCTTTGTTTGTGCCGTAAACTCCACTGCTCCGCCGTAGTTTATTTTCTCGCCGAAATATGCAAAATCCGAATGCTCGCCGACGGTTTCGCCGTTTTCACCTTTAAGCGAATCGTTCGCCGTAAGTTTATATATTTCGCCGTGCATCAAAGGTTTATCAAAGTCTATAACACAGCTCATTCCGTCCTGCGCTGCCGTATATGCCGCAACATTCAGTCCCTTGTCGCACACAAAACTGTTTATATTAAGCGTTTCCGCATTTATTTTCTTTGTAAAATCAACTTTAACGGATGTATCCGATATTTTATTTGCCTTGAAAGCCAATATACTGTCGTTCACTCCGTAAAAACCGAGTTTTTGTATATATACATCAAACTGTGCTGAGGTTTTGTTCGATTTTATAATCGAAACCGTGTTCACACAGCTTAAATCAAAATTTTTATATTCAAGATTTTTCAGCGGAAACGATACAAAACGCCAGCCGTCTACCGTTTCGGTATTTATTATGCATTCTGCCGAATTGTTTCCGTATTTGTCAGTCAAATATATTTTCAAATCCTGTTCGTAAGCATTTGATTTTATGTATATCCAAAATCCGAATAAGCCGTAATCACGCAGTTCCGATGCATTAAAGCTTATTTTTTCATCGTTGTTCTTAATATACATTTCTTTTCTTATTCTCGCTGTTTTATCTTTGAACTGCCATTTTATGCTTTCATTGCCGAAAAGCTTATATTGTGTCGATGTGCCGGAATAAGTATAGTTTTCCGTATCCATTCCGATATATCCGCTCGGTGCCGTATCGTTGAAAATCATTGTTTTTTCCGCATAATAATCATTTTTTGTAACAACCGTTATTCTTTCCTCCGCACCTTTTGAGGACACAACCGTATATTCATGCGCCGCATTCTGTTCAATATCTTCATCTTCATATGTATTAACACCGACATCGGTAATATACATTCCGTCACGGATTACAGAATATATTTCGGACCCGTCGCCGTTCCAAGACAGCGTGACCGCATTGCCGTTCACGGTTGCGGAAAGTCCGAATCCCTCCGCAAACGTTTGCAGAGAAATGAGCATAATTGCCGCTGTTAAAAGAGCTGTAAATTTAATTTTTTTCATAATTACCTCCGTCGGTTTGGTTTGCCGGGGCGCATGACACACCCCGGCATATTATTTTATTCCACTGTTTCTGTCGGTTCCTCAACCGCTTTTGTCATAGGTCTCATGCTTGATATATCGGTAACAAGCATAGCTTTGTATGTTGTGTTGCTCGGAAGTGTTATTTCTCCGCTTACGGTACCCATCGCACCTGCCGATATTGTTGTTTTGTCGAACACTTTTATATCCGCAAGACTTCCGTTTGCATTGTATGCAACGGCAATTAATGCCGGTGTTGCATCTGCCGCCGAAAGGTTGTTCACCTTGGCTGTGAATGTTACGTTGTTTCCGTTTTTAACGGCTGTTATTCCGTTTGCATGAACCTCTGCCGTTGTACCGAATTCTATTCCCTGAACATAGAATACACAATCGCCGTCGTTTGCGTAATTCCCTTGCATATTAATTGCAATCTGGGTTATGTTCGACATATCCACGCCCTGATTGCCTTCGCCGAGAAGCTCGCTTACAGGTATTGTTACTGTATTCCATTTATTCATTTCAAGCTTGTCGTTTATTGTGATGACATTGGACTGTTTAACTCCGCTTGCATCTTTTGAATATATTGCCGTAACTATATCTCCCGGAAATGCCGAAAGCTGTGTTTCGGGATATATCAGCATTCGCATATATCCGCCGATTTCGTCTGCGCTTGCATCTATTTTTTCCGTTGGTGTTTCAATCTTAAGTCCGTTTGCACCGCCCCAGTTATATTGGTCTATGGTAGCTTTGCTGTATACACTGAGTGTAATTGCTTCGCCGCCGAGCGGTGTGTTGCCGGTATATGCCTTATATCCTCCGTAGTTGGGCAATGTGCTTATCGAAAGCGTTCCCTTTGATGTTCCGAATACCGTTACTTTTTTTGCCGCAACATCGTTTTTGTTTTCTATGAACATCAGTCGTTCATCACTTGCCGCAATAACATTTCCGTCCGTATCCACTGCTTCTACAGTGTAAGAAACCACTTCTCCGTATGTTTCCGGTGTGATGATTGCAAGGTTTATTGTTCCGCCTTTTTCGGCTATCTCTTTGCCGTTGCATTTTATCACATAATTTGCGGCATCTGCCGTTGATGTCCATTTAAGTGTAACTTTGCCGTTGTTATATGTTGCACTTGAAATTTTTACGTCCGCATCTGTATAGAATGCTATATCCTGAACATACAGCACAAGAGAATCCGCCGCATAGTCTCCGTATGCTCTGAGCCATACCTGATTTATATCGCTCACATCAACATGTTCGTTGTCTTTTGCAAATTCCGTCATGGGTACTTCAACAATGTTCCATTTATTGAGTGTAAGCTGATTTGTTATATCCACAACGCGTGCATTAACATATTGATACGGCGAACTCGTCGGATAATTTTTGTTTTTTCCGTAAAAGAAAGTTGAAACTTTTCCCGGCAGACTTGCAAGTTCAGTTTTCGGATATATCAGCATACGCATATATCCGTTATTCTCCGCTGCCTGTGCCGCATTGATATGCGAACCCGCAGCAAGTTCGATTTTAAGCTGATTATCGTTCGCTCCGTACATAGACCATTTCATGGATTTTCCGCCTATAACGGTATTTTCGTCCGTATATGACGGAACACCCCAGTTAGGCAATGTGCTTACGGTTATTGTATCGGGTTTGGACGATTTATATACAGTTGCCGCCGCCGTTGTTGCAGGATTTGCTATGAACACGGATTTTGCCGCACTTGTATAAATAACGTCTCCGTTTTGATTGAGAGCTTCTATTGTATATTCGTTTATGCAGCCTTTTTGTGACGGTGCATAAGAATATGTTGCTGCCGTTGTTTTTACGAGTTCCTCACCGTTGCATTTCACGCTGTATTGTGCCGGTGTGATTGTTTTCGGTGTCCAATTCAACGTTATGCTTCCGTTTGCATATTCCGCCTTTGTTATGTTTAATCCGGCTTCATCGCAGAATGCTACATTCTGAACATAATACGAAAGTGACTTATCCGCATACTCTCCGCCGGACTGGAACAAAATTCTCGATATTTTCGATAATTCTATTTCTTCATTTGCAAACGATGCCACAGGAACCGTAACAAGATTCCATTTGTTAAGCGTTAATTGATTTTTTATTGACACGATATTAGACTGCTTTGCGGATGCGTTTGCTCTGTCGCCGCTGTAAAGCACAAGATTTACTCCTCCGGCAAAGTCCGTAAGCTCTGTTTCCGGATATACAAGCATTCTCAAATATCCTGTTTCTTTAAGTGCGCTTATGTCATATGTTTTTAAAATTTCCACTCCTTCTTCAACTTTGTCAACGGATTTGAAGAAAAATTCGTTCGGTCCTGCATTCACAAGCATCTCGAATTTCAATGCCGTTCCGCCTATTATTGTTTTGTCCGTTACGTAATCGGGGTCTCTCCCCCATGAGTTCATTATCGACAGACTGTCGCTTTCGGCTTGGTTTTTGTAAATACTTATTGCCTCAATTACATTTGAACTCTCCTCATACGTACCTTCAACGGTTACCGCCAATGTGTTCCCCAGGGTCATTGCCAATATCATTACCACTGATAAAAAGATTTTGCCGAGTTTCCTCATAAAAAATTCCTCCTTTAAATTTTGGTTAATTTATTTTACGGCACGATTTTTCGCACCGCTGCACCCTTTTGTTATTCAAAATATTTGTATACGCCGCATAACGGTTTTCCGTTTTCCGCATTATCTGTGAAATATACCTCGGCTCTGCAACCGTCCGGTATCTTTTCAAGATTCAGTTTAACGGAAAATGATTCTTTTGTTTTAAGTTCCACCGCCGATTTTGTATCACAGCCGAGAGCTATGATTTTATCGCCTTTCAAAACCGCCGCTATCATTGTTATTTCCTGTGCTTCGCCTTTTTCGGAATATATTGCCGCCGCTTCGGCAGTGCAAACAAGTTCCCCGTTTTCAAGCGTTTGTTTACTGAAATTTACGTTGTGTACGGCAACATTTTCAAACACCTGCGGCGTTTTAAATATCACCTCGGAAGTTGCCGTGAATTTTCCGTCCGTATCCGCAAGTGAACCGTCTATATTTATTTTATACGATTTTGACGGTTTGAGCAATTCTTCAAAATACAGCGTAACTGTTTTGTTTTCGTATTTCATATCCGAAACCGTCAAGCCCTCTGCGGTGAACGAATCCTTTGAAAACGTTGATTCATCAAGTGATTTATCGAATATAATCTCCGCATAAGAATTTCCGTTTTCATCCGCTCCGCTGTTGCCGCTCTGTGCTTTCGGCTGACGGATTTCATCCCAAAATCCCAGTCCTTGAATGTAGAAATTTGTTTGTGACGTATAATTGCCGAACGAACGTATGCCAATCTGATTTATTGCAGACGGGTCGGTCTGTCTTTCTTTTAACATATCCGCAATAGATACTTTAACCGTGTTCCACTGATTTGGTTTTATCTGCGAGCTTATATTGATTATATTTGTATCTTTGCCGCCGCCGAACATGAAAAAGCTTATGTCCGGTAAAATCTTCATTGCGGTTTCCGGATAAACATAAAACTGTGCATATCCTGTTTCCGTAATATCGGATATATCATAAGTTATGTTTTTCAGTTCTATTTTCAGCTCGTTTGCATCCTTATCGGTTCGGAGTTTCCATTTCATGGACTTTCCGCCTATAATGGTTTTTTCCTCAACATATTTCGAGACATCGTAATGCGGAAGTTCCCAGGCTATGAGTGTATCTCTTTCGTCCTCGTTTTTATAAACGGAAACATACTCTTTTATATTGGATGGTTTTTCGCCCTCGTCACCGCTTTCACCCTCGTCACCGCTTTCGCCTTCATCGCCGCCCTCGGACGCTTCTGTTATAAGAACGCTGACTTCGTCGCTCATCCATATTTCCGAACCGCCCACATCTGTTGCCGCAACTATATACGAATATCCGCTTCCCATTTCAACGTCCGTATCCGTATAGGTTGTTACGTCTGCCGTGAACGAATCGATATAATTATAATCTCTTAAGATATAATACCCTTCCGCACCTTCCACGGCATCCCATGTAAGAACGGCGGCACCGTTCTTACACACAACGCTGAGTTCCTCAGCCGACACCGGGAATACGCTTATCAGCAAAAATACCGTTAAAAACATACATAATTTTTTCATTGTTTATCCTCCTTCGCTTCAAGCGTAATTGTGGAATAATCTTTTGTGCTTGCCCAGTTATTCATTGTTCCGCTGAAACCTATAACACCGGTTCTTCGTTTATCGGGATAAAGATTATCGTTGTCGGCACAGTCTATGTCAAATCCGACAAAATCTCCGGCTTTCGGCGCAACTTTAAAATCTTTCCACGGCAGCACAATTTCCATGCTGTAACCGTCATCAAGTATTTTATATTTTCTGCGTGCATCGTCATAATCATCACTCGGCACGAAAATAAGCTGGGCGTCATGCTCGTCATATTTTGATTCTTTGTTGTTATCGCCATCCATATAAATTTCTATACAATCCTCATAGAACGACGTACCGTTTCCCGTGAATATAACATCGTCCGTAACTTTAACGCCGATATACAGGTTTTCTTCGTCCCACATCAGCCCGAAATCAACAATGTTATTCGGAGAGTCCGCAAGCAGTTTTTCACATCTGTTGTTTAATGCCCATTCGCTCACATCGCCGTCGAAACCGAAATCCTCGGATTTATATTTTGCCGTAACCTGCGATTTATCCTTTGTAACACCAAGAGATTTGATGTTTGCCGTGACGGGTTTTGCCACGTTTTTCGCCATATCTCTCGCCTGAATTTTTATTGCATTATCACCGGGCGTAAGCTCACAGAAAGCATAGAACGAAAGGTCTTCTCTGACGATGATATTTTTGCCGTTCACTCTGACCTCGCCGGGTTCGTTGATTTTACCGCGCAGAATTGCAAACAATCCGTCCTCGGTTTTCGGTATTTCTTCCAGTTCCAATATAGGAATATGCGTATCGTAAGTAACGTTAAATTCGGTTGTTTCGGAAACGGCACCGTTTATGTTTTTAACATACACCGAAACCGTTGAGTTTTCCGTTTCCGCATTATACACCGCCTCAAAGTTGCCGTTCTTGTTTGCCTTGAACACATTTTCTCCGCAATATACCTCGGCATTCGGGAAAGTTTTTCCTTTTATTGAGACTTTATTGCTGCGTGTTAATATGTTTTTCTCGGTTGTATATTGAACCGGAACATAATCCGGCAAATAACGTTCGTGCAGATACACAGTATCGGATTTGTTTCCGTTTTCGTCCACAGCTTCGATATATATCACATTATCGCCGTATTCCAAATTAAGCTTATATTCAAAACGACCGTCTTCGGATACTTCCACAGGCTGTGAATTAACTCTCACTTCCGCCGGCTCGTCAACACTTCCCCTAACCGTGAACTCATGTTCATAAAGTGCGTAATCAAGTCCCGGTTCGTCCGAACTGTTTTCGTTTTCAAGCGTAATCAGCGGCGGCAAATCATCAATTTCAACACTTTGCCCGTAAAACAAACCTCTTCCGCAGGTTGCGACAAACATTCTGCCGTATATATTACGGTCGCCGGCAAGCTGCATTATTGCACACGGAAGATTAAATCCGCCGTCTATTCTGCGCCAGTTTTTGCCCAAATCGTCCGAAATATAAATTCCGTATATTCCGTCAATCTCGCCCACAAGATATGCCGCCGGCACATTTGTGCCGCTTTTGCCTTTTCCGAATCCGAACGTTACAGGATTTTTTATATCCGATATAATCGTCCACGTGCTTCCTTTATCTCTTGTTTCATATACACCGTCCACGGTTTTTATCCAAACTCCGCCCTCAACTCCGGGGATTGACGCAAAGTAATAATTCGACTCTCCCCATCTTGAAGGATATTTGAACTGTTGTTTTTTTATCCATGTTGTTCCGCAGTCCGTTGATACGTAAAAAGTACCGTTATCACAGTAATAGAACGTTTTTCCGTCCACTCTGTCCGAAACCAAAGTCACTCTTTCTTGTCCGGCGGATTTTTGTTCCAAGAAATCCGCATTAAGCTGTTCCCACGTTCTGCCCAAATCATACGACCGCCAGAGTGTACCTTTGCTGCCATCACCGGCCGACATAAGCATAACGGGGTATCCGTTCTCTTTAACGGTTGACGAAAGTGCAATATTAACACAACTTAATTTCTTGTCCCAATTCATTGGATAATATGTATTTCCATAGTCCTCGGAATATGCGCACATACCGCCGTTATAATTACCGCATCTCACAACAAACTGCGGATTTTCCTCACAAAAGTCCATCGAATGTACTTCACACCACACAGTGCTGTCTTGTTCTTCGGGACGTACATCATATCTTGACGCTTTTGAAAATCCCTGGTCCATAACACCTACAGAATACATCGGTGCACGTCTGTCCGGTATGGACATTACTTTGCTGGCAACAAGTTCTTCGCCGCCCGTTTCCATATATTTTGTATAGTAGGTTGCGGCGTGGATATTTTCAAGCATATGTATGCCCGCTCCGTTCGGCAGAATTATTTTATTGGGGTCTCTGCCGTCCTGAAGAATCGCCGCCGGATTTGTCCAGATATTATTTTCTCCTCTTGGGAATCCCATATTTTCCCATGTTTTTCCCCTATCGTAAGAACGCATATAATATCCGAGATTATCCGTATACGGTGCACCGGCCGCTATTATACAATTCGGATTTGTTCTGTCGACAATAAATCCGCCCACGGATTTATACTCATCTTTCCACGGCGGAGAAATATTTTCCCACTTCTCGCCGTTATAAATAAACAATCCGCTTTTTACTTTTTCGGTTGTATTAAGATGTGTTGCCGATACAACCAACTCACCCTCAGACATTGTCATTCTGATTGGTATTTCCGGACTGTCCGCAAGTTTTGCGAACGAAAGTCCGCCGTCTGTACTTTTATATATACCCTCGCCGTGAACGCCAACATACACAACCGATGTTTTACCGTCTTTAACTTCAGAATTTTCATCGAATAAAACTATACGTGTGCCACCCGTGCTTTTTTGACTTATATCGGGTATGCTTTCAATTTTGCTCCACGTTTCCGCTCCGTCCTCGCTATACCACAATCCGTCTCTGTACGTTCCGCAGAACACTCTTTTTGAATTGTGAGGGTCCACCGCAATAGGTTCGCCCGAATAACGGTGTCCGCCCTCGCCGAGCTGCATTTTGTTAAGATTTGTTCTTTTCCATGTTTTCCCTTTATCGGTTGACTTAAGTAAATCGTAAGGTGTCGTATAAGAATATGCACCGCAGGCTATATACACCGTGTTTACATCGCTTGGGTCAATGGCGATACCCGATACGCAGTTCAGCCATATATCCTCGTGGGATATGCAGTCCGTAAGCGGAATCCATCTTTGTCCTTCCGTATTCCAACGATATGCACCGCCTACATCCGTGCGAACATACATTAAATCCGGGTCGAGCGGATGTCCAACTATTCCGGTTACGAAGCCTTCCCAGCCGAGCCATACGTTATTCCATTTATATTCTGTTGCATCATTAAATTCCGACGCCATGTCCGCTGTTATTTTTTTCTCTGATATAATAACCAACTTGCCGTCCGTATAATATTCTTTGTTTAGCTGCTTTGCAAGCTCCTCGGAATCCGCAAAATCTCTTCCGGACATTTTTTTCGTTTCCGCATTGATTTTTGTTCCGAACGCATTTTCCACAGCACTTACAGGTATATAAATTTTTCCGTTTTCTTCAAAAGGTGTTAGCTTCGGAAACGCTTCATCTATCGCACATCTTAAACCGTTTATAAGACAGCTTGTGTTATTCACCCTGAACACAGCTGCATGAGCGGCAACTTCCGTCACTTTTTCCGTGAATTTCACACTGTTGCTGTATTCTTTGGCATATGCCGGTATACACAGCATAGCGGCAATAATTAAAAAACTGATTAATTTTTTCATTGTGTTACCCCTTTACAGCGCCTACAGTAAGCCCTTGTACAAAATATTTCTGGAAAAACGGATATACCACAAGTATCGGTCCCATTGTCAGCACACACATTGCAAATCTTGTTGTTTCCTTAGGAATATTGTTTGCACTTGCCATTGCGGCACTTCCGTATTGTCCGCTTGTGAGCGCTTCTATATCAAGGAATATTGATTGCAGATAAAACTGTAGGTTATAAAGCTTTTTATCCGTTACAAGCATCATCGGAAGATAATAATCGTTCCAATATGCCAGCAGTTGAAAAAGTGCAATTGTTGCAATTCCGGCTTTTGAAAGCGGTATTATCATCTTGAAGAATATACCGAATTCGCTCGAACCGTCGATTTTTGCGGATTCGATTATTTCAAACGGTATCGTTCCTTTTATAAACGTTCGCAGTATCAATATATTAAACGAACTTACGAGCGACGGAACAAACAATGCCCAAAACGTATTGTTAATATGGAGCAATCTTGTACATACAATATACCACGGCACAAGTCCGCCCGAAAACAACGTTGTGAAATACGCATAAAACGTGAAACCTGTTCTGTATTTAAAATCTTTTCTTGAAAGCGGATAAGCATACAGCAACATGACAAACACGCTTAACAGCGTTCCGCATACGCTTGCGGCTATTGTTACCTTATACGCATTCAATATACCGTTTCCGCTGAGTGCAAATCTGTAGCCGTCCAAACTCCATTGCTCCGGAATTATCGAATAACCTTTGTTTGCCAGCGATGCCTCGCTTGTTAAGGAAATTACAAACGTAAGTACAACCGGATATATAAATATCAGCGACATAATCACAAAGAGAATGTGCAAAACCGTATTCAGTACATTTTCCTGACGTTTGATACTGCTTTTATAATTTGTTTTATTTGATTGCATTTCATTCCCTCCGTTAAAACATTGCGTTTTCTTCATCAATTTTTCTCACTATGGCATTTGCTGTACATACCAGTATAAATCCGACAACAGATATATACAGACCGGCCGCGGACGAGAAACCTATGTTGCCCATGGCTCTGTAAACATATGTTCCGAGCACGTTTGTCGTTGGGAACAATGCACCGGAGTTCATAGGAACTTGATAGAACAAACCGAAATCCGCATTAAACAAACCGCCCACGTTCATGATGAGCATTATTGATATTATGGACCGCAGCCCCGGCAGAGTTATGTGAATTATCTGCTGCCATTTCGTTGCCCCGTCTATTTTGGCGGCTTCATAAAATTCCGTGCTTATGCCGGTTATTGCCGCAAGATATACTATACTGCTGTATCCAATACCTTTCCATATCTTAACAAACGTAAGTATAAACGGCCAATATTTTGGTTCGCTGTACCAGCTTACAGGTTCTTTTCCGAATATCGGCAGCAGTGTTTTGTTTATAAATCCGTTTTCCGGACTTAAAAAAGCATAAACCAGATATGCCACTATTACGTATGAAAGGAAATGGGGCATAAGTGCAATTGTTTGATAAATCTTACTCATAATCGGGTTTCTCAATTCATTTATTAGTATTGCAAGCGTCACCGCCAAAACCATTCCGAGTACAATAAACAACGCATTATACAGCACGGTGTTTCGTGTAATCACCCATGCGTCCGGAGTGCGGAACAGTGCTTCAAAGTTTTTCAGCCCCACCCACGGACTTCCGAACATACCCTGCGAATAGTTATAATCTTTAAACGCAAGTATTATTCCCACTATAGGAAGATACGAAAAAACGAAAAACAATAACGCTCCGGGCAAAAGCATAAAATAGAATGCTTTTTTATCTATGTATTCCCACACTTTTTTCAATTATTTCCGCCTCCCGATTATTTTTTCCATTCGTCATATTGTTTCTGAACTTCCTCAACAATTCTGTTTATTCCCGCCTGTTCAAGTTTTTTGATATATTTCGGCAGTTCCGTTTCGTAATCAACGGCACCGTAAGTTATGTTTTTATGATATTCCGACACAACGTTTTTGCAGGCACCCTGTTCAACGCTTACGCCCGACAAATCCGGAATGAATCCGAGATACGGAGACGGTTTTCCGGTTTTGTTAAATTCAACAAGCTGTTCGCACTTATCTTCGGCTTCGTTTTCCATAAGATAATTTTCCAATATATTTCCGAACATCCACTGCATGGAAACATTGTCATAACCCGAATTTTTAATCGGGGCAATACGGTTTTCCGAAAGCTTTTTATAGTTTACGTCCTCTATACCGAAGTTCACAAGGTTGTTAAGATATTTGTCCGTGTTGAACAATTCCACAAATTTCATAACTCTTGCCGGATTTTCACAGTTTGCGGAAATTGCCATCAGTGAACCCAGCGCATCGTTTGCATTCGATACCGTTTCCGTCATTTTTATTTCGTCAAACTGAAATTCGCTTGAAGCGTTCACTTCTTCAACTTTACCCGGTTTTCCGCTTTCGATAACCGAGAACACCTTGCCCTGTTTTCTTAAATCCGCAAGATTATCCACAATTGCACAATCCTTGTAGATATATCCTTTAAGATACATTTCTCTTGATATTGCACAGCTGTCTTTAAATTCTTCGGTAGCCATAAGATTAACAACCTTATCCGGATTGCTTCCCACAAATCCGATAAACTGTGTACCGCCCAAATCATCGTAATCCGCAAATGCCCACGGCTGAACACCGCCCGCCATTCCGTACGGCACCATTCCCGGTTCGTTTTTAACTATCGTATCGTAAAACGGATACATATCTCTCAATGTTTTCACGTTTGAAAAATCGAAGCCGTATTTTTCCGCTATATCCTTGCGGTAGAACAGCGAATAATAGTGGCATTTATCTTTGTTTGCCTGCACACCGTATAATTTCCCGTTGATTCTTGCACCGTTTATAAATTCTTCGCCCAAAAGTTCTCTTGTTTTCGGTGCATATTTGCTGAACAGCTCGTCTATTTCCATAATGCCGCCCTGACGTGCCGCATTCTGATAATCCACACCGCTTACCCAGCGTAAATCATGTTTTTCTCCGGATGACATAAGCGTCTGCATTTTTGAACCGAAATTACCCCAGCTGAGTGGTATCATTTTTACCGTGGCATTGATTTTTTCTTTTGTGTATTCGTTCACTTTTTCCTGCACGGCAGCGTGTCCGTTTTCTTCCGAACCAATGTAATACCACACAATTTCATACGGTTTTGATTCGTCGTCCTCAAGCCCCGCCTGTTTCTTTTGTCCGCATCCGGCAAACGACAACACCGTTGCCGCCGCAACCATCAATGCAATAATTCTTTTTTTCATAATAATATGCCTCCTTATTTTTATTTATAAATAACAATTAAGTATGCTGTTCCCCAGAATGAGCATATCGCAACGTTGCTTGCCTCGTCCTGCCCGGCAACGTCTGCCGAAATCATATCCTGATTGCTCATCATAAGCTTGTTCTGTTGTGTATCATAAGTATAAATCTTGCATATATTTCGTTTTATCATATATTCCGCATCGCTTACAGCCGAACCGACATCATATCCGCCCTCCGCATTTTTTGTATATTCCAGCGGAGCTACAACTATATATTCGCCGTTATCTTTAAATCCCATGATTTTACCGTGCAACAAATTGAAATTCGATATGTAGCTGTTGCCTGTTGCAAGCGGATTTTTTGTGGAATATGCACCGTTTTGCAATGCCTCTGCATCAATCGCCGCATTTTCCCTGTCAAATACCTTGCCGATATAACTGATATTGCCTTTTCCGTCTTTGCTGAAACGTACAATATCACCTTTTTTGATTTTCTTGGCTTCGTTCATAAGCTTATCGGAGTTTAACACACAACTAACCTCTCCGCTTTCTCCGAGCAATGTAACCTCATATACTTCCTCATCGTTAAGATATTTCGGAGTTATATCTTTCACCAGTCCGCCTTTTCCCTCAGGCGTAAGCGTTGCAACAACATCAGACATTTTTATTATAACTTTTCCTATGGCGCTGTCTGAACTGTCGGCATATATCTGACATATTTTGTAATATTTATCGTGTTCCTGCGCAATTTTGAAATACGAATCCTCGTCCAGCTTATTTGTGAGCGGTACGTTGATTATAACGGTTTCGTCATCGGCATAACACATCGGTGTGGTTGCGTTGAATAATTTGTAATTGCCGTTGTTTCTGAACACACATTCAATTTCTTCACCGTCATACAATGCGGCAAATTTATCTTTCTGCGTATTTGCCGTCAAGATTTCCGTCACCTTGCCCAATGCATCGACATCATATTTTATAAGCTGTGCGACTATGCCGACACCGTCATTCATAACAGTATTTTTCATGGCATTTTCCGCTGTCATTCTAACACCGTTCAGCGTGATTTTTTCGTTAAGCGGCAAAACCTTAAATTCATCGTCCGTTGTATATATTTTTAATTCCCAGTCGTCTTCCATTCCGCCTTTCGATGCCGCCGTCATAAGATAACCGTAGGTTAATTTGCTGTCTGATTTATACCATACGATTTTGTCGCTTGCGTCAAGATAAAAATTACCGTTGCAGGCAGTTGAAAACATTGATTTATCTGCCGCCGGAGAAAAATAATATTCTTTTCCGTCTATAATCGCATAATCCTCGGTTGTTCCCGTGATTTTACCCTTAACGATTTTATTTGAAACCGTGATTTCAACATTTTTCTCGCCCTGAAGTGCCGTTGTGCTTTTTATGTTCAGCACCGCATTTTCGCCGATGTCTCCAATTTTCATTTCCGTACCGTCTGCCGATGTTATCTCAAGCTTTTTGCCTTCAATGTCATACACATCCATATACTTGAGTTTATTGTAAATTTTTTGATTGACGGAATCAACCGACCCAACAAGAATGGTTTTTATATCGTCTATGCACACCGTTTCATATTTTCCGTCCATATCCGCATCCGTAAACGTAACCGTTCCCTCGTTCGGAGTGAGCATACTGTCGGTATAATTTGTAAGTGCTTTTCCGTTATATATGATATTGGTATTTACGCCTATATAAATCTTTTTGCTTTTTTCGTTTTCCTCATACAAAAGATAATTGCCGGAATATCCCGTTATATCATCCGCATCGATTTTTATTACGTCATTTTTATACGGATATATGTATTCTATTGTTCTGATGTCGTCATCTTCTCTGTAATATACCTTAACATTCATACCGATAAGACTGTCACTGCCGCCCGTATATTTCACGCCGTCAATTTCAATACGATTTAATCCGCAGCCGCTTCCGCCGCCAATGCGTGTTATTCCGTTTGCGTTTACTACACCTTCTTCGCTTTCGACTTCAAGAACATCGTACATATACATATTGCCGGTTTTGCGGTATTTTATGTTTTGTCCATCAAATTCATGCTGTTCGTATGTATCGGCATGCAGCATATTATAAAGATAAATCGCAAGGTTCTTATATGTGAGTATCGGTTCGCTTTTGATACCTTTATATAATTGTAAGTTCTGTGCCGCAGATGTATATCCGAGCGGATATTTGCCGTTTGCCATAAACTCTGCTCCCAACCGGCAAACAATCACTTTGAGTGCTTCGTTTTCAGAAATATATTCATCGGGGCGAAAACGTCTGTCGCCGTCTCCGGACATGATACCGAGCTTTGCCGCTTCGTTTATATCGTTCCAATATTTATGTTCGGTTGTAACATCATAAAACGGCGTTGCCTGCGGATATGTTTCTTCTGCCGCATTGTCTATCCATTCCCATTCCCGTTCTTCTTCATCGTTTGTATATCCGAAAAACTTGTCCTCTGTCGCTCCGGGTTCAAGTTTTTTTATTCCGCACGCCGCCAAGATATATGAAGCAAATTCGGCTCTGGTTATTTTCTCGGAAGGTTCTTTTTTTTCCTGAATCAAATTCAATCCCTCAAGAAAACTTTCCGCCCGTTCAAAAGCCGTTATTTCAGTATTTTCTGCGTTTTCCGCCATTACCGCACCCGGTACGGCAAGTATAAAAACCATCAGTAAATAAATAATTTTTTTCATTTACTTTCCTCCGTTCAAATGCTTATAGCTGCGATATATCATTACAGCCGCTTCCGCACGTGTTGTATTTTTTTCGGGATTGAAGTTGCCGGAAACGTCACCGTTGATTATTCCGGCTGCTTTAAGTGCCGCCGTTGCATCTTTTGCATATTCCGCTGTTTTCTCAAAATCCGCAAACTCTTCGATTTCTTCCGGAACAGCTGTTCCCAAAGCACGGTGAAGCATAACGGCAAAATCCTGGCGGATTATATCGTCGTTAGGCTTAAATTCCTCAGCATTCACACCAAATACAATTTCTTTTTCCGCAAGCGCATTCACATATCCGCAGAACCAGTCGTCCTCCGTCACGTCCGCAAACGCCGAAACACCGTTTTTCGGTTCGATATTCAAAATTTTGCATATCATTTTGCATATTTCCGCACGTGTTACATTTTTTGACGGAGCAAAAACATTCTGACCGACACCGTTCAAAATATTAAGTGACGCAAGCATTTCTATTTCTTCTTTTGCCCATTCGCATCCCTCAAGGTCGGTGAATACGTTTTCCGGCACAACCGTATCTTTTTCGTTATAGTTCACAATTGTCTGCGGCGGTGCCGTGTAGGTACTGCCTTTTGAGCCGCCGCCCGAACCGCCGGAACCTCCCGAACCGCCGGAACCGCTGAAACTCACATTTGAGGATTGTGCAATTTTTGTTCCGAGAATCGCATTAACCTGTTCCAAACTTTGAATACCGCCGTTTTCGATCGCCGTAAGCAGTTTTTTCAGCATAGCGGTTTTGTCGTTATCCGTAAGATTATACGTTGTCATGTCAAACGTATCGGGATATTTTGTCAGCACCGCATATATTCCGTCTGTTCCCCTTGCCGCATTTACGTCCGCAAGCATCACCGCCGTATCAAGCATTGTGTAAAATTCCGATGTGTTTCTATACTCTGCTTCGTTTTTTGCCAATTCTTTATACAAAGCATTTTTGTCTGTCAGACCGGCATAAAATTTTGAATTTTCGAGTTGCATATCTTTTTCGTATTTCTCAAAAATATTTTTTATTTCGGTTTCGTTTTTCGACGCTCCTATCGTTATGATTGCCGCCGTTTTATTGATTATTGAAAGCAAATTGCTTTCCGTTATGTTTTCGCCGCCGATAATCATTGCCGCCGTTTCTGATTTTCCGCCGTTTACAAGTGTTTTAAATTCCGGACACGCAAACGAAAGTGCATCGGTATTATTTTCGATTATGGTTTTGATTTCATCGGTTCTGTTGTCGCCCATTATCGAATTAATCTGTCCGGCAATGCGTCGGCGTTCCGTTTTTGTATAATATTCAAATTCTTCATAATCCGCCGTTTCCGTCTGCGATACGGTGTGGAATTTATATTTTCCGCCGGTGCTTATCGCTTCTTCCAGATTAACCGAAAACGAATATTTTCCGTTTTCGGCGTAAAGCTGTTTTATTGCGATTATTCCCGTTGCCGAAGAATCCTCTGCCTTATTGATAAACAAATTAACTTTTTCCTCGCCGGATATGCTGCCGTTCACGCTTAAAATGCCGTTTTCGTTCACGGAAAAATCGGTTATTTCGTTTGCATACACTCCGGACACCGCCGTTGCTATGAGCATTACCGCCGCCAGGCTTTTCAGTTTCATCTCAACCCCTCCTCAAACATTCAACCACTCAAACGGTTTTTTCATTGCCTTTAATCCGGCTTCTCTGACGGCAATAACATCTATTGTCTGT
>CAYQKW010000022.1:0-27817 GCA_964418245.1 uncultured Oscillospiraceae bacterium
TATCGGCTTTTGCGGTCATACGACCGCTGTGTCAATTGACGGCGTCGTAAAAATGCCCTTGCAAGCAAGCATTTTTACTCCTGGTAAAATTGAACCCATATTTTGTACAGTTGCTATATTATTGGCACATGAAGAATTTTATTACATAAAATTCTTAAAGCCTATCGGCTTTTGCGGTCATACGACCGCTGTGTCAATTGACGGCGTCGTAAAAATGCCCTTGCAAGCAAGCATTTTTACTCCTGGTAAAATTGAACCCATATTTTGTACAGTTGCTATATTATTGGCACATGAAGAATTTTATTACATAAAATTCTTAAAGCCTATCGGCTTTTGCGGTCATACGACCGCTGTGTCAATTGACGGCGTCGTAAAAATGATTTCAAGCAAAGCTTGAAATCAATGAATTGCCTTTCGGCAAGAATTGAAACCTGCGGTTTCGTGAAATGCGCCTGGCGGCGCATGATTTGCACCTTGCGGTGCATGATTTGAGGCTTGCGGCGTATTAAAGGAAAAGACAAAACCATCGGAGAAGAGAATGTTTGGATATATTAATGTTTTAAAAGATGAACTGAAAATTAAAGATTACAATGTTTTTAGGGCGTTTTACTGCGGTTTGTGCAAAACACAGGGGAAGATATTCGGGAATCTTTCGAGAATGTCTTTAAGCTATGATTTCACATTTCTTGCAATATTGCTTTCATCTTTGAAAGAAGAAAATTATGAGGTTATTCCGGCAAAATGTATGCTTCATCCACTGCGTAAAACAGCAGTCGTCAAACGTCAGAGTGTTTTGGAATATTGCAGTTATATGAGTATGGCGTTGTCATATTACAAAATAAAAGATGATTTTCAGGATAAAACTTTTTCAAAAAAGATGTTTGCATATCCCGTATTTGCTCCGCATATGAAAGAAATATCCCAAAAATACGGCGGCAAGACAGAAGCAATAAAAAATAATATTGCGCGTCTGACAAAATATGAAAACGAGAACGTCAAAAATTTCGATATAACATCGGACACTTTTGGGAAGATTATGGAAGAAGTTTTTGATTTTGACAAAGAAAATTCGGTTGCTTTAAGGATTTTTGGGTATAATATCGGAAAATGGCTTTATACAATCGATGCGGCGGAAGATTTTGAAGAAGATATGAAACACGGCTCGTTCAATCCGTTTTTATCGAAAGAGAATATTGAGGAAGCATTGCCGTCGGTGTGGTATAATCTGTCTGAGGCGGCAAAGGCATATGAGCTTTTGAGTATCGTAAAAAACAAAGAATTGCTTGACAATATTGTATATTTAAATTTAAATGCGGTAACAAACCGCGTATTTAACAAATTTATTGAACAGAGACAAGGAGAAATTTAATTATGGACGCATATAATGTGCTTGGCGTAAAACGCGACGCAACAACAGAAGAAATCAATGCGGCTTTCAAAGCACTTGCCGAAAAATACAGCGAGGATAAATACATAGGAAGTCCGCTTGGCGAACTTGCCGCAAAGAAGAGAAAAGAAATTGAAAACGCATATGATGAGATAATAAAGAGCCGTGCGGCGGAAAAAAACAATTCACGAACCGCCGAAACCACCGGAAATTATTCTTATGCGAGTGCAAATCCGGAATACCGCGAAATACGAAATTTAATAAACATGGGAGATATTCATTCCGCCGAACAGCGTTTGCACGGCTGTGCGCAGAAAGATGCCGAGTGGTTCTATTTAAACGGGCTTATCTCATTGCGGAAAGGAATGTATAACGAGGCGTTTCACAGTTTTAAAACCGCCGCAAACAAAGAACCGTCAAACGAAGAATATAAGTCGGCATATCTGCGTATGCAACAGCAGGCCGCCGGATACCGCAGCAACGGCAGTGCATCCGCAGATGCGGCACAATGTTGCAATTGCTGTAATTCGTTGATTTGCGCCGATTGCTGCTGTGAATGTATGGGCGGAGATTTGATTCCGTGCTGTTGATTTGACGGGAGTGATGACATTGAAACTGAACTTCAATAAAGAGGATACAACCAAGGCGGTATATGCATTTATTGTGATTGCCGCCGGAATACTTTTTTATTTTATAACGCAGAATTTTTTGTCTATTGCAAGTTGGGTGGGCAAAGTTTTTGGGTTGCTTATGCCGTTTGTGTTTGCGTTTTGTATAGCGTATATATTAAATCCCTTGCTGAATCTTTGCGAAAAACTGTATGATAAAATATTTAAAAAAAGCGAAAATGGGCGGATACGGCGTGTTACGGCTCTTGTTATTACATATTTGCTTACGCTGCTTTGTATCACGCTGTTTGTTTGGGTAATTTCGCCGCAGATAAAAGAAAGCGTTGTTTCGATAGCATACAGGCTTACGGTTTGGACGCCGGCCGCAATATCGAAGATTGAAGAATATGCTCAAAACATTTCAATATCAGAGGAATGGCTGACCAAATTTGAAGATTTTGCCGCGAACATGGGCAACAAAATATTGTCATATTCAAAAGATTCTATTGTCGGGATATGGGGCGGAGTTAAAAATATTACGGTATTTTTATATAATCTTTTGTTCGGGCTTATAATATCGGTGTATATGCTGAACGATAAAGAGATATTTCTGCGCCAGACAAAAAAGTTTGTACATGTATGTTTTAAGCGTCGGGCGGCAAACAAAATAATTGATACGTTCACCGTTGCAAACGGTATTTTTAAAGGGTTTTTCATCGGCAAAGTGCTTGATTCTCTCATAATGGGTGTGCTGTGCGCAATATTTATGAAAATATTTAAAATGCCGTATGTGGCACTTGTCAGCTTTGTTTTCGGGCTTACAAATATTATTCCGTATTTCGGGGCAATATTGGGTTCTGTACTCGGTACGATATTCATTTTTATTTCCGAACCGATAACCTCGCTGTGGTTTTTAATATTGGCAATTATTTTACAGCAAATTGACGGGAACCTTATCAATCCGAAAATATTAAGCAATTCAACGGGCATTTCTGCTTTTTGGGTTATATTTTCAATTGTGCTCGGAGGCGGATTGTTCGGGGTTACGGGTATGCTTCTCGGTGTTCCGGCGTTTGCACTGATATTTGCGGTATTAAAAGCGTTTTTCAATAAACAGTATGATAAATCGGAAGGAAACAAAACACTTGGAAAATCGGAAAAGAAAGGATAACAACGTTAATGGCTTTTATACATATTAATTTCAGATCGAAAATTTTAATGCGTAATACGGATGTTAATGTTATTCTGCCGGATAATGCGAATCCGCCGTTTAAAACTCTGTATCTTCTGCATGGGCTTCACGGTGATTACAGTGCGTGGGTGCGTAATACAAATATAGAGCAATATGTAAAAACGCACAATCTTGCGGTTGTAATGCCGAGTGCCGAAAATGGATTTTATACCGATATGAAATTCGGAGAACGCTGGTATACGCATATTGCCGTCGAAATTCTTGAATATACAAGAAAAATATTTCCGTTAAGCACACGCCGCGAGGATACGTTTATAGGCGGTGTTTCCATGGGCGGATACGGTGCGGTGAAAATTGCATTAAAAAATCCGTCGGTGTTCTGTGCCGCGGTTTCGATGTCCGGGTGTCTTGATATTGAAAGTATCGCCCACTTCGACGACCCGATGAATAAAGCACTGCTTCATCTTATAATGGGCGAAAATGCCGATTTGTCAACAAGTGAAGAAAATGTGATTTATCTTGCGAAAAAACTTGCAAACTCAGGAGCGGAAAAACCGAAATTATATCAAATAATCGGCAAAGATGATTTTTTGTATACGAATAATCTTGCTTTCAAAAATGCTGTTGAACCGCTTTGGGATTTTTATCGGTATGAAGAAAGCCCGGGAGCACACACATGGGATTATTGGGACGGTTATATCCCGAAAATGATTGATTTTTTTCTTGAAGATTAAACATCAATAAAACGTATATAATAATATCCGGCAGAAAACGGAGATGTCCGTTTCTGCCGGATAAATTTATATTATCTTTTATATAATGCATTCAACCGTTTAAACTTTTCTTTGTCGATTCCGTAAAGCTGTTGTTCGGTTATTCTGAACTGCCAGTTTCCGTGAGCGGTGCCGGGTATATTAATACGCGTATCCGACCCGTATCCGAGCAAATCTTGTATCGGAAGAATAAGTACACCGGCATGGCTTGCGAAAAGCACACGCAAAATGCTGTCGTATCCTCTTTCCCAATCTTCACTCAAATATCCGCAATATTCAAGCATTTTTCTTCTTGTATCGCCGTTCAGTTCCCAAAGATAACCGAGCAGAGTATTATTATCGTGAGTGCCGGAATATGCAATACAATTGTTTTTATAATTATGCGGCAAATGGGGGGTGTTGTCATCGCCCAGGAAAGCAAACTGAAATACTCTCATTCCGGGCAATCCGCTTTCTTCGAGAAGTTCATACACCTCCGGTGTAATGTCGCCCAAATCCTCTGCAATAACAAGCTTGTCGCCTGCAACTTTACGTATTTTTTCAACAAGTTTCATTCCGGGTCCTTTATACCATTTCCCCTCTTTTGCGGTTTCTGCCGAAAACGGCACACCCCAATACGATTCAATGCCCCTGAAATGGTCTATACGAACTCCGTCAAACATATTGAGCATATGGCGCATTCTGTCGCACCACCATGAAAATCCGTCTTGTTCCATGTAATCCCAATTATATATGGGATTTCCCCAAAGCTGACCGTCCTGTGCAAAATAATCCGGCGGAACTCCGGCAACCGTTTGCGGATAGCCTTTTTCGTCAAGCAAGAACTGTTTTCGTTCCGACCACACATCAGCACTGTCGGGAGATACGTAAATCGGAATATCGCCGATTATTTCAATACCTTTATCGTTGGCATACGCTTTTATTTCCTGCCACTGTTTAAAGAAGACATATTGAATAAACTTCCACGCAAACACTTCTTTTTCGTCGGGCGTATCGTTTTGCCATTCCTGCCACGGTAGGTTCCCGTTTACGGCTTTAAGCCCCATAAACGTGCAGAAATTATCCAGATATTTATTTTCATTGATAAAGTTTAATATTTCTTCGCGATTTGTCACTCTTTCAGCCGCTTTTTTGAGCAAATCCGGCCGATTATGATAAAGACGAACATATTCGCACGAATACGGCGTCGTCTGCCGCTGTGCCGCAAGTTCTTCATTGGTTATAAGCCCTTGGCGGTTAAGCGCTTCAATATCTATGAAATACGGATTGCCGGCAAATGCCGAATACGACTTGTACGGCGAGTTGCATTCGTCCACAAGCCCGAACGGCAATACCTGCCAGTAAGAAAATCCGCATTCTTTTAAAAAATCAATAAATCTTTTTGCCGAATTGTTAAATGCTCCGCAGGAATATTCACCCGGAAGCGATGAAATGTGCATAAGCACACCGCTTTTTCGTTCCAATTGTTTACTCTCCTTTTTTCAGAATATCTCTTATTTCGGTAAGCAGAATTTCTTCGTTGGACGGTTTCGGAGCTTCGGGTGGTTTTTCTTCTTCTTTTCGTTTAAGCATTGCCGCAAGTTTCACGAACATGAAAATGCACATTGCAATAATCAAAAAATCAATTACATTCTGCAAAAACATACCGTAACTTATAACAATGGAATCCGCATCCTGCTTTTCGATTGTTAAAGCAAGCTTTGAAAGGTCTATTTTCCCAAGCAGAAGACTTATTGCCGGCATTATAATGTCGTTCACAAGCGAGCTTACGATTTTCCCGAAAGCACCGCCGATGATAACGCCGACCGCCATGTCGATTACATTTCCTTTTACCGCAAATTCTTTAAATTCTTTTATAAATTTCATTTGTATTATCCCCATTTATTTTATTATAGATACAAGGTTTTGTTCATCAATCCAGTCGATTGTGCAATTAAGTGCCTCCGCAACGGCTCTTACGGGAAGAAGTGTTCTTCCGTCAGTTACTGTCGGCGCAACGTCAAGCTCGGATATAACCCCGTTTTTATCTATACTGTTCACGCCGATTGTCATTTTTATAACATCATCGCCTTTTATTATCATAACTTCCTGCGCCACATCGTTCCAAATGACTTGCGCACCGAGATTTTCGGCAATAAGTCTTATCGGAACAAGTGTTCTGTCGTTCACAAGCACGGGAGCAACATCGGATAATATCTTAACATCGTTCACGGCAATGGATATTTCATTGGAAATCCATATTGTATATTCTCTTTCGCAAAGTACCCTATCGCCGCTCGATGCAGTCACTTTAAGTGTATGCTGCCCCGGTGTGTTAATGGCTATGTTGCAGGTATATGGTGCATAATCTCTTGAAGCATAGAAATTGCCGTCAACAAAATAATTCACTTTCGGTTCCTCTGCGCCGTAAGTGTGTACATATGTCATGAAAGTTGAGATTTTTCCCGTTTCAAACACATTCGGCATTCTTGTAAACGAAAGTGCCGAAGATGCATTGCCTTGAATGAACCACGGATTTTGTGTGATTGCACGGTAGCTTTCAAACAGCGAACCGTTTGCCGAGAGTGCGTAATTGTTTGTTTCGTTCATAACTCTATCAAAATATGCCATAAGCTTAACCTGCGGATACATCATCGGTATATAATTAAGCATTTTTCTTAGATATATCTGCGACCATGCGGTAGAATCCTCACCGAGCGAATTTATGTAATGCGATACACCGCCCTCCGCAACCATAATCGGTTTGCGGTTTCCGTATGTATTGATTATTTTTTCAAGTGCGTTTATCGGGTCTGCACTGCTTCCGCTGAAAAACATTATTTCGTTTATTTTACCGTTTGCGCTTTGGTCATTTTGTCCGAGGAAATATTTTTGCAGATAGAGTGATACTCCGACCCAATCAACATATTCATCGCCCGGATAGTAATCGTCAACATTAACGTCCCAGCCGGACACCATATTAATGCTCCAAACGACTGCCGCATTCGGAACATAAGTATGTACGGCGTTCGCTATATAAGCAAACGAATTTTTGAATGCCGTCGGGTCAGCTTTAACAGACCAAACGTCAACCTCTGCCGCAAAACGCACATAAATCGGTATTGTCGTGAAATCCTTAAGCAATGACAGTACATTATCTATATGCGAGGTGTTGTACGGTACCGAGGCAATTTCGTTTCCCTCACCGGTAACGTTCCAGGCAATTTCAACCGCAACGCCCTTTGCTTCAGCTTCTTCCATTTTATGGCGTATGTATGCAAGCTGAGAATCATCGCCGAAATTTATGTATATCAGTGTCATGGATTCGTTTGGCAGACTTGACCTTGACGAACTGTCTACAGTCACGCCGTAGCGCACACCTTTTTCGGGTTCGTTTCTTGCACCGAAATTAACCTGCGAATATGCCGCGGGTGCAGCAAGTTCTATTCTCGGTGTATATTCTTTTGCTTTTGCATTTGATATACGCACCGCATCATCAAATCCCAGTGCCGCCGCATAGTGGGCATATTCACTGTAATATACAGCGCTCGATGCATAGTCGCCCAAGTTTTCGTATGCTTTTGCAACACCTTCGCAGCGTGATGCCAAAAATTCTATTACTTGCTGATTCTGAGGTTCGTTTTTCAGAATATTCATAATTTGAGTACCGAAATTAATTACACCGTAATTATCGCCGGACTGTAATGCATTTGCATATGCATTGTTCGGTTTCCACACCGAATTGGGAAATTTGTAAGCGTATACGCTCATCGGGATTGTCAGAATTACTGCCGCCAGACAGATGAAAGATAAAATTTTTTTCATTTTTGCAACATTTCCTTTCACTGCGTTTAATAAGCAAGACGGCATAAACCGATTGCAAATTGATGCAGAATATTATATATTTTTTATTTAAAAAACAAATATACAATAAAATTACACGGCGGCAAATCACTTCTTGCACACCGGTATTTTTATTGTTTTTAAAGAACCGCACCGGGTTTTTCCAAAGTTATTCTGCCGAGCCGTGTATCTCTGAATTCGTCAAGCAGTATGTTTGCGGCACGCAAAGTGTCGGTTACGCCGCCGGACATAAGAAATCCGCGTTTTTTGGCAATCATTTCAAGAATTTCGTAATTTTCGAGTTCTGATATGTCGTCAAGTTTATACCTTTCGGTGAGGTTGCGTGTATAATCTTTTTTAAGTACGCCGATAAGACGGCACGCAAGTTCTTCCATATCCATTATTTCGTCTTTAATCGCACCCGTAAACGCCAGGTTCAGCGCAACGGTTTCGCTCTCGAATTTGGGCCACAGAATACCGGGCATATCCAAAAGTTCAACACCACCCGGCAATCTTATCCATTGTTTGCCTCTTGTCACTCCGGGGCGGTCGCCGGTTTTTGTGATTGATTTGCCGGCAACACGGTTTATAAATGAAGATTTACCGACATTGGGTATTCCGCAAAGCATAATTTTGATACTGCGGTTTATCCCTCTTGCTTTGTCTCTTTCGGTTTTTTCTTTCAAAACCTCTGCCGCATATTTTGAAATTTCGTTTATTCCTTTTCCGGTTGCACAGCTGACTTCAACAGCGGCAATACCTTTGTTTTTGAAATATTCAATCCATCGGCGGTTCATGCCCGGGTCAGACATATCAGACTTGTTAAGAACAACCATACGCGGTTTGTTGTAAAGTATTTTATCTATTTCGGGATTCCGTGACGAGACAGGTATGCGCGCATCAAGTATCTCTGCCGCAACGTCGGTTATTTTAAGGCTTTCGGACATCATTCGGCGTGTTTTTGCCATATGCCCCGGAAACCAATTTATGTTTGTTGAATTTTGCTTTTTTTCTTCTTTGGGTTTGGATGGTTTTGTGTTTTTTCTCATATTATTCTCTTTCCGATTCGCTTTCATGCCAAAGCCCAATCAGTCTAATTTGCCAATGTCGCCGAACGGAAGCAACCTGAAAGTTGCATGACCGATTATGGAATCGGTTGTAACCATGCCAACTTCCATAAAACGGCTGTCTTTGCTGTTGTTTCGGTTATCACCCATTGCAAAAACGCAGTTTTCGGGCACCGTTGCCGGGAAATCCATATTTCCCATATGCATTTTATCTATTTTTGCTTCAATATAATCTTCATCAAGCTTTTTGCCGTCAACATAAACGTCACAAGAATCCGTTTCTTCATTATATTGTAAATCAACCGTTTGCCCGGCTGTTGCTATAACACGTTTAATATATGGGGTATCTTCATGACCGCGCGGTCTGAAAGTTATTATGTCGCCTGTTTTCGGTTCATATCCGAGACGCCATACAACAAGCTTATCGCTGTTGTGAAGCGTCGGAACCATGGAATTTCCGCTGACATTTACAAGGGTAAATACAAATGTGCGCAAAAACATTGCTATAACAACCGCCACAACAATTGCCTGTATCCATTCAAAAACTTCTTTTAACATACTTTTTCCTTCATCACCGGATTGATTGTTTTTTTCTTCATTCATATCAAATGTATTGTTTTCTTCCATAGGTCAAACACACCTTTCTAATTTTTTCATGCTAACAAGCAAGGGGATGCTGCGCAAAACAACACCCCCCACTTTTTTGTCAGTCAAGCTTTTCTTTAACTTTAGATGCCTTACCGACTCTGTCACGAAGATAATACAGACGCGCACGACGTACTTTACCTTTTCTTACAACCTCAACATTAACAACGTTGGGCGAATGAATCGGGAATGTTTTTTCCACACCTACACCGTAAGATATACGTCTTACTGTGAAAGTTTCGGAAATTCCGCCGTTTTTCTTTCTGATTACAGTACCCTCAAAAATCTGTATTCTTTCACGGTTACCTTCTTTTATAAGGTTATGAACCTTAACGGTGTCACCGATACTGAATGACGGTACTTCCTTTTTCATCTGTTCATTGCCGATTGTTTCAACAATTTTAAGCATTTCTTTCTCTCCTTATTCTAAGATGTTCTTGCGGGACTTATACCCACAGAGGACCATCGTGATACAGTTAATCATTATAACATATTATTGTTAAAAAATCAAGAGTTTTTTATAATGTTTCTTGCTTTTCTGATGTAAATTACAGCAGATTTGATGTATATTTGCAAAAAAATCGCAAAATTGAAAAAAATGCTTGACAAAGTTACTATTTTGTGATAGAATATAAAAGCAAACTGAATAATTATTAAATGCGATGACCGAAAATAAGTAGAAAATTCCAGGACATTGAGAGAGTTGCCGGTTGGTGCGAGGCAATATGACACCGTTTTTTTTGAATACATTTCGCGAGCAGCACACCGAACAGATTTTATCTAAGTAGGCTGTGACGGGTTTCGCCCGTTAAAGCGATAGAGCATAAGCGTTCAGCCGTGCTCGATAAGGTTCGTACAGAAATGTGCGGATAAATTGAGGTGGTACCACGGGATTTTATCTCGTCCTCTGTTATCTTACGGAGGACGGGCTTTTTTTACGCCATTTGCCGGTTTTCCGCAAAATCTACATAACAAGAAAGGATGATTAAAATGGCAGTAAAAATTATTATTCTGGTTTTATTTTTCTCGGTAATGATAGGAGTCGGTATTTATTGCAGAAAGCATACTACCGATGTGAACGGATTTGTTCTCGGCGGCAGAAATGTTGGTCCGTGGCTCACGGCATTTGCATACGGAACGTCATATTTTTCGGCGGTAATTTTTGTCGGATACGCCGGGCAGTTCGGCTGGAAATTCGGTATTGCTTCAACATGGATAGGTATTGGAAACGCGATTATAGGTTCGCTTTTTGCATGGATGGTTTTGGGCAGAAGAACAAGGCTTATGTCACAGCATTTAAGCAGTGCGACCATGCCCGAATTTTTTGGCAAACGCTTTGAAAGCAACGCACTCAAAATTTTTGCGTCGGTTATTGTGTTTGTATTTTTAATCCCATACACAGCATCGCTGTATAACGGTTTGTCGCGTCTTTTTGCAATGGCATTCGACATAGATTATACTCTTTGCATAATTATTATGGCATTGCTGACGGCTGTATATGTGATAGCCGGCGGATATATGGCAACAGCCATAAACGATTTTCTTCAGGGCATTATAATGCTTATCGGAATAGTTGCCGTTGTTGCGGCCGCACTCAATGTAAACGGCGGATTTGCGGAATCTCTTGCCGGACTTGCAAAAATAAACGATTCGGCAGTGAGTGACACTCCGGGGATTTTTGCTTCTTTCTTCGGTCCCGACCCGTTGAACCTGTTCTTTGTTGTAATCCTTACATCACTCGGAACATGGGGACTTCCGCAGATGGTGCAGAAATTCTATTCGATAAAAAGTGAAAAAGCAATTACCAAAGGTACGGTTATTTCAACTGTATTCGCACTTATAGTTGCCGGCGGATGCTATTTTCTCGGCGGATTCGGCAGACTTTTTTCCGATATTATACCAATGGAAAACGGCGCGATTATCGGCGGATACGACAGCATAATCCCGACAATAATAGCACAGCTTCCCGATATTTTGATTGCGGTTGTAATAATACTTGTGCTTTCGGCTTCAATGTCAACACTTTCGTCGCTTGTTTTGGCATCGAGTTCAACTCTCACGCTTGACCTTATAAAAGACCATATCGTAAAAAATATGAGCGAGAAAAAACAGGTATTCATAATGAGAGTGCTTATAGCCGTGTTTATACTGATTTCTGTTATAATAGCGATTGTTCAATACAAGAGCAACGTAACTTTTATAGCACAGCTCATGGGCATATCGTGGGGGGCGCTTGCCGGTGCGTTTTTAGCTCCGTTTATGTACAGCTTATACAGCAAAAAAATCACAAAAGCCTCTGTTGCGGTTTCTTTTATATTCGGCAGCGGTATAATGATTTTAAATATGTTTTGCAAAAATATTTTCCCTGTTGTTTTGCAGTCGCCGATTAACTGCGGTGTGTTTTCGATGGTTACCGGGCTTGTGCTTGTGCCGATTGTAAGTCTTTTCACAAAAGCTCCGTCAAAAACATCGGTTGATAAAATGTTTGAGTGCTACGACGAAACGGTTACGGCTCATGCAAAAGAGTTTTTGGGAGAATAACGAAAGGAAGATAACTGATGATAATTACAGACCTGCTTGAAAGAAATGCACGGGAATACGGCAATGATACCGCCCTGGTTGAGATAAATCCGAGCGATAAAACAGAACACGCCGTAACATGGAAAGATTACGAACTTATCGAGACTAATCCCGAAGCCGGATACAGAAAAGAAATCACATGGAAAGAGTTTGACAATCAAGCAAACCGTGTTGCCAATCTTCTGCTCACCAGAGGTATAAAAAAAGGAAATAAAGTTGCCATACTTCTTATGAACTGCATAGAATGGCTTCCCATATATTTTGGTATTTTAAAAACCGGTGCGCTTGCCGTGCCGATGAATTACAGGTATACGGCGGAAGAAATAAAATATTGTATTGATTTGGCAGATGTTGATATGCTTGTGTTCGGCCCGGAATTTATCGGGAGAGTTGAAGATATATTCGACAGCATAAGAGAGAAAACGCTGTTTTATGTGGGCGAGGACAAACCTTCGTTTGCCGACAGCCTTAACGAGATGATTTCATATTGTTCGTCAAAAGCACCGAACATAAACCTTACCGTTGATGATAACGCGGCGATATATTTTTCATCGGGTACGACGGGTTTTCCGAAAGCAATACTCCATGCTCACCGCGCGCTAATTTCGTCGTGTATAACGGAACAGCACCATCATTTGCAGACAAGAGAAGATACGTTTTTGTGCATACCTCCGCTCTATCATACGGGTGCGAAAATGCACTGGTTCGGAAGTCTTTATTCCGGAAGCCGTGCCGTACTTCTGCGCGGAGTTAAACCGGAATGGATAATACGTGCCGCATCGGACGAAAAAGCAAGTATAGTGTGGCTTCTTGTGCCATGGGCACAGGATATTCTCGATGCCATCGAAAGAGGGGAAATCAAGCTTTCAAATTATAATCTTGAAAACTGGAGACTTATGCATATCGGTGCACAGCCCGTTCCACAGAGTCTTATTCACCGCTGGAAAGAGGTATTTCCGAATCATAAGTACGATACAAATTACGGTTTGAGTGAATCAATCGGCCCCGGCTGTGTTCATCTGGGGCTTGAAAATACAAATAAAATCGGGGCTATCGGCAAGGCGGGGTATCTTTGGGAAACAGATATTGTTGACGAAAACGGAACGCCGGTTAAAAAAGGCGAAGTCGGCGAACTGATTGTTAAAGGGCCGGGAGTTATGAAGTGTTATTACAAAAACGAACAGGCAACTTCGGAAACACTGAAAAACGGCTGGCTTTATACGGGCGACATGGCAAAAGAAGATGAAGACGGGTTTATTTATCTTGTTGACAGAAAAAAAGACGTTATCATCACAGGCGGTGAAAATATTTATCCTGTGCAGATTGAAGACTTTTTACATAAATGTGAAGAGATAAAAGATGTTGCCGTTATAGGTTTGCCGGACGCAAGGCTCGGAGAAATAACCGCCGCTGTAGTTGAACTTAAACCGGGTTCGGCTTATACGGAAGCGGATATAGATAAATTCTGCCTGGCTTTGCCGCGATATAAAAGACCGAAAAAAATTATACTTGCCGAGGTTCCGAGAAACCCGACGGGTAAAATCGAAAAACCGCGCTTGAGAGAAATATATTGCGGTGAACGGCTTGTTGAGGCACAGACAGAAAAGTGATATTTATTCCGGTACACGGATGTACAATGCGTCCGTGTACCGGATTTGCTATGTGGTATTCACAGCGAAAATACGCCGCCGAAATGTTGAATAAAACGGTCTTGTACATTATCTGACAACAGAAAATCAACTTTTTTTGATTATAATAAAAAAAATTATGATAAATCCTTGACGAACTGATTTTTTTGTAGTATAATAGATAGTAATATAAAAATATTTTAAAGATATTCGGAAAGGAAGTTTTGGTAATGAACAGAGTTTATAATTTTTCTGCCGGTCCGTCCATGTTGCCGCTTGAGGTGCTTAAAAAGGCACAAGACGAAATGCTTTGCTGCGGCAACAGCGGTATGTCGGTAATGGAGATGAGTCACAGATCTAAAGCTTATGAAGAAATCATATACGGAGCAGAGGATTTGATAAGGGAACTCATGGGTATATCGGACGAATACCATGTGTTTTTCCTTCAGGGCGGTGCCTCTACGCAGTTTGCAATGATACCGCTCAATCTTATGAACAAAAATAAAAAAGCTGATTTTATCGTTACGGGTCAGTGGGCAAAAAAGGCATATGCCGAAGCTTCTCGTTACGGTGAAGCGGTAAAAGTTGCATCAAGTGAAGACAAAACATTTACTTATATACCGAAAACGACTGCCGATATGTTCTCGAAAGATGCGGATTATGTACATATCACACTCAACAATACAATCTACGGTACAAAATATAACACACTTCCCGACACGGGTGACGTGCCGCTTGTTGCGGATTTGTCATCAATAATTCTTTCCGAACCGATTGATGTAAGCAAATTCGGGCTTGTATATGCCGGAGCACAGAAAAACATGGGTCCTGCCGGTGTGACGTTTGTTGCCGTGAGAAAAGACCTTGTCGGAAACGCTATGGAGTTCACTCCGACAATGCTCAATTACAGCACACATATCAAAGACCGTTCGATGTATAACACACCGCCGACATATTCGATATATATATGCAAGCTTGTGTTTGAGTGGATTAAAAACCTCGGCGGCATAAATGCCGTATATGAAATAAACAAAGAAAAAGCAGGGATTTTATATGATTATCTCGACAGTTCGTCGATGTTCAAAGGAACAGTTGTTCCCGAAGACCGTTCGCTTATGAATGTTCCGTTCGTAACGGGCGATGATGAACTTAACGCAAAATTCATAAAAGAAGCGGCCGAAAAAGGTTTTGTCAATCTTAAGGGTCACCGCACGGTTGGCGGTATGCGCGCAAGTATATACAATGCTATGCCTGTTGAAGGTGTTAAAGCGCTTGTTGAATTTATGAAAGATTTTGAAATAAAGAACAAATAAAGGAATGAGGAATAATGTATAAAATAAAAACATTAAACAAAATTGCGGCTTGCGGACTTAATAATTTTGACGCGAACTACAATATTTCGGAAGAAGAACAGAATCCGGACGCAATAATTCTGCGCAGTTTCAATATGCACGAGACAGAACTGCCGGAGTCACTCAAAGCTGTTGCGAGAGCCGGTGCCGGTACGAATAATATTCCTATAGATAAATGCAGTGAAAAAGGTATTGTTGTGTTCAACACTCCGGGTGCAAACGCAAATGCCGTAAAAGAACTTGCCGTTGCGGCAATGTTGCTTGCATCCAGAAATATAACCGGAGGTATTGATTGGGCAAAAACTCTTAAAGACGAGGGTGATGCCGTGGGAAAATTGGTTGAAAAAGGCAAAAGTAATTTCGCCGGAACAGAGCTTATGGGCAAAACACTCGGTGTTATCGGTCTCGGGGCAATCGGTGTTATGGTGGCGAATACGGCATATACACTTGGTATGGAAGTTATCGGATATGACCCGTTCCTTTCAATCGATGCGGCATGGGGGATTTCGCGCCATGTAACAAAAAGCAACGATTTGAAGGATATGTTCGCAAAATGTGACTATATATCAATTCATGTTCCGCTTAACGATAATACAAAGAATATGATTAATGCAGAACTTTTTGCGGCGGCAAAACCGGGTATAAAAATTCTCAATCTTGCAAGGGGTGGTCTTGTTGACGAGGACGCAATCGAAGCGGCACTTGAAAACGGCACTGTTTCGTGTTATGTTACGGATTTCCCGAATGCAAGAGTAATCGGCATGAAAAACACAATCGCAATACCGCATCTCGGTGCATCAACCGAAGAATCAGAGGACAATTGTGCTGTAATGGCGGCAAGAGAACTCATAGATTATCTTGAAAACGGAAATATTAAAAATTCGGTAAACTTCCCGGAATGTTCAATGCCGCGTTCGGGAAAAACAAGGCTTGCAATCGCTCATCAAAATGTACCGAATATGATAAACGCTTTCACGGGCATTATTGCCGAAAACGGTGCGAATATAGAGAATTTCATTAATAAATCAAGAAAATCTCTTGCATTTACAATCATAGATACAAACAGCGATATTACAGATACACAGGTTGAAAAACTCAATTCCGTTGAAGGTGTGCTCAGGGTAACGCTCATCAAAGGTTAAGGGTTTTAAACACAGTATGTGAACAAATTTGCCCTCTCCGCATAATATATACGGGGAGGGCTTGATTTATGTATAACCGTGAACTTGCTTTGGAATATGCAAAAAAATGGGCATTTTCAAGAAATCCGGTGTTTTATGATTTTGAAGATATAGGCGGTGATTGCACGAATTTTGTATCGCAATGCATATACGCCGGCTGTCATACCATGAATTTCACTCCGACTTTTGGGTGGTATTATGTTGATTCGGACGACAGAAGTCCGTCGTGGAGCGGTGCAAATTATTTTTATGATTTCATAATCTCAAATCTGTCGGTTGGACCTTACGGCAAAGCGGTTGATGCGAGAAACATCGAACCGGGCGATGTAATACAGTTCGGCAACGGATACGGTGATTTTTATCATACGGTGATTGCCGTACAAACCGGAAAAATACCGTCGCGGCGTAACATAAAAGTTGCCGCCCACAGCCGTGATGCGTATATGCGTCCGCTTTATACTTATTCATACAATGAAATACGGTTTATTCATATTGAAGGGTGCCGTGAAATGTAACGCAATATTTCAGGCGGGATTTGAAAATTTAAAGCGTGTTCGCATTTGCCGAAATTAACACATAAATCCGTGGGGCGGACGACCCTGTCCGCCCGGAAACACGGTAACACACAGACGTATTTATATATATTTTCTCATCTGCGCCAATGCTGATTTTTCCAAACGGCTCACTTGTGCCTGACTTATTCCGATTTCGCCGGCAACCTCCATTTGTGTTTTTCCTTTAAAAAATCGCAGTGTAAGAATATATTTTTCTCTTTCCGAAAGTTTGTCGAGCGCGTGGCGCAGCGCAATTTCTTCAACCCAGTTTTCGTCGGTGTTTTTGTTGTCTTTAATCTGGTCCATAACATAAACGGCATCTCCACCGTCGTGATATACGGGTTCATAAAGCGATACAGGGTCTTGAATGGCATCCAGCGCAAATACAACATCTTCGCGGTTTATGTCGAGTGCTTTGGCAATCTCGTCCAAAGTGGGTTCGGCCTTGCCGCTGTTCACTGTTTTTTCTTTAAACTGCAATATTTTATATGCCGTATCCCTTATGGAACGGCTTACGCGTATTGAATTGTAATCTCTTAAATATCGGCGGATTTCGCCGATTATCATCGGTACGGCATATGTGGAAAACTGCACGTTCTGTGTTATGTCAAAATTTTCCGTTGCCTTAATCAGCCCTATACAGCCAACCTGAAACAAATCGTCAATATTTTCCGCCCTTCCCGAAAATCTTTTTAAAACACTCAAAACAAGCCGCAGATTTCCGTAAATAAATTCCTCTCTTGCCGCCTTGTCGCCGCTTTTGATTTTAAGGAGAAGCTCATGTTTTTTTTCGCGCGACAGCACAGGCAGTTTTGAAGTGTTCACGCCGCTGAGTTCAACTTTGTTTATCACAGAATACAAACGCCTCCCTGTTAAAAATTGTATATTGTTATTATATACGAAACACGAATTTTTAATCAAAAAAATTGCAAAACTTTGATTTGTAATGTAAAATATATAAAATTACCGTAAACAAAACTGAAATTATGTGCAATTTACATATATTAATATTTTGCGAAAAATGATAAAATATATGTATAATGGGTAAGTAATGTGCTTTTTTATGAATTTATACATTTTAAGGAGAAAAAAATGTTTGTAGATACAGCGAATATTTATATACAGGCAGGCAACGGCGGAAACGGATGTGTATCGTTTCACCGAGAAAAATATGTTGCCGCCGGCGGACCCGACGGCGGAGACGGCGGTGTGGGCGGTTCGGTTATTTTTGCGGCCGACAGTAATCTTTCAACGCTGATGGATTTCAGATATAAAAAGAAATATAAAGCCGCAAACGGCGAAGACGGCAAGTCTGCACGAAGAACGGGCAAAAAAGGTGAGGATATAATAATACGTGTGCCGTGCGGAACTATTGTGAAAAACACGGCGACAGGTGGGATTTTGGCGGATTTGACAGAAAACGGTCAAACCTTTGTTGCGGCAAAAGGCGGCAGCGGCGGTTTCGGAAATTCGCATTTTGCAACGGCAACAAGGCAGATACCGCGTTTTGCAAAACCGGGGCTTAAGGGCAGAGAACTTGAGGTTACGCTTGAACTTAAACTGCTTGCCGATGTGGGGCTTGTGGGCTTTCCGAATGTCGGGAAATCGACTTTTCTTTCGCGTACAAGCGATGCCGACCCCAAAATTGCAAATTATCATTTTACAACGCTCAACCCCAATCTCGGTGTTGTCAGTCTTGACAGCGAAAGAAGTTTTGTTCTTGCCGATATTCCCGGACTTATTGAGGGGGCAAGCGAGGGCGTTGGGTTGGGACATGATTTTTTAAGACATATCGAGCGTACACGGCTTATTGTTCATGTTGTTGATATATCGGGATGCGAGGGCAGAAATCCGATTGAAGATTTTGATATAATAAACAACGAACTTAAAAGTTTCAGCGAAGTAATTGCGGATAAAGTGCAGATAATCGCAGAAAATAAAACAGACCTGAATATGAATCCGGAACTGCGTGAGCAGTTTGAAAAAGAAATGACGGGGCGCGGTTACGAGGTGTTTCCGATTTCCGCGGCAACCGGTGACGGCGTGAAAGAACTGCTTAATCATATATACGATGTGTTGCAGACGATTCCGAAACTGCCCGAACTCAACTTTGAAGCGTTGCCCGAAGAGGAAAAAGACGATATTCCGTTCACCGTCAGACGCGAAAATGAGAAATTCGTGGTTGAAGGCGGATATATTGAATATCTCATAAATTCAACCAATTTCGGTGATAACGAATCTCTGGGATTTTTCCAGAACAGTCTCAGACGCAAGGGTATAATAGACGCATTGCGCGAAAACGGTGCAAAAGAGGGCGATACCGTTGCGATGTATGATATTGAATTTGATTTTGTGGATTAGGAGTGTAAATATTAATGTTAAACTCAAGACAAAGAGCTTATTTAAGGGGGCAGGCAAACAGCATAGAATCTGTTTCGCAGATTGGCAAAAACGGAATAAACGAAATGTTTATATCACAGCTTGCCGATGTGCTTGAAAAACGCGAACTTATAAAAGTAACCGTGCTTGAAACAGCCTTTATGACAACAAGAGAGGCGTGCGAAAAATGTGCACAGCTTTTGAAAGCCGACCCGGTTCAATGCATCGGATATAAATTTGTGCTTTACAAGCAGGCAAACAACGTTAAAAACAGAAAAATAACAATGCCGAAACGTAAGAAATGAAAACGGGAATTTTCGGCGGAAGTTTTGACCCTCCGCATACAGGGCATTTATCCATACTTAAATACTGCGAAAAAAAATTCGGACTCGAAAAAATAATAATTGTGCCGACGGGAACACCGCCGCACAAATCGGGCTGCGTCGCTTCGGCAAAACAGCGGTTTGAAATGTGTCGGCTTGCTTTTGAAAATTATATCGTTTCGGATTATGAAACAACAAAAAAAGGATATTCTTTCAGTTCGGATATGCTGGCTCATTTCAAAAAAATATACCCGGAGGACGAGCTGTATTTTATCATCGGCGGCGACAGTGTCGCATATATAGATAAATGGCATGAACCGGAGAAGATTTTTGCCGCGGCGAAGATTATTGCCGCAAAAAGAAATGCCGGCGATGAACGGGCGATAAAAGAGCAGGAAACGCGCTTCGGAGTAACAATATATTCGGCGGAAAATCCGCTTGTGGATATTTCTTCGACCGCGATTCGCAGAAAAATTAAAAATGACGGTGTCGTATACGGTGTGAACGATGCTGTTGAAAAATACATAACAAAAAATAATTTATACAGGTGACCGAAATGATAACAGATTCGTTAATATCCGATATAAAAGGTCTTTTAAGCGAAAAACGCTTCAATCACAGCGTGGGCGTTATGCGCCTGGCAAAAAGCCTTGCGGAACATTACGGCATAGATGCCGAAAAAGCGGCATTTGCCGGGATTCTTCATGACTGCGCAAAAGAATTTGAACCGGAAAAAATGCGCCGATATTTTGAAATGGGCAACGTTACGGACAAGCTTATAACCACGTCCCCAAAACTTTGGCACGGCATTGCCGGAGCATATTATTCAAAAGAAAAATATAATATTGACGATGAGGTTTTTGATGCAATATATTATCACACATTAAGCCGTCTTAATATGCCTATGCTCACAAAGATAATTTATCTTTCGGATAACATAGAAGAAACGCGTGACGCAAAACTTCCGTGGGCAAAAGGAATAAGAGAAAAAGCTTACAGCGACATCGACGGCGCACTTGTCGATACCATCAATTATACGCTGAAATATATAATCGAAAAGGGATACACAATGCATCCGAATGCAATTATGGTACGCAACGAAATACTTTTAAAACGTAAACAGACAGGAGATAACAATGAATGATATAAATAACGAAGCTACAAGAGAAATGCCGCCGGTAATTTCGCAGGCCGAAGAACCGATAGAAGAACAAATATATGAAGAAGAACCGGTTTATATGCCGGAAGAAACGGTATATGACCCGTCACCGAAAAAAAATACGCATATGTGGATTCCGATATTCGTAAGTTGCCTTATAATATGCACGGCGTGTTTCGCACTTTTGGGAATGACGGTGCGCAACATAATTCTTGAAAACGGAATGGCGGGCGGAGTATCAAAACTTGTCACACCGATTATAAAAACAGATGACCCACCGAATTACAATGTGATTTTAATTGGAACCGATAAGGGCGGTTACAGAACCGATACAATGATGGTTGCAACATATAATAAAGAAGAAAACAAAGCATATGTAATGCAGCTACCGCGTGATACGTATGTAGAAAACAACGGCAGACGCGATAAAAAACTTAATTCCGCATATTTCAGCGGTATAGACCAGCTGAAAAAAGAAGTTAAACTTGCTTATTGCATTGATGTTGATAAATATCTTGCCGTTGAACTTGACGGATTTGTTCAGGCGATAGATGCACTCGGAGGTGTTGAAGTGGACGTTCCGATAAACATGGATTACGACGACCCAACTCCGGGGCAGGATTTGCATATTCATATAAAAAAAGGAAAACAAGTTTTGGACGGTGCGGCGGCAGAGGGGTTTGTCCGTTTCCGCAAAAACAATAACGGTTCGGGCTATCCTATGGGAGATTTGCAGAGAATACAGGCACAGCGCGAATTTATAACGGCGCTTGTCAAAAAAGTTATCAGTGCGGACGGAATAAGCAAAATACCCGATTTGATGAAAATTGCCAAAGATAATCTTAAAACCGATATAAATAACGACAATGCATATCAGTTTATATATAAAATCTTAAGTATAGGAACAGATAATATTGAATTTATCGAAGCACCCGGTGCGCCGAAGACAGTGAAATATTCATATTTTATTGTTGACCGCGAGGATGCCGCAAGAATCAGCAATCAGTATTTCGGCGGCAAAAACAAGGTTTCGGGAACATATAAGCCGAAGGCATCGTCCTCTGCCGTAACAACATATACAGATGACGAAACGGAATATAAATATAATGAAAAAACATATTATGAGCCAACGCCGGAAGTGAAAAAACACACTGCCGAACCCGAACACGAGAGTACGGCAGAACCGAAAACCACGCCGAATTCCACCGAAAAACCCGATGCAACGGCAAAGGCAAAAGCAACGGCAACGACAACAGCTAAGGCAACGGCAAAACCGTCGGATAAACCCACCGAAAAACCCGAACATACTCCGTCGGTTAAACCTACCGAAAAACCGGAGAACGGCGGTGTCGGTGAAACGGACGAGGACATCGGCAATGCAGATAACACAGAAAATGAGCTGTCGGATAACGACGAAAACGAAAGTGAGGAAGAATAATGCTGTCAAAAGATAAAGCCGTGTTTGCGGCAAAAATACTTGACGATAAAAAGGGCGAGGATATTAAAATACTTGAGGTAAAAGGACTTACAAGCCTGGGTGACTATTTTGTCATAGCAACGGGAAGTTCAAGTACGCACGTAAATTCGCTCAGTGATGAAGTTGAAGAAAAAATGAAAGAAAGCGGAGTTGTGTTAAAACATCGCGAGGGCAGAGACGGTTGGATTTTGCTTGACTACGGTGATGTTATAGTTGATATTTTCGATTACGAATCGGCAGATTTTTATGATTTGGAAAGACTGTGGTCAGACGCACCGCAAATAGATTTTAATTAAAAGACTGATATATGAAAGGCAAGATGTTAAAATGAGTTATGATTTTAAATCAATCGAAAAAAAATGGCAGAAACACTGGGAAGAAAACGAAACTTTTAAAGCCGGAACGGACAAATCCAAACCGAAATGCTTTTTGCTTGTGGAATTTCCTTATCCGTCCGGACAGGGATTGCACGTAGGACATCCGAGAAGCTATACGGCATTGGATATTCTGGCAAGAAAAAGAAGAATGCAGGGATATAACGTACTTTATCCCATGGGTTGGGACGCATTTGGACTTCCGACGGAAAACTATGCGATAAAAAATAAAATTCATCCGAGAATCGTTACGGAAAACAACGTTGCAAACTTTAAGCGTCAGCTTAAAATGATAGGTTTTTCGTTCGATTGGTCAAAAGAAGTGAACACAACCGACCCGAATTATTATAAATGGACACAGTGGATTTTCCTCCAATTGTTCAAAAAAGGACTTGCGTATAAACAGGAAATGCCCATAAACTGGTGTACCGGATGTAAAGTAGGGCTTGCGAACGAAGAAGTTGTGAACGGCGTTTGTGAACGCTGCGGCAGTGAAGTTGTTCAGAAAAACAAAAGTCAGTGGATGCTTAAAATAACCGAATATGCCGACAGACTTATAAAAGACCTTGACGAAACGGATTACATAGAAAAAGTTAAAATACAGCAGAAAAACTGGATAGGTCGTTCAGAGGGTGCTGAAGTTGATTTCAAAATCGACGGAAGCGATGAGAAAATCACGGTATACACAACAAGATGCGACACACTTTTCGGTGCTACATATCTTGTGCTTTCTCCGGAGCATGAACTTCTGAAAAAACTTAACATCGAAAATTCCGATGAGGTTGCCGAATATGTGAGTGCTGCCGCAAAGAAAACGGAATTTGAACGTACCGAACTTGCAAAAGACAAAACGGGTGTTGAACTTAAAGGGATTAAAGCAATAAACCCCGTGAACGGCGAAAAACTTCCCGTTTGGATTTCCGATTATGTTTTAACAACATACGGAACGGGTGCTATTATGGCGGTTCCGGCTCACGATACACGTGACCACGATTTTGCCGTTAAATTCGGATTGCCGATAATCGAAGTTGTCGGCGGCGGTGAAGATGTTCAAAAAGAAGCGTATACCGATGTTGCAAACGGTACGTTGATAAATTCGGGATTTTTAACGGGTATGACCGTTAAAGAAGCTATCCCGGCAATGATAAAATATCTTGAAGATAATAAAATAGGCAAACGTAAAGTTAATTTCAAACTGCGTGACTGGGTATTCTCGCGTCAGAGATACTGGGGCGAGCCTATTCCGCTTGTACACTGCGAAAAATGCGGCTGGGTTCCTGTTGATGAAAGTGAACTTCCGTTGACTTTGCCGGAGGTTGACAATTACGAACCGACGGATAACGGTCAGTCGCCGCTTGCGAAAATTGATGAATGGGTTAATACAACGTGTCCGAAATGCGGCGGCGCGGCAAAACGCGAAACCGATACAATGCCGCAGTGGGCAGGTTCATCATGGTATTTCTTAAGATATATCGACCCGAACAACAATGATGCGCTTGCCGCAAAAGAAGAAATGGATTATTGGATGCCCGTTGACTGGTATAACGGCGGTATGGAACATACAACTCTTCACTTGCTTTATTCTCGTTTTTGGTATAAATTCCTGTATGACTGCGGAATAGTTCCAACAAAAGAACCGTATAAAAAACGTACATCTCACGGAATGATTCTGGGCGAAAACGGCGAGAAAATGTCCAAGTCGCGCGGCAACGTCGTAAATCCCGATGATATAGTGAACGATTTCGGTGCGGATACTTTAAGAACATACGAAATGTTTATAGGTGCTTTCGACCAGTCCACACCGTGGTCACAGCAGGGCGTTAAAGGCTGTTTCAGATTCTTGGAAAGAGTTTGGGGCTTGCAGTTTATGCTGGACGGCAATATGGAATATTCAAAGGAAAACGAAGCAGCAGTGCACAAAACAATCAAAAAAGTAAGCGACGATATGGAAAAAATGAAATTCAACACGGCAATAGCCGCACTTATGTCGCTTGTAAACGATTTTAACAAAACCGGCAAGGTTACAAGGGGAGAGTTTAAAACTTTCTTGCAGCTGCTCAACCCGATTGCTCCGCATATGACAGAGGAACTTTGGGCAATGCAGGGATTTGACGGTGAAATAGCATACACACCGTGGCCTGAATTTGACGAATCGAAAACCGTTGATGATGAAATCGAAATTGTTTTGCAGATTAACGGACGTGTTAAAGATAAAATGATGATTCCGAACGGTCTGGACAGAACAGCAATGGAGGAATTTGTTAAAAATTCCGGTAAGATTGATGAAGTTGCAGAGGGAAAAACTGTGGCAAAAGTTATATGTGTTCCGGGCAAACTCGTTAATCTTGTGGTTAAAGGCTGATGGCAGACATAAACGGTAATAACAAAAACAAACTGTCATTTGTTTTTGTTGCGGTATTTGCAATTTTCTGTGCGGTCTCGGTTATCTATATGAATTATTCCGCACCCAAACGCGGCACTGTTACGGATTTGCCGCTTGTGCAGGTTTATGTTAAAGGCGAAGTTAAGAATCCCGGTGTCTATGAACTTGAGGTTACCGAAAGAGTTCACGATGCCGTGGAAAAAGCCGGCGGAGCACTTGAAACCGGCGATGTTTCGGCACTTGACCTTGCGCGTTTTCTTGAAGACGGAGAAACAATATATGTTCCGCCGCTGAATAAGGTCGATTCATCTGCCGGTGAACAAGCGGCATATTCGGGCGATAAAATAAATATCAACACCGCTTCAAAAGAAAAACTTATGACACTTGAAGGTATAGGCGAAAGCCTTGCCGGGCGCATTGCGGCATACAGAGAAAAGAACGGTAAATTCGGAGATATTCATGATATTATGAACGTATCCGGAATCGGAGAAAAGAAATTTGAAAATATAAAAGACAGTATATGCGTTAATTGAACTTGCTTTTAAGAAAAAAGATATTGACATTTTAATTTTTAAATACCCAATAAAAAAGTTGCGGCAAACGATTTTAAAAAATCGTTTTGCCGCAGTTTTTTACGCGCCTTTCCAACCGTTATTTATGCATTTTCTCAAGATTTTCTTTCACCGCACGAAATTGTTCGGGGATTTTGTCGTGCGGCATATGTTTAACACTGTCAACACTTCCGATTTTTTCGGCGGTTTCGTAAAACCAGCACTTGTATTCAAGTATATCAAGAGTGTTTTGCAGTTCTTTCATTTGCTCCGTAACCTTTTCACGTTGTTTTTGAAACATTTCAAGCCTTTCGCCAATCGTTTCGTCACCTTTTAGGGTCATATCTATATACTTTTTTATATCTTTAATCGAAAGTCCCGATTTTTTCAGGCAATTAATAATGAAAAGCCAGTTAAAATCCGTTTCTTTAAATACACGCATTCCGCCTTTTGAACGTTCCACAAAAGGAAGCAACCCCTCTTTGTCGTAATAACGCAGTGCCGACGGTGCAATATTTAATATTTTTGCTGTTTCGCTTACAGTATATAACATTTTTACATTCCTCCAAAAAAATTTAAAAAAATTTGCAAAAACTATTGACTTAAACCTAACTTTAAGTTGTATAATGAAATTGAAGTTCAATAACAGTATATCACCAAACCAAAAAAATGTCAAGGAGGATTTTGAAAATGTAAAGTTTAAGTATGTTCAAAACCGGTGGGTCAAATATGGAGTTTACACAGTATTTCACGGGCAGAAGTTATCTCAATATGCTAAATAGTAAACGTAAAGTTTGTAGGCGTTTGCCGCAACAATTGGCACATACATCATGGCGGCGGACAGATTTTGCTTGTGACGGCAGGACGCGGATATTACAGAGAATACGGAGAAGAACCGCGTGAACTCAACCCGGGAGATGTTGTTAATATTATGCCGGGCATTAAACATTGGCACAGTGCGGCTCAAAACGAAGTTTTTCAGCATTTGGCAATTGAAGTGCCGGCAGAAAACGGTTATACGGAATGGTGCGAACTGCTATCCGATAAGGAATACTGCGGTTTGAAATGAGGAGGGAAACAATGGATAATTTTATTTTTGAAAACAGCACAAAGGTATTTTTCGGCAAAGGTTGTGTCAATGATTATTTGACGGATATTTTGAATAATTACGGCAAAAATATTTTGCTTGCCTATGGCGGCGGTTCAATAAAGAAAAACGGAATTTATAATTATATTGTAAAAACATTAAACGATTGCGGCAAAAACATTACGGAATTTTCGGGTATCATGCCGAATCCGACGTATAAAAAAGTGTCGGAGGGTGCAAAACTCGTAAGGGAAAATAACATTGATTTAATTCTTGCTGTCGGCGGAGGTTCAACAATGGACTGTTGCAAAGCGGTATCGCTCGCGGCTGTATACAACGGTGATATGTGGTCGGATTATTGGGAAAAGCCAGGAATCATTACCGACAATCCCGTTCCTTTGGGAGTCGTTGTAACCGCCGCGGGTACGGGAAGCGAATGCAACGGCGGTGCGGTCATCACGAACGAAGAACGAAAAATCAAAACAGGACGTGATTATCCCAAATTGAATCCGCGTTTTGCAATGCTTGACCCGGAATATACATTTTCGGTATCAACACTTCAAACCGCATCGGGTGGGTTTGATATTCTGTCACACATTATGGAAACATATTTCAGTCCACCAGATGACGGCAATGTTTCGGATGATATATCGGAATCACTGATGAGAAGTGTTATAAAAAATCTGCCGTGCGCACTTGAAAATCCGACCGATTATCGGGCAAGAAGCAATTTGATGTGGGCATCGACAATGGGTGAAAACAGGATTATCAAACTTGGGAAAAAAGGCGATTTTCAAGTACATCAAATTGAACATCAGCTTGGTGCGTATACCGACTGCAATCACGGGTTTGGGCTTGCGGTGCTTCATCCGGCATATTACAGGCATATTTATAAAGGCGGATTGAGCCGGTTTGTTTGTTTTGCAAAAAATGTGTGGAATATTGACGTACATGGCAAAACCGATGAAGAAATCGCACTTTCGGGAATAGATGAACTTGAAAAGTTCATCAAAAAAATCGGACTTCCGACAACACTGCGCGAACTCGGAATGACCAATAAAGAAATTTTGCCGCAAATTGCCGATTCGTGTAATGTATCTGTGGGAAGTTACGGGGATATGAGCAAAGAAACAATACTTGAAATATTGAACGAATGTTTTTAAGGAGGATTTTATCATGGAATACACAACATTATCAAACGGCATAAAAATGCCAATGCTGGGTTTCGGTGTTTTTCAAGTGCCGGACGGAGAGGTTTGTGAAAAAGCCGTACTTGATGCAATCGAAACAGGCTA
>CAYQKW010000023.1:0-26100 GCA_964418245.1 uncultured Oscillospiraceae bacterium
TCGAACCTGTGACCCTCTGCTTGTAAGGCAGATGCTCTCCCAGCTGAGCTATGCGCCCACATTTTGTGCCGCGTTATCGCGACAATAACTATTATACACTATTTAAAAGCATTTGTCAATACTTTTTTTAAAATTTTTTAAAAAAAATCCGAAAAATTTTCCAAATCGGCTTTTTTGATACAGTTTACACTTGAATTTACTTAATTCTGATATTTTATATCCCAGTTTCCAAGCTGGTCATAGCATATAAGTTTTCGGCCGTTTAAGTTTTCTTTATGCATATCCACCGCCGTTATACGGCGATTGTTGTATGTTGTATAATAATAAATGCCTTTGTCTGCATTACAGCACGAAGTGTATATTGTGGTTTCGTATTTGCCGTTTCCCACATCACAGCATCCGCGCGGCTGCGCAACCGACGAAAGTATATAAAAAAACTGATTTACGCTTTCTTCTTCGGTATCTCCCGAAACGGAATTTTCTTTTACGAATGCGGCACGTACAAATCTTGACTGAGATGATAAATCGCCGGGAAGTCCGAACGCACCCATACCGCGGCTGTAGCAATTTAGCCGCAGAGTGTTTGAAAAAGTGTTTAGCGGTTGTGCCGCCGATAAACCGATAAAATTGTTAAGGCTGAACATTTGCATATCAAACGGCGGATTGTTTGTGAGAACTCCGACATTGTTACTGTAAATTTTTATACCGCACGAAGTTGATTCAACCGTTATGGCACGGTTTGCATCGGCAACAATCCAATGCAGCTGTGCCGGCGGAATATCGCCGTTAAACGGTGTTCCCGTAATATTCATACGCATAATCAAAGTTTCCGCTTCATCGACATTTACACATTTGCTTAAAATCCACGGTATAAACTCAAACTGCGTTATATTGTCTTTTTTCGGAACATTATCGTTATATTTTGCATTTCCGACAAAATTGAGTCCTGCGGCCGAAAGCCCTTTCTCGTTTACGGCATCATAAAAAAGCGGATAGTTGTTGGCGATGTGTGCCGTACCTATAACGGCATAGTGTGTTTTCAGCCTGCCGCATGCCAAAAAATTCAATTCAAAATTTCTCGGCATTATAACTATCTTTTCGCCGTAAGAATATTCATAATCAAGCGTTCGTCCGAAATAAAAATCTTTTGTTTTATATGTTACGGCTGTACACATACAAAAACCTCCTTCGTTTCAATATTATATTGCCGATTTTTTCGGATTTTATTCATATTGAATTTGAACCGCCGAAAGCAAAAACCTTGTATGATGCCTGAACAAGCATGATACAAGGTTTTGTTTTTTAAGTTAATGATATTGTTTTTCTGCCGTTAAAAATATTTATATTTTTTGCGGTTGACAACAATAAATACAAACGATATTGCAAACGCAAATATCTCTGCCGCCGTGTTGGAAAGCCAAATTCCGTTAATGTCAAGTACAAGCGGCAGCAACAGTACGGAAAGCGTTTGGAATATAAGTGTTCTCAAAAACGATATTGCCGCCGAGACTCCGCCGTTGTTCAGTGCCGTGAAGAACGACGAGGCAAATATATTCATTCCCGAAAGTATAAACGAATACGAAAACAAACCGAATGCGTTTCTTGTCATTTCAAAGAGTTCTTTGTCATATCCAACAAAAACAGCAGCGAGCGGCGATGCCAAAATTTTTGCCGCAAACATAAGCACAACCCCCGATATACTCATAAGTATCACACTTCGTTTGAGCATATTTTTGAGTTCATCATGGTTTTTTGCGCCGTAATGGTAGCTTATAATCGGTGCGCTTCCGATTGAATAACCTATTGATATTGCAATAAATATGAACTGCACATACATAAGCACACCGTATGCGGCAACGCCGTTTTTGCCGGCAAATCGCATAAGCTGAAAATTATAAAGCATACTTACCACAGATGATGATATATTGCTCATAAGTTCCGAAGAACCGTTTGTGCAGGCATTCAGAATCGGCGTTGCCCGAAGTTTTGCAGAGGTGATTTTAAGCAAACTTCCGTTCGACCGCATAAAATAAATCAACGGCAATATTCCGCCAACCGCTTGACTTATGCCGGTTGCCAAAGCCGCTCCGGCAACACCCCATTTAAACACTGCGATAAACAAGGCATCAAGCACCATGTTTGTAACACCGGCCGCAACCGTTACCGCAAGTCCGAATTTCGGTTTTTCCGCGGTAACAAGAAAACTTTGAAAAACATTCTGCAACATAAACGCTGTATTGAATGCAAGTATAATTCGTCCGTAAACAACACAATTTTCAATCATATCTTCGTCCGCACCGAGCAGGTATGAAATCGGGCGTATAAACAAAATCGCAATGCATGACATAACAATGCCTAAAACAGCGGTAAACTTAATCATCATAGAAAAATATGTATTGGCTTTTTCGGTATCGCCTTCACCCAAAGTTTTTGCCACAAGCGCACTGCCGCCCGTGCCGACCATAAATCCCATTCCGCCGATTATCATAAGAAAAGGCATTATAAGATTTATTGCCGCAAAAGGATTTTTGCCAACAAAATTTGATACGAAAAAACCGTCAACCACACCGTATATTGATGTGAACACCATCATGACTATCGGCGAAAGCGTGAATCTCAGTAATTTTTTGTAAGTAAAATGGTCCGATAATTTTATTTCCATTATATGCCCCCTGTTCTTATAAATAAGTAAAAATCAGTTTTTTATTATAACATTACTTATATCTTTTGTCAATAAAATAAATGTGTTTGTAACACGTTTGTAATATAAATCGATTTTTTAAATAATTAAATAAAAAAAATACTTGACACGTCAGACATCATATGTTATAATATAACTAACCGGTTAGTTATATTGAGAGGGGCGTGACGATTATAGATAAAAATACACTTAAAGAAACGGCGGAAAGATACCTTGAAAGCATTTCGGAAGAAATATACAAAGTCGGAGAAAACCTGATGAAGATGCCTGAATTGGGGTATAAAGAATATCAAACATCAGAGTTTGTGTATAACGAACTCAAAAGCATGATTCCCAATACCGAAAGCGGCATAGCCCTAACAGGTGTGCGAGCGGTTCTCGGCGGCAAAAAACACAACGCAAACATATGCATTATCGGGGAACTCGATGCCGTAATATCTCCGGAACATCCGTGTGCGGATACTTCGACGGGCGCGGCACATGCCTGCGGACATAATATACAGCTTGCGAATATGCTGGCGTGTGCAAAAGTTCTTAAAAACAGCGGAATAATGAATTATCTTGACGGTGATGTTACGTTTCTTGCGGTTCCGGCTGAAGAATTTATTGATACCGATTATCGAAATAATCTTAAAAAGTGCGGTAAAATATCATGTTTCAGCGGCAAACAGGAAATGATTAAACTCGGCATATTCAACAACATAGATGCCGCCGTTATGGTTCATTCGCAGGCAAATTGCCCCGAAAAACAATTGTTTGTGGGTGGGGGCGGACTTGGATTTGTTGCAAAGTCTATCAGATTTATCGGCAAAGAGGCACATGCCGGTGGGGCTCCGTTTGACGGAATTAACGCCCTGAACGCCGCATCCGCGGCAATGTCGATGATAAGCTTCCAACGCGAAACTTTTCGTGATGAAGATAAAATAAGAGTACATTCCATTATCACGAAGGGCGGCGACTGTGTGAATACCGTACCCGCCGATGTACGAATGGAATTATATATACGCGGTGCGACCGAAGCGGCAATAAAAGATGCCGAAAGCAAAGTTGAAAGAGCGTTAAAAGGCGGTGCATACGGCATAGGTGCAGAGGTTGAAATCAAGACTCTCGGCGGATATGCTCCGTTGTGCCAGAACAAAGCATTGAGCGAAATATTTGCCGAAAACGCAAAGGGATTTGTTGATGAGATTTGCTTTGGCGTTGATATGATAGGTTCCACCGATATGGGCGATTTATGCGGAATTATCCCGGCAATACAGCCGACAATCGGGGGATTTTGCGGCGGTGCCCACAGTAAAGAGTTTGGTTGCGGCGACAAACATTTTACACATATTATCCCGGCAAAAATAATTGTGAATACCATCATTGATTTGCTTTTTGACAATGCCGAGAAAATGACCGAAATAAAAAAATTGCATGATGAGGCGAAAATATGACAGATACCAAGAAAAGAACAAGAAACAGTGCTTTGACGAAGTCAAAAATCATTAAAGCCGCCGAAAACGAATTTGCCGAAAAAGGGCTTGTCGGAGCAAGAGTAGACAACATTGCCGCCATATCGGGATTTAACAAAAATATGATATATCAGTATTTCGGCAGTAAAGAAAAACTTTACGAAACGGTTATATATAATGAATATTCAAAGCTTTCGACACTTGAAAACATAATAATTTCAAAAGAATTTGACCACGAAGAAATCATAAAAACAATTGTACGCGAATATTTCTTTTTTCTGAAAGACAATCCGAATTTTGTAAAGCTTATTATGTGGGAGAACTTGAACGAAGCGAAATATATTGAAGCAAGCGGAGCTTTGAATATAAAAGACCCTATGCTGAAAATGCTGAGAACGGTTATTCAAAACGGTAAAAACGAAAATATATTCAACAAAAACGCAAACGAGAAACAGGTGTTGATTTCTCTTATAACCGGTGCTTTTTCATATTTTTCCAATATACACACGCTTTCAAAAATCATACATATAGATATGGGCGATAAAGCCGTGATGGACGAACGAATAGAAATTGTTACAAATTCAATTTTAAATTATCTTTTATTGAAATGAGAGGAGTATGCATATGTTAAAATTAGGGTTGACCTCGGTTACTTTTAATAATCTGAATATTGAAGAAGTTTTGAAATATTGTGCCGAATGCAAACTTGCGGCAATCGAATGGGGCGGAGATGTTCATGTTCTGCCGGGGGATGATGCCGCGGCAGAAACCGTTTGCGAAAAATCGAAAGAATTCGGAATATGTGTTTCGTCTTACGGGTCATACTACAGATTGGGCGGCGGAGAAGATTTTGATAAATATTTAAAAACAGCAGAATTGCTTGGCGCGAAAGTGATACGCATATGGGGCGGAACAAAAGCATCACGGCTTATTGATAATGCCGAATATTCAAAATTGCTTGAAGAAACCCGTTCCGTGTGCCGTGCGGCGCAAGCGAAGAACATTCAAATAGCATTTGAATATCATAACGATACGCTGGCGGATACAAAGGAATCGGTTTTGAAGTTGATTAACGACGCGGAATGCGAAAATCTCGGAATATATTTTCAATACGACCCGTGGGTGTCGGAGCAAGAAAACGAAGATACACTGAAAGCTTTTTTGCCGTATCTGAAAATGGTTCACGTGTTTTATATAGATGCGGAGGTAAACAGATTTTCGATAAAATGCGGAGAAAAATTGTGGAGAAGATTTATAAAAATTTTAAGCGAAAACAATTCGGATACATTTATGCTTTTTGAATTTTTAAAAAATCCCACATTGGAAGGCTTGAAAGAGGAAACAAAAATTATGAACGAATTGATATGTGAGGTGCAAAAATCATGATTAAAACAGCAGTTGTCGGAACAGGAAGCATAGGGGAAGAACACTTGAGTGCCATTGAAAATTTAAAGGAATTTCAGCTTTGCGCCGTGTGCGATACAAATGAGGAAAAAGGCAAGGCATTTGCCAAAAAATACGGAGTTCGGTTTTTTGAAAATTACAAGGATATTCCGTCTCAAACGGATGCAGAGACGGTTATATTGAATCTTCCGCATTTTCTGCATTGCGATGCCGCGGTATTTTTTCTTGAACACGGAATTGATGTGCTTGTCGAAAAACCAATGGCAAATACTGTTGAAGAATGTGACAGAATGATTGAAGCGGCGAAAAAGAACGGTAAAAAGCTTGCGGTTGGTCATGTTCAACGCTATTTTGCGTCGAACGCCAAAGTGAAAGAATATATTGAAACCAAGCAGCTGGGGGAACTCGTTATGTGCGAGGAACACAGAACAATTGATTATTTCAGCGAAGAACGCCCCAAATGGTTTCTCGACAAAAAAGCGGCCGGCGGCGGAATCGTGATGAATTACGGCGCACACGCACTTGATAAAATATTTTATTTGACCGGTATGAAAACAGCGGAAATAACTTCTTTGTGCGCAAATAAAAAAAATAATTGCAATATCGAAGGTCATGCACAGTTCTTTATGAAATTTGAAAACGGATTGAGCGCCGCAGTAACATTTTCGGGCTACGGATATTGCGGTTACGACACGGTTTATTATTTTACAAACGGTGCACTCAAGGTTTCGGATACGCTTGATTTGAGTGAATTTAAAAACGGAAAATGGGAAAAAATCGAAGTTAAAGAAGACGGAAAGTTTATGGAGCGTCAGCTTGAGGAATTTGCAAAAATGCTGAAAAACAAAGATAACAAAATGCCGGACGGTGAATACGGAAAAGCCGTAATATCTTTAATTGAAAAAATATATGCCTGAGAGGGGAACGAATGGAGAGTATAAAAGAACTTTACAAAATCGGGCTGGGACCTTCAAGTTCACACACGATGGGTCCGTCTTTTGCGTGCCGGCAGGCGCTGAAAGAAAATCCCGACGCGGATTTTTTTGAGGTTACACTTTACGGTTCGTTGGCGAAAACAGGAAAAGGACACAGAACCGATTATGCGGTAAAGAAAACGTTAAAAAATATCCCCGTCGATATTATATTCAATACCGAAGAAACGGATATTCCGCATCCCAATACAATGAAAATCGCCGCATATTCCCGAAAAACCAAAATATACGAAAAAGTATTTTTGAGCATCGGCGGAGGGAAAATTACAACCGATGGAGAAACCGACACACCCTCTGAAATTGTGTATAAAGAAAAAAATTTTGCGGAAATCGAACAATATTGCACGGCGCACGGCGTAACCCTGCCGGAGTATGTCGAAACATATGAAGGAGAGGAAATTCGCACATATATAAAAAACGTATGGGAGCAAATGAAAGATACCGTAACTCGCGGGCTTTCGGCCGAAGATATTATTCCGGGCGGGCTGAACATAAAGCGCAAAGCAAAAATGCTTTATGAAAAAGGGTTGACAAAGCCTTTCGGACATGAAAAAGAAATATATTTAATGTCGTCGTATGCTTATGCGGCAAGTGAAGAAAACGCTTCCGGCGGAAGTGTTGTCACGGCACCGACCTGCGGAGCGTCCGGTGTGTTGCCGGCGGTATTGTTTTTTAAACAGCGGGAGCTGGGATATTCGGACGAAGAAATAATATCCGCACTTGAAACCGCCGCAATTATCGGCAATGTCATAAAAAAGAATGCATCAATCAGTGGTGCGGAATGCGGTTGCCAGGCGGAAGTGGGCAGTGCGTGCGCCATGGCGGCGGCCGCTTTTGCATATCTGCGCGGATTTAATATTAAACAAATTGAGTGTGCCGCCGAAATTGCACTCGAACACCATCTTGGGCTCACGTGCGACCCGGTATGCGGATTGGTTCAGATACCGTGCATTGAACGGAATGCGGTTGCCGCGATGCGTGCCGCCGATGCCGTATCGCTTGCCGAAATGTTATATGGCGAAAGAAAAATTTCGTTTGATTTGGTTGTAAAAACAATGTATGAAACAGGAAAAGATTTATCGGTTCGTTACCGCGAAACTTCAGAGGGCGGACTGGCAAGTCATTTTAAAACCGAAGATAATCTGCATTTTGACTGTTAAAACAGCAAGAAAGCTTGTTTTCGGTGACAATACAATTAATTAAGAAAGGATTGATTTTATGTGGACAGAAGAAAAACTCAACAGCTTACTTACAACTCCATCGGATGTGCTTGTTGAAGATATTGCAAAAATTAAGGGAGATATAACAATATTGGGAGCCGGCGGAAAAATGGGGCCGACGCTTGCGGTGCTTGCAAAAAACGCGGCGGAAAAAGCCGGTATAAAAAAAAGTGTTGTTGCCGTGTCGCGCGGAAGCGACCCGGTTGCCGTCAAACTTATGAAAGATAACGGCATAGAAGTAATATCAATGGATTTGCTTGACAAAGACAAATTGTATTCGCTTGAGGAAACCGAAAATGTAATTTATATGGCAGGAAGAAAATTCGGAACAGACGGAAGTGAATGGCAAACATGGGCAATGAATGCCACTCTGCCGGCATTTGTTGCGGATAAGTTTAAAAACTCGAACATTGTGGTTTTTTCATCCGGAAATATTTATCCGATTGTGAAACTTTCGGAAAGCGGCTGTCGCGAATGCGACAAAACCGCGCCGGTAGGCGAATATGCAATGAGCTGTTTGGCTCGCGAAAGAGCTTTTGAATATGCCGCAAACACATTCGGTACAAACGTATTTATTTACAGACTTAATTTTGCCGTTGATTTGAGATACGGTGTGTTGTTTGACCTTGCCGATAAAATATTAAACAATATTCCGATAAATCTTGCAACACCGTGTTTTAATTTTATATGGCAGGGAAGCGCGAATGAAATAGCCATAAGAGCTTTGCTTCACGCATCTTCACCGGCAAAAATAGTGAACGTTACCGGACCGGAAACCGTTTCGGTAAAAAAAGCCGCCGAAGAACTCGGTGAATATCTCGGCAAAGCGCCGATATTCGAGGGCGAACCCGGAAACGACGCATATTTGAATGATGCATCGTTTGCAACAGAAACTTTCGGTTATCCGTCCGTTTCGGCAAAAACTCTTATACGCTGGCAGGCGGAATATATAAAAGACGGCGGCAGAACACTTTCAAAACCGACGCATTTTGAAGAACGAAAAGGAAGTTATTGAGAAAAGGAGGATTTTTAAATGAACAGACATGACGAAGCTTTAGCATTACTGAAAAAAGGTACGGTAATTCCGGCAATACCGCTTGTGCTTGACGAAAATCGCAAATTTGACAAACAAGGACAGCGTTTGCTGATAAATTATTATGCCGAAAGCGGTGTCGGCGGCATTGCCGCCGCTGTGCATACAACACAATTTGAAATCAGAGACCCGAAGTATAATTTATTTGAACCGGTACTTGAAACCGTTACGGAAGAAATCGAAAGATGCGAACAACGCCGCGGAAACGTAATCATAAAAGTAGCCGGAGTGTGCGGAGAAACGGAACAAGCCGTGAAAGAAGCCGAAACCGCGCATAAATACGGTTTTGACGCCGTGTTGTTAAGCCCCGGAGGTTTAAACGAAAAATCCGAAGAATATATGCTGGAAAGAACACGCAAAGTTGCCGAGGTTATGCCGGTAATCGGATTTTATCTTCAGACCGCTTGCGGCGGCAGACAGTTTACATATGACTATTGGAAAGAAATGTGCGAAATTAAAAACGTTGCGGCAATCAAATGTGCGTCTTTCAATCGTTATCAAACACTTGAGGTTGTCCGTGCCGCGGCATTGTCGTCGCGCCGTGATGATATAACTCTTTATACGGGGAATGACGATAACATTGTTGTTGACCTTTTGACAAAATATCGGTTCAATGAAAACGGAAAAATTATTGAAAAAGGATTTGACGGCGGACTGCTCGGACATTGGTCCGTGTGGACAAAACGTGCCGCAGAACTTTTTGAGCAGATTAAAAACAACGAGGTTTCTTCGGAAATGTTGACGCTTGCCGCCGAAGTAACCGATTGCAACAGCGCGTTTTTTGATACGGCACATAATTTTAAAGGCTGTATAGCCGGGCTTCACGAAATATTGCACAGACAGGGACTTATGAAAAATATTTATTGTCTCAATCCGAACGAAACGCTTTCCGAGGGGCAGAAAGAAGAATTGGACCGCGTATTGAAAATGTATCCGCATTTGAATGATGATGATTTTATACGTGACAATTTGGATAAATGGAAGTCATTGATATAAACGGTTTTATTATACCAAAATCTGTTTTCGGGCAATATATTCCGTGCGGCGGTAATGCTTTTGTATTTTTTATCGCCGCTTCCGAAAGACCGCAATATTGATTTGTTTGAAAATGCGGTACGGAATACAGCCGTATCATATTTTTGACATATGAATATAATATTGTGTATGCTACACAAAAAAATAAATTTAATTACGCACATATTTTTACAAAATATCTCTTGATATTATGATGAATATATGATATACTATGTGTAACGCGTAACAGCAAGACGCTGTGTGAAAGATACGATTTCTTCTTTCATGCGGCGTTTTTTGGTTTTTTGACGGTCAAATCAGTTGAGAAAGGACGAAAACATTATGAACGATGTTACAAAAATGTACGGTGAAAATGTCTTTAACGAAACGGTTATGGAAGCGCGGCTTCCGAAAACGGTTTTCAAAAAGCTTAAAGAAACAATAGAAACCATGGCTCCTCTTTCCGAGGAAATTGCCGATACCGTTGCGAACGCAATGAAAGACTGGGCAATTGAAAAAGGCGCAACTCATTACACACACTGGTTTCAACCGATGACGGGTTGTACGGCGGAAAAGCACGACGCTTTTATTTCTCCGACGGATAACGGCAAGGTTATTATGGAATTTTCGGGAAAAGAACTTATAAAAGGCGAACCGGACGCGTCCTCGTTTCCGTCGGGAGGCTTGAGAGCAACATTTGAAGCAAGAGGATATACCGCTTGGGACCCAACATCTTTCGCGTTTGTTAAAGACGGTTCGTTATACATTCCCACGGCATTCTGTTCTTACGGCGGAGAAGTTCTCGATAAAAAAACTCCTTTACTGCGTTCAATGGAAATACTTAATAAAGAAGCACTCAGAATACTTGCGCTTTTCGGGAAAACCCCGGCGAGAGTTACCTCAAGTGTGGGTGCGGAACAGGAATATTTTCTTATAGACGAAAAATATTATATAAAACGTAAAGACCTCATACTCACGGGAAGAACTCTTTTCGGCGCAAAACCGCCGAAAGGTCAAGAACTTGACGACCATTATTACGGTAACATCAAAGAAAGAGTTGCCGCTTTCATGAAAGAACTTGACGAAGAACTCTGGAAACTCGGAGTACCGGCAAAAACAAAACATAACGAAGTTGCTCCGGCACAGCACGAACTTGCCCCCGTATATGCCACAACAAATATCGCAACAGACCAAAATCAGCTCATGATGGAGCTTATGAAAAAAATCGCAAAACGGCACGGGCTTGTTTGTCTTATGCACGAAAAGCCGTTCGAGGGTGTCAACGGGTCGGGCAAACACAACAACTGGTCGCTTACGACGAGCGACGGAGAAAATCTTTTGAAACCCGGTAAAAACCCAATAAAAAACACACAGTTTCTTTTATTCCTCACGGCGGTTATAAAGGCTCTCGATATATATGCCGACCTGCTGCGAGTAACCGTTGCAACGGCGGGGAACGACCACCGTCTCGGTGCAAACGAAGCTCCTCCGGCAATTGTTTCAATGTTTTTGGGTGATGAAATTTCTGATGTATTGTCCGCCGTGCTTGCCGATAAAACAGAGGTTTCAAAGGTTAAAGGTGTGCTTGAAACAGGGGTCGAAAGTCTGCCGACATTATATAAAGATACAACCGACAGAAACAGAACAAGTCCGTTTGCTTTCACGGGCAACAAGTTTGAGTTCCGTATGCCGGGGTCTTCGCAGTCCATTGCCGGAATCAATATAGTTATAAATGCGTCGGTTGCAAAAATACTCGGTGAATTTGCCGATATTCTCGAAACCGGAAGTGATGTTGAAAAGGACGCGCGCAAACTTATTAAAGATACCGTTGCGGCACACAGACGGATTATTTTCAACGGCAACAACTATGCGGACGAATGGGTTGAAGAAGCCAAAAAACGTGGGCTTTCAAACTTTAAAAACACCATAGAAGCCCTGCCGTCATACATTGAACCGACAGCCGTTGAAATGCTCACATCAACCGGAATATTTACGGAAAAAGAAATTCACAGCCGCTATGAAATACATCTTGAAGAATATTCAAAACTTATAAATATAGAAGCATTGACAATGCTTGAAATGGTGAAAAAAGAGATTATACCGGCTTGCATATCTTATACGGATTCTGTTCTTGATATGCTCATGAAGAAAAAAACTCTCGGACTTGCGGCATCAACCGAGCATGAAGAATCGCTTGCCGTTCGTCTTTCAAACCTGAACGAATGTCTTATCGGCAAATGTGAAGAGCTGGAAGTGTCTCTTGCCGAAACAAAAGATATTGAAGATTTATACGAAAACGCAAAAGCATACCGAGAAAAAGTTTTTGCGGCAATGCAAAGTCTGCGAGCCGTTGCCGACGAACTTGAAACCATAGTTGGCGGCAAATATTGGCCGTTCCCGACTTATACCGAACTTTTGTTTAATATATAACCGAAAATTGTTGCTTTGCCGTTCCGAAAAAACACGGCGAATATTCCTATCAACGCACAGACTCGTCGGGACAGACGCCCCTGTATGCCCCGAAAAAATATTTTTACAAAATATTTACCGAAAATGTATTGCAAAAAATCATATTTTGTGTTATACTATAATACAGAATGCAATATATTCGGTTATAATGTCTGATTTTATACAGAAAGTATATGATTTCGGTTGCATATAAAATTTATACGGAGGTTTATACGATGATAAAAAAAATAGCTATTTTAACCGGCGGCGGTGATTGTCCGGGTCTTAATGCGGTAATTCGTGCCGCAACAATGACGGCGATAAACAAATACGGGCTTGAGGTTGTTGGTATAAAAAACGGATACAGAGGATTATATCTCGGGAAAAGCCAGATGATACCTTTGACAGAAGATAACGTGGAAAACATTATCGGCAAAGGCGGAACAATGCTTTACAATTCAAACAAAGACAATCTTTTCAAATATCCCAGACGTTCAAAAGAAGGTCTGGTACGCGACAAAGACGGAAATATAATATATGATAATTTATCGTCGGTTGCGGTTGAAAACTTGAAAAACGAGGGGATTGACGCACTTGTTATAGTCGGCGGCGACGGAACACTCACTTCGGGCAGAGATTATTCAAACATGGGTGTGAACGTTATCGGTGTGCCGAAAACAATTGACAACGATTTAAATTCAACCGATGTTACTTTCGGGTTCGACACGGCGGTAAACCGTTGTACCACAGCAATCGACAGCCTTATAACAACGGGCGAAGCACATCACAGAGTTATGATACTTGAAGTTATGGGCAGAGATGCCGGTCACATCGCACTTTCGACAGGTATAGCATCGGGTGCGGATATTGTGCTTATACCTGAAATCCCGTATGATATAAACAAAATTGTCGAAAAATCAAGACAAATCCTCAAAAGCAACAAACAATATGTAATCGCCGTGGTTGCAGAGGGTGTTAAGCTTCCCGGCGGAACAAATGCTGTCGGCATAACAACGGATTTCGCACCTGACGGCGTGAAATATAAAGGTGCCGGCGATGCAATTGCAAAATATATCGAAAACGCACTTAACTCCGAACGTGACGAAAACGGTTACGCAATAAGCGAAACAATTATGGACGTTGAAGCACGTGCAACAATCATCGGTCATATATCCAGAGGCGGCAGTCCGACTTCCGGTGACAGGATTTTGTGCACACGGTACGGTTCGTATGCGATAGATGCCCTTATGAGCGGAAAAACAAGCCATATGGTTGCATTAAAAGAAAATGAGCTTACGGCGGTTCCGCTTACAGAGGTTATTCCGAGCGATAATATGCACAGCAACTTCAGACCCGTTGATGTTGACGGCGAACTTGTTAATCTTGCAAAAACTCTCGGCATATGCTTCGGTGACTGACAGATAAAACGAAAAATTCAAAAGGTGGTGTGAAAGGCTTTGCATCCCCTTTTGTTTGTTTTTTATATAAATTCACCTATTGTTCGGGTGATTTTGTAGAATTTATAGAAAATACACGTTTTTTCAAAAAATGCTTTACAAATCGGGAAATATGATGTATAATTATACATATGTGCATTATATAGTGTATAAAAATTCATTCGGAGGGTGATAACATGACAAAGGTTTTTATTGACGGAAAAGCGGGGACCACGGGGCTGAGGATTTTTGACCGTCTTTCTTTAAGGGACGATATAGAAATAATATCTCTCAAAGAAGAAGAAAGAAAGGATGCGGAATGCAGACGAAACGCTTTAAATTCGTGTGATATAGCTTTTTTGTGTCTGCCCGACGAGGCGGCGCGCGAAGCCGTGCGCATGGTTACAAACAAAAACGTGAAAATTCTTGATACATCAACGGCGCACCGCACAGACGAAGATTTTGCTTACGGATTTCCCGAACTTTCGGAAAAAATGCATAAAAATATAAAAGAAATGAATAAAATTGCAGTGCCGGGCTGCCATGCAAGCGGATTTATCGCACTGGTATATCCGTTGATTGAACACGGAATTATATCAAAAGATACATATCTCACCTGTCATTCGATTACGGGATACAGCGGCGGCGGAAAAAAGATGATTGCACAGTATAAGGATGAAAATCGTGATGTGTTGCTTGATGCTCCGCGGCAATATGGGTTGACGCAAATGCACAAACATCTGAAAGAAATGGTTAAAATTTCGGGAATCAATCAAACGCCGGTGTTTTGCCCCATTGTATCGGATTTTTACAGCGGAATGACTGTTACCGTGCCTCTGTTTAAAAAAGATATTATAAAAGGCGATGCAAATTATATCAAAGAAATATACAAAGAAAAATATTGCGGTAAGATTGTCGGATATAAAGAAGAACCGGGCGAAAACGGATTTATATCCGCGGCAGAGCTTTCGGGGAAAGACTCAATGTACATAAGCGTTGCCGGAAACGATGAACGCATACTGCTTGTCGCAATGTACGACAATCTTGGCAAGGGTGCATCCGGAGCGGCAATAGAATGTATGAATACAGTACTCGGCATAGATGAAACAACAGGTTTAGTTATATAATTGACGGAGGGGTATCATGGAAAAGATTACCGGCGGCGTGTGTGCCGCAAAAGGATTTAAAGCGAGCGGAGTTCACTGCGGAATACGCAAAAATAAAACAAAACGGGATTTGGCATTGATAATCAGCGAAATACCTGCGGCGGCAGCGGCGGTTTATACAACAAATCTTGTTAAAGGTGCACCGATATATGTAACGAAAAAGAATATAGCGGACGGATATGCGCAGGCGATAATATGCAACAGCGGAAATGCAAACACCTGCAACGCAAACGGCGCGGAACTTGCGGAACAGACGTGTGAACTTTTAAGCAGTGAAGCAAATGTTAAAAAAGAAGATGTCATAGTTGCGTCAACCGGGGTTATAGGTCAGCCTATGGAAATAACACCGTTTAAAACGGGTATACCGGAGCTTGTTAAAAATCTCGGCGATTTCAGCAGCCACGCCGCAGAAGCCATTATGACAACAGATACAAAACAAAAAGAAATTGCATATAGTTTTGATATTGACGGAACAGAATGTAAAATCGGCGGAATTGCAAAGGGTTCGGGAATGATTCATCCCAATATGGCAACAATGCTTGTTTTTGTTACGACAGATGCAAAAATAAGTCCGGAATTGTTGCAGAAAGCTTTATCGGAAGATGTTAAATCATCGTTTAATATGATAAGCATAGACGGAGATACGTCCACCAACGATACACTTGCCGTTATGGCAAACGGTATGGCAGGCAATGCCGAAATAAAAGAGAATACACCGGAATATGAGGAGTTTAAAAAGGCACTGCATGCTGTGACTGTATATCTTTGCCGCGAAATTGCAAAAGACGGCGAAGGCGCGACAAAACTGCTCGAATGTAAAGTCTTTGGTGCGGCTGATGACGAAACGGCAAAAGTTGTTGCAAAATCGGTTATATGTTCGTCGCTGCTTAAAGCGGCAATGTTCGGTGCGGATGCAAACTGGGGTCGTGTGCTTTGCGCAATAGGCTACAGCGGTGCGAATGTTGATGTGAATAAAATAGACGTAAGTTTCAAATCCGCAAAAGGCGAAATTCTTGTGTGCGAAAACGGAAGCGGAGTTGACTTTTCGGAGGAAAAAGCAAAAGAAATATTGCTTGAGGACGAGATAGAAATTTTGATAGAATTGAACAGCGGAGCTTGCAATGCCACAGCTTGGGGCTGTGATTTAACATACGATTACGTAAAAATAAACGGCGATTACAGAACTTGATGAAAACGGAGGGCAACCGAAATGACAATATCAAACGCACAAAGAGCAAGTGTGCTTGTACACGCTTTGCCGTACATACAAAAATATTACAACAAAGTTGTCGTTGTTAAATACGGCGGCAATGCAATGATAAACGAAAAACTCAAACAGTCCGTAATGAGTGATATTGTTCTTATGTCGCTCATCGGGATAAAGGTTGTGCTTGTCCACGGCGGCGGACCGGAAATAACGGAAATGCTTGATAAAATAGGCAAAAAATCGGAGTTTGTGGACGGGCTCAGAGTAACCGATAAAGAAACCGTGGATATAGTTCAGATGGTGCTGGGCGGCAAGATTAACAAAAGTCTTGTAAATCTGCTTCAGAACAAAGGCGGAAAAGCTATGGGACTTTGCGGAACGGACGGTCATCTCATAGAGGCGCGCCAAAAAGACCCACGTCTCGGATTTGTCGGGGAAATAACAAAAGTAAATCCACAGCCGATAATTGATGTTTCCGACAGCGGATATATCCCGGTTATTTCGACCATAGGCTGCGATAACGACGGTAATGTATATAATATAAACGCGGATACGGCGGCGGCAAAAATTGCGGCGGAACTTCATGCGGAAAGCCTTATATCCATGACGGATATAAGCGGAATTATGCGTAATCCCGAAGACCCGGAAAGTCTTATTTCCAAAATAACCGCATCCGAAGCACCGAAGCTTATCGAAAACGGTGTTATATCCGGCGGAATGATACCAAAAGTTAATTGCTGCATAGATGCAATCCATTCCGGGGTGAAAAGAGTATTTATAATCGACGGACGTATTCCGCATTCAATTTTGATAGAAACTCTCACCGACGAGGGCATCGGAACAATGTTTATAAAGGATGAAGCGTAATGAATACATTTGAGCTTGACAATAAATATATAGCAAATACATATGCGCGTTTTCCGCTTGAACTTGTGAGCGGAAAAGGCGCGCTGGCAAAGGATGCGGACGGCAGAGAATATATTGACCTCGGCAGCGGAATTGCCGTTAATATATTCGGATTCTGCGATGAACCGTGGCAAAAAGCCGTGACGGAACAGTTGGGAAAACTCCAGCATACATCCAATCTTTATTATACAAAACCCTGTGCGGAGCTTGCCGAAATGATGTGTACAAAAACAGGAATGAAAAAGGTGTTTTTCGTAAATTCGGGAGCGGAAGCAAACGAATGTGCCGTAAAAGCGGCAAGAAAATATGCGGAAATAAACAAAGGTGCCGAATATTACACAATAATCACGCTGAAAAACAGCTTTCACGGCAGAACATTAACAACGCTTGCGGCAACCGGTCAAGACGTATTTCATAAGGATTTCACGCCTCTTACACCGGGGTTTGTATATGCCGAAGCAAACAATGCGGATGACGTTAAGCGTCTTGTTAAAGAAAACAAAGTTGCCGCAATAATGTTTGAGTGCGTTCAGGGAGAGGGCGGTGTCAATCCGCTCACAAAAGAATTTGTGTCGGAGCTTGTTAAAATAGCCGAAACCGAAGATATTTTGCTTATAACGGACGAAGTGCAGACAGGAAACGGACGGACAGGGACGCTTTATGCATATATGCAATACGGATTTATGCCGGATATTGTAACAACGGCAAAAGGACTCGGAGGAGGATTGCCGATAGGTGCGGCAATGCTCGGAGAAAAAGTCGAAAACATATTTTCGCCCGGTATGCACGGTTCAACATTCGGAGGAAATCCCATAGCCGCAAGCGGTGCATTGAGTATACTTAAAAGAATAGATGAAAATCTTTTAAACGAAGTAAAAGAAAAATCGGAATTTATAAAAAAATCCCTTTCGGGTGCACCGGGGATAAAATCCGTTACCGGTCTTGGGCTTATGATTGGAATCGAAACGGAAAAACCGGCCGGAGAAGTTGTGAAAAAATGCATGGAAAACGGTGTTCTCGTGCTAACGGCAAAAACAAAGGTACGGCTTCTCCCACCGCTCAATATACCGATGGATTTGCTTGAAAAAGCAATCGAAATCATAAAAAAGGCGGTTTGCTGACAGAATAATCACGCATATAACTGCGGTGGGCGGATATTATCCGCCCCAAAAATTAAAGATTAAAATATATCCGTGCAACAACAACGCTTGCGGCAATTCCTGCAATATCTGCCGCAAGCGCGGCAAAAAGTGTGTGCCGGATATTTTTTATTCCGCACGAACCGAAATACAGCGCAATCGTATAAAATGTGGTTTCGGTTGAACCCATCATAACCGAGGCAATAAGCCCGCTTTCGCTGTCAACGCCGAAACTGCTGAAAATATCGTTTACAACCGAGAGCGAGGCACTGCCCGAAAGCGGACGAAACAGTGCGAGAGTGAGTACGGAAACGGGCATACCGATGAAGTTTAAAACGGGCGACAGCACATCTGCGAGTATATCAATAAATCCGGAGGCTTTAAGCATCGCCACCGCCGACATGACGGCAATAATATTCGGGCATATATTCACGGCGGTAAAGGCTCCTTCTTTTGCTCCGGCAAGGAAATCGCCGTATATATCGTTTTTCTTGTATATCCCGAAAATAACGGCGGCAAGAATGAGCAACGGTATGGAATAGGTACTTATTTCCATAGTCTTTCTCCGATTTTTGCAAATATAAGCCCAACCGAAAGTGCGGCGGCAGATGTTATCCATATGGGAACCGTTATCTGCGGCGCAATATCCGACCCGGCGGCAGCACGCATTGAAATCAGCGTTGTCGGGATAAGCTGTATAGATGCTGTGTTCAGCACAATAAACCGAATTGCTTCGTTTGTTGCCGTACTGCCGTTTTTCATTTCTTCAATTGCCTTTATTCCGAAAGGTGTTGCCGCATTGCCAAGCCCGAAAACATTTGCGGCAACATTCTGAACAATGTTTTTGCGGCAGTTAAAAGAAACTTTTCCGAACAATGCGTTAAGCAACGGTGATAAAAGTTTTCCGAGTTTTTCGGAAAGTCCGGCATTTTCCGCAATGTGCATAATACCGCCCCAAAAACCCATGATTGAAACAAGGCTTATGCAAAAAGAAACGCCGTTTGCGGCACCCTCCGATGCCGCATTTGTCACCGCCGTCACATTACCGGTAAAGAAACCTGTTATCACGGAAAGTATCATTATTCCACCCCAAATTTTCGCAAACAAATAAATCACCCCTTGGTATTAGGGTATTGCTTTTGAACACAATTTATGATACAATAATAATATTAAATTATTTCGGAGATGAAGATATGAAAAAAATAGAATTGTATACAGACGGTGCGTGCAGCGGAAATCCCGGCAAAGGCGGTTTCGGAGTTGTATTGAAATATAACGATATTGAAAAAACAATTTCAAAAGGATATGAACTCACAACAAACAACCGCATGGAACTCACGGCGGTTATAACCGGGCTTTCGCTGTTGAAATATCCGTGCGATGTTACCGTTTATTCCGATTCAAAATATGTTGTTGATGCGATAAACCGAAAGTGGCTTGACGGCTGGAGACAAAAAGGCTGGAAAAAGGCAGACGGCAAACCGGCACTGAACAGCGATTTGTGGCGGCGGCTTGTTCCGCTTTTGGAAATGCACAAAGTGAATTTTGTGTGGGTTAAAGGGCATGACGGACATAAATATAACGAAATTTGCGACCGGCTTGCCGTTGAAGCGTATAACGGAACAAACCTTGAAACAGACGAAGGAATGGACGCGTAAATTATATTTTTGAATAAGTTTTTAATCTTTTTTAATATTTTTTTAATCTTTTTATGATATACTGTTCGTATATGCAAAAAACGGAGGTATTATCAAATGCTAAAAAAACCAAATATCAATTTGAGAAAACTCAAACCCGGCAAAAAAGCAATAACCGTAATTGCGGTTATGCTTATTGCCGCAATAGGTTTTGGTACATATTTTCATGTTTCAAAATCAAAAAAAGCCGGTAGTGTGGGCAACAGTAGCGAATTTTCCGTTGTGCGCCAAAACATAAGCGAAACCATTTCCGGTACGGCGACGGTTGAACCGAAAGACCAATATTCGATTACGGCACTTGTGTCCGGCGATGTTGTTTCGGCGGACTTTGAAGTCGGCGATATTGTGGAAAAAGGCGACGTGCTTTATAAAATTGATTCGAGCGATGTTGAAAAAAGTATTCAAAGTGCCGGACTTTCGCTTGAAAAAGCACAAAACTCCTATAACGAAGCGGTTAAAAATCTTGCGGATTTGAAAGTTAAAAGCGACATCGGCGGCGTTGTTAAAACATTGTATGTGAAAAAAGGTGACAACGTTTCAAACGGTGCAAAAATTGCGGATGTATACGATGCATCGTATATGGAACTTGTTTTGCCGTTTAACGAGAGCGATGCGTTAAGCATATCAAACGGTGCGGCGGCAAACATCACGGTTTACGGCAGCAGCGAAACGCTTATGGGAACGGTTACGCACGTTGCCGGAGCAAGTTATGCGAAAGCCGGTAATATGCTTGTGCGTGACGTTACGATAAAAGTTGCAAACCCCGGCGTGCTGACAAACGAAGATACGGGAGTTGCATCAATAGGAAATATTTCGTGTAACGACAGCGGAACTTTCGGTTATATTGATGAAGGAACGGTTACGGCAAAAACGTCCGGAACGGTTGATGTACTTAATGTTAAAGAGGGCGACAAAGTTTATGCCGATACCGTTATAGCAACTCTTTCGAGCGATAATCTTGAAAGCAGCTTAACCTCAAGCGGAATATCGCTTAAAGAATCGCAGATAAACAAACAAAAGAGCGAAGACCAGCTCGATGATTACACAATAACCGCCCCGATTTCCGGTACGGTTGTTGCGAAAAACATAAAAGCCGGCGATAAGCTCGATAATTCAAAATCGCAGTCGTCAAGCTCCGATATGGCGGTTATATTCGATATGTCGAGTTTGCAGTTCGATATGAGTGTGGACGAACTCGATATAAATAAAGTGGCTGTGGGTCAGAACGTTAAAATAACGGCGGATGCAATCAGCGGCAAAGAATACAGCGGAACGATAGAGAAAATAAATATAAACGGAACAACCTCGAACGGCGTAACCTCTTATCCCGTAACCGTTACGATAACGGATTTCGACGATGAGCTTATTCCGGGTATGAATATTAATGCGGAAATCGTAATCAGCAGTGCGGAAAATGTTCTTGTTGTGCCGAAAACCGCAGTTGCACGAAATAACATTGTTTACGTTAAAGGCAATAAAACGGAAGAAAACGACCGGGCTCCTGAGGGTTACAAAAGCGTTACGGTTGAAACCGGTGTGAACGACGATAATTATATCGAAATAAAATCCGGGCTTAAAGAGGGAGATAAAGTTTACATAACGGCACAGGGCAACACTCGCAATAACGGATTCGGCGGAATGCCTGGAGGTGGAATGCCAGGTGGCGGCGGAATGCCCGGCGGCGGTGGTATGCCGGGAGGCGGCGGAATGCCCGGCGGCGGAGGCGGCCGAAGCGGTGGCGGAATGCCGGGGGGCAGATAATTATGGTGCCTTTAATAGAATTTAAAGATATTTATAAAATATATTCAATCGGCGGTACGGAAATCCATGCCGCCGACGGGGTATCGTTTAAAATATATCGGGGAGAATTTGTTGCGATTGTCGGTCAGTCCGGAAGCGGAAAATCAACGTGTATGAACATAATCGGCTGTCTGGACGTTCCCACAAAAGGGGAATATTTTCTTGACGGCGAGGACGTAAGTCATAAAACCGAGGGCGAGCTGGCAAAAATCAGAAACAAAATGCTGGGATTTATTTTTCAGCAATATAATCTTTTGCCGAAACTTTCGGTTATGGAAAATGTTAAGTTGCCGCTTTTGTATGCCAATATGAAAGAAAGCGAACAAAACGAGCGTGCACTCGCAGCACTGAAACGTGTGGGACTTGAGGATAAAACAAAACATAAACCGTCGCAGCTTTCGGGCGGTCAGCAACAGCGTGTTTCGATTGCGAGGGCGCTTGCCGGCGACCCGTCGATTATACTTGCGGACGAACCGACGGGAGCGTTGGATTCCAAAACGGGTCATGAAGTTATGGGATTTTTGAAAGAGCTTAACGAACAGGGCAACACAATAGTGCTTATAACGCACGACAACACAATTGCGGCACAAGCCAAAAGAATACTCAGAATCCGAGACGGAAAAATTGTTTTCGACGGTGTACCGCAGGATGATGAGATGATTAAAAAAGTACTTTAAGGGGTGAATAAATTGAAACTTAGCAAATGTTTTAAGCTTGCCGTAGGAAGTATTGTTTCAAATAAAATGCGTTCGTTCCTTACAATGCTCGGAATTATTATAGGTATTGCCGCCGTAATTGCACTTGTAAGCGTTATGAACGGCGTAACCGGTCAGGTGACGGAAACATTTTCCAAAATGGGTACGACCAAGATTAACGTGTCCGTGCAGAACAGGGGATTATCAAGGGTTGTTACACCCGATGACATATATGAATTTGCGGAGGATAACGAATTTATAGACGGTGTCAGCCCGAATGTGACGGTAGGTGCAAGCGTGAAAGGCAGTTCGTCATCGGATTCGCTTTCGTCAAAAGTTACCGGTGTAAGCGAACAATATGCCGAAAAGAACAAATACGAACTTAAAGAGGGAACGTTTTTCAGTTATGTGGATGTTTTAAATCTTCAGCGTGTATGCACAATAGGGACATATGTTGCGAATGAGATTTTCGGAAACGAACCGGCAACCGGAAAAACACTGAAAATTAACGGATATGCGTTTAAAGTTACCGGGGTTATCGAGGAACAGGCGGATTCCACGGAGGGTTCAAATGACGATTGTGTGTATATTCCGTATACTTCGGCAACCAGACTTTCCAGAAGCACAATAGTAAGCAGCTATACGATGTGGGCGAAAGATGATGAAAGCGTTGATGCGGCAATAACAAGCATAAAAACGTATCTTAATATATTTATAGGCGACAGCGATTATTACAGTGTTGTCGGAATGCAGGAAATCCTCGATGACGTATCAAGCGTTACGGAAACACTTAAAATGGCACTTGTGCTTATTGCCGGAATATCGCTGCTTGTCGGCGGAATAGGTATTATGAACATAATGCTCGTATCGGTTACGGAGCGGACAAAAGAGATAGGCATACGAAAATCTCTCGGTGCAAATCCGCATGATATTATGAAACAATTCGTAATAGAAGCGGCAACAATAAGCTGTCTGGGAGGTTTTATAGGTATTCTGCTCGGCTCGCTTATATCCACGATTGTCGGAATATTTATGGGAACGAGCGTAACCACATCGGCAACGGCGGTTGCGGTGTCGTTTGCCGTATCGGCGGGAATAGGCATCGGATTCGGCTATCTGCCGGCAAAAAAAGCGTCCGGACTTAATCCTATAGACGCATTGAGGTTTGAATAATCAGCGGAGGGAAAACGATGAAGAAAATAATAACATCATTACTTATTTTTATAATGTGTGTATGTGCTGTGCCGTGCGGTGCGGCGCAGAGCGAAATCACACTGCTTTCACAGCTTGAAATTATGGTCGGAGACCCCGACGGAAATTTCAGAAGTGAAGAATATATTTCAAGAGCGGAATTTATGAAAGCCGCAATTGCGGCATCAAGCTATAAAAATTCCGTGGCATCAAGTTTGAGCATATCGCCGTTTAAAGATGTTACGGCATCTTATTGGGCGGCACCGTATATAAAACTCGCAACGCAAAACGGACTTTGCAAAGGATATATGGATGCAACGTTCCGTCCCGATAATCCGATTTGCTACGAGGAAGCAATAACGGTGTGTCTTAAAATATTGGGATATACCGATGATGATTTCGGACTTTCCTGGCCATACGGACAGGTCGGACTGGGCGACAGTCTTAAAATAACCGAAAATGTAAATTCATATGTCGGTGCGTATGTAACACGAGGTCAGGTTGCAACATTGATTTATAACACACTCGATACGAAGATGAAAAATTCACAGAGCAAGCTTATAAGCATATTTGACTGCGAAACAATTGAAAATACGGTTATTGTTGCAACGAACAACGAGGACAGTTCACTCGGCGCCGGAAAAGTTTACACAACGGCAGGAACATATAAATTCGGTTCGGATTTTGACTATTCGTATGTTGGTATGCGAGGAGATTTAACGGTTAAAAACGGTGAAGATTTTGTTTCGTTCACACCGAATAACCAGCAGATTGACACATACAACGTAACAGAAGTTATCGGTTCGGATTTGCTGCTTAACGGAACGGCGCTGAATATCAGCGAAAATCTTACGGTTTATTACAAATCGCAGACAACAACGTATAAAAACGTGATTTCATCGGCATCAAAAGGCGATACGTTCACGGTTTACAAAAATTCCGCCGGAATCATAGATTATGCACTTTTGAAATCCGCAGCACCGAATATCAATGTGAGTGTTTTGGATAAATATATAATTTATTCGCAGCTCGACAATGCGATTATCGGATATTCAAACGGAACGTTTTCTCAGATTGATTTGCCTGCGGCAACGGTTGCATACAAGGATAGTTCAAAAACAACGTATTCGCAGATAAAATCATCACTTTCAATGGGTGATATAATTTATGTTAAACGTGATGAAAGCGGAAATATTGATTATATCAGTTACGAACAGGGCAATATAACGGGACCTGTTACTCTTTCGGGAAAAAGCAGTCTTACGCAGTTTGCCGGTGCGACAAAAATAATGCGTAACGGTAAAGAAGTAACGGAAAACGATGTTGCGGCAAACGATATTGCATATTACATTTCGGACATCGGAATTGTGCTTGTATATTCAAATAAAATTACGGGCGTATATGAAAAAGCAACTCCGAACAAAGATACTCCGGTAAGCATTACGGTATCGGGAAAAGAATATAACATAGAAAGTGCGGCGGCATTCAACAAACTTTCGTCGGGCGGAAGTGCAAATTACGGCGACACCGTAACACTTCTTCTCGGCAAAACAAACGATGTTGCGGACGTTCTCACGAGCAGCACACCGAGTACGGCGGTATACGGATATATGATAGAAACCGGTACTAAAGAATATACAAAAAGCGATTTGAGCAAATATTCCGGTACGTATGCAAAAATAATAACGTCCGACGGTACGGAATATGAGTATATAACGGATAAAAATTATAAGGAAATCAAAAATTCCATAGTCAAGGCGACGCTGAAAGACGGAGTGGCGTCAATAACCGCACTTTCAAAAGGCGGATATTCCGGCGGCGTGTATGATGTTTCGGGAAGAACTTTCGGCAGCAATAAACTTGCCGACGAGGTTAATATACTCGATATTCTCACGCCCGACAACACACGCACCGGAGCATACGCAACAGTGTTTGAAAACCGTATCGACGGCGTGAGTATCAATGCCGGAAGCATTATCTATATGGCTAAAAACGCAAACGGCGAAGTAACGGATTTGATATTGAATAACGTAACCGGCGATGCATACAGCTACGGTGTTGTGGTTAAAGCACAGAATAATAAGTATACTTATATTGTTGACGGAGCGGAAAAAAGTATGTCGTCATCAACAACATACCCGGTTTATTCCGGGCAGGCGGCAATGTTTGCACTTGCAGGAAACGGTGTGGAGGAAATGAAAGCACTTACAAAAATTGAAGCAAATTTGATTGACGTTACAGATACAACGGTTTCCACGTCGGCAAATACATATATGCTGAGCGATAAGGTTGCCGTATATCGAAAAACAGACAGCGTATATACAATGATACCGCTGTCGGATATTAAAAATTCCGATTACACGCTTAATGCCTATTACGATAAATCCGAGGGCGGAGGAGGAAGAGTGCGAGTTATTATCGCTAAATAATATGGGCGAACGAACTTATCTAATTCATAATGCATAATTATTGATTGCACGGCGTTCGTGTGAAAATGAAATCAATGTACCAACCCGTAGGGGCGGACGACCCTGTCC
>CAYQKW010000024.1:0-24844 GCA_964418245.1 uncultured Oscillospiraceae bacterium
ACGACACACGGGTCGTTTCCTACAGGTTTGATGACAATGATTAAATTTGTTCAATCATTTTTCGGGCGGACAGGGTCGTCCGCCCCTACAGGTTGGTACGTTGGCGTGGGTTTGTGTAACCGATTTCGTTTTCCGCACGAACGCCGTGCAAGCAATAATTATGCATTATGAATTAAATACGGTTCGCCTCAGCGGTTCTACCTACTAATCATACGGGTTTATGCCTTGTGTTCAGCGATAAATCCGTCAAACAAAAATTAATTTATCTTCATGAGAATATCGTTTGAACGTTTTAAAAATGCCGTCATCTGTTCGCTTGTCAGCGGTTTGTGCGCAAGCAAAGCAAGGTCGTATATATAATTGCATATAAGCGAATTAAATTCTTTGTCGCCGTCGATTTTGATTTTTTTGACAATATCGCTTGAAGTATTGACAATAAGCTTTTTGTCCTCAGGCATATTCGGCATTGCGGAACCGAGCATCGCGCTCATTTCCTGCATACGGCGTGTTTCTTCGGAAATATTTATGATTGCCGGCATATCCGACGCCGTCAGTTCTGCCGTTTCCACATTGATTTCTTTGTCGGAAATGCATTCTTTAAACAGATTGATAAGTTCGGTATTATCCGCATCGGATTTTTCAATCGTATCGTCAACCGATGAATCAATTCGTTTGAATTTAACCTCGCCGTTTTTATATTCCATAAAGCTTATGAAATGCGAATCAAGTGCATAAGGCAGAAGCAAAACCTCAATTCCTTTGCCTTTGAACATGGCGGTGTATTGTGCCTGAACTTCGGGGTTCGATGCATAATAAACGGTGTTTTCGTTCTTTTCTTTCGCACTGTCAAGATATTCATTAAGCGTTACGTATTTATTGTCGGTTGTTTTATAAAGAATGACATCTTTCATTCTGTCATAGAATTTTTCATCGCGTATACAGCCGTATTTCACAAACTGACTGATGTCGTCCCAATATTTTTCGAGCGACGGTCTGTCTGTGTTAAACATTCCGCAGAGTTTATCGGAAACCTTTTTTGTGATATGTTCGGAAACTTTTCTCACATATCCGTCGTTCTGCAAAAAGCTTCTTGAAACATTAAGCGGCAAATCGGGGCAGTCTATGCATCCTTTAAGCAGCATGAGATATTCCGGTATAACTTCTTTTATGTTGTCGGCAACAAACACCTGATTGTTGTAAAGCTTTATCTTTCCCTCGATAACGCTTGCTTCGTGCTTGAGTTTCGGGAAATATAAAATACCTTTAAGGTTAAACGGATAATCTACGTTAAGATGAATCCAAAACAGAGGGTCTTCGTAATCCATAAATACCTTGTGATAGAAGTTTTTATATTCCTCATCGGTACATTGTGCCGGATTTTTCAGCCAAAGCGGATTTTTGTCGTTGACCGGAACGGGTTTTTCCGTTTCTTTGTTTTCGTCTTTTTTCTCGGCGTTTTCAATAAAAATATCAACAGGAAGAAAACCGCAGTATCTGTTCAATATTTCAGAGATTTTGTAATATTCCAAAAAATCTTTGTTTTCTTCGGAAACATGAAGAATAATCTCTGTTCCGACGTCTTCTTTTGTGCCTTCTTCAAGGTCATATGAAATTCCGCCGTCACAGCTCCAGTGTGCCGGCTTTGCGCCCGGTTTATATGACAAACTGTTTATTTCAACAAGTTCGGAAACCATGAACGCAGAATAAAAACCAAGACCGAAATGACCGATTATGGTTGAATTGCTGTCTTCGTTTTTATATTTTGCCAAAAACTCTTCCGCACCGGAAAAAGCAACCTGTGTGATGTATTTTTCAATTTCTTCGGCGGTCATGCCAATTCCGTTGTCGGTGAAAACAAGTTGTTTATTCTCTTTGTCGACCGTGACTTTAACGAAATAGTCGCCGTCGTGTGCCGCGTCGCCCAGAGAAACAAGTTTTTTTAATTTGGAAACGGCATCACAGCCGTTTGAAACAAGCTCACGGACAAATATATCTTTATCCGAATAAAGCCATTGCTTGATAATCGGGAAAATATTTTCGGTATTAACCGCAATATTGCCTTTTGCCATTTGAATCATAACCTTTCGTATATTTATTTGCACGGAAAATTTTTTCTCCGTGAATTTGTATATAAATATATTATACGCCATTTTATTTAAAATGTCAAGCACTTTTTAGCACTCTCTTTGCTGGAGTGCTAAAAAAGCGCGTCAGAGTACGATTTTTATTGCTTTTTGCGTTGCCGCGATTTTATATGATTGTATTTGTACAGCAAGTTTTTTTGTAATAATCAACAAAAAAGCAAAATTTCTATTGAAAGATTTATTATTTTGTGGTATAATTGACACATACAGAATTTTATACAATAAAATTCTGTATGTGTCAATGAATTGCCTTTCGGCATGAATAGAAACCTGCGGTTTCGTGAAATGAGCCTTTCGGCTCATGATTTGCACCTTGCGGTGCATTAAAGGCAATTCAAATCATGTTGCGTAAGCAACAAATCATGGCGAAGCCAAATCATGACAACGACAGTTGTCAAATCATTTACCGGAGAAAGTTATGAAAGAAAATAAGCTTGTTGATTTATCAAAACAATTTGCGATTGATATAGTGAATATTTGCACAGAGGTTAAAGAAAGCAGAAAAGGTAATGTACTGATTAATCAATTATTGAGAAGCGGTACAAGTATCGGAGCAAATATACACGAAGCGAATTATGCGGCAAGTAAAGCCGATTTTATAAATAAATTGCAGATAGCTTTGAAAGAGTGCTATGAAAGTGATTATTGGTTGGAAATATTTAAAGAAACAAAAATAATTACCGAAGAAAAGTATGCAATAATATATAATAAGTGTAGTAAAATCAGGAAGATGCTTATTTCATCAATAACAACAGCAAAGAAAAATCAAGAAACCTGCGGCATTTAAATTCTTTACAATGAATTGCCTTTCGGCATGAATAGAAACCTGCGGTTTCGTGAAATGAGCCTTTCGGCTCATGATTTGCACCTTTCGGTGCATTAAAGGCAATTGATATTGTGAATATTTGTACAGAGATTAAATAAAACAGAAAAACATAAAAAAGAGGGTGTAATTATGTGGATTGCGGATAATTGGAAAGATTTTGAAGTTCTTGACGCCAAAGACGGCGAAAAGCTTGAACGCTGGGGAAATATAATATTACGGCGTCCGGACCCACAGGTTATTTGGAAATATCCGCTGAATCCGCAAATCTGGAATGACGCGGCGGCAATATATCACAGAAGCGCGTCCGGAGGCGGCAGTTGGGAGATTAAAGATAAAATCCCCTCAAGGTGGCGTATTGGATATAAAAACCTGACATTTAACATAAAAACCATGGGGTTTAAACATACAGGGCTGTTTCCGGAGCAGGCGGCAAACTGGGATTTCGTGACCGAAAAGATAAAAAAATCCGGAAGAACGGATATAAAAGTTTTGAATCTTTTTGCATATACGGGTGCGGCAACCGTTGCGGCGGCGGCCGCCGGAGCGGCAGAAACCGTTCACGTTGATGCGGCAAAAGGTATGGTTGCGTGGGCAAAAGAAAATGCGGAAGCATCCGGGCTTGGCGACAAATACATAAGATTTATCGTTGACGATGTGCTGAAATTTGTTCACCGCGAAAGCAGACGCGGCAGAAAGTATGATATTATAATAATGGACCCTCCGTCTTACGGCAGAGGACCGTCCGGGGAAATTTGGAAATTGGAAAACGAGCTTTACGGGCTTATAACTTCGTGCATTGAAATTATGAGCGAAAATCCGCTTGCACTTATAGTTAATTCATATACAACGGGGCTTTCTCCGAGTGTTGTTTCAAATATAATGAAAATGACGGTGTGCAGAAAATTCGGCGGTGTTGTAAATGCCGATGAAATCGGACTTCCCATAAAAAAATCGGATATAGTGCTGCCGTGCGGAGCAACCGGACGATGGGAACTTTCGGAGGAAGGTCGGCAAAAATGATAGAGATTAAAAATTTGAAATTCACATATGAAAATGCCGTTCGGCCGGCATTATCCGGAATTTCGTTAAACATACGCGAGGGCGAATTTGTTGCTGTACTCGGTCACAATGGCAGCGGAAAATCTACGCTTGCAAAACATTTGAACGGAATTTTAACTCCGTCCGACGGAAAAGTTTTTATAGACGGGCTTGACACCGCCGACGCGGATAATTTGTGGGAAATACGTAAAAAAGTCGGTATGGTTTTTCAAAACCCCGATAATCAGATGGTGGCAAACGTGATTGAAGAAGAAGTTGCATTCGGTCCGGAAAATCTTGGCATTGCCCCGGAAGAAATCAGAAAAAGGGTTGATTTCGCCTTAAATGCCGTTGGCATGGAAAAGTTCAGGCTTGAAAGCCCGAACAATCTTTCCGGCGGTCAGAAGCAAAGAATATCCATAGCCGGCATAATCGCGATGATGCCGGGATATATCGTGCTTGACGAATCAACCGCAATGCTTGATCCGAAAGGTCGCCGCGAAGTTATTGAAACCGTTCGTTCGCTTAACCGTGAATTTAAAATATCCGTAATCCTTATTACGCACTATATGGAAGAGGCAATATCCGCCGACAGGGTTGTTGTTATGGACGACGGAGAGATAATTGTTGACGACACTCCGCGTATGACTTTTGCAAATGTGGCACTGCTCAAGAGCGTGGGGCTTGATGTTCCGCAGACAACCGAACTCATGTTCAGACTGCGCGGAAACGGAATATATTTGAGACACGATTTACTCACCCCCGAAGAATGTGCGGAAGAAATAATCGGTGCGCTGAAAGGAGACCGTCATGCTGATTAAACTTGAAAATGCGGAATATAAATATATGCCGGGTACTCCTTATGAAAAAACTGCATTAAAAAATGTGAACCTTGAAATAAAAAGCGGTGAATTTGTCGGGCTTATCGGGCATACAGGCAGTGGAAAGTCAACGCTCATACAGCTTCTTAATGGGCTTTTGAAACCAACGTCCGGAAAAATTTATATAAACGGTGCGGATATTTCGGGCAAAGATGTGAAACTGCGCGAACTGCGATTCAAAGTAGGGCTGGTTTTTCAATATCCGGAATATCAGCTGTTCGATGAAACCGTTGCCGCCGATATTGCGTTCGGTCCGAAAAACATGGGGCTTTCGGACGAAGAAACGGAGAAAAGGGTTGCAGAGGCAATGCAGCTTGTCGGGTTGGACGACGAGTTGAAGAACAAGTCGCCGTTTGAACTTTCCGGAGGGCAGAAAAGAAGAACTGCCATTGCCGGAGTTCTTGCCATGAACCCGGAGGTGCTCATTCTTGACGAACCTGCCGCCGGGCTTGACCCAAAAGGCAGAAACGATATTTTGTCACAGATAGAATTTATGCATAAAGAAAAAAACATGACCATAATTCTTGTATCACACAGTATGGAGGATATAGCAAAATATGCCGACAGGATTGTTGTGATGAAAGAAGGCGAGATTGCCGTTTGCGGAACGGCGGACAAAATATTCTCTATGCGCGAAAAGCTTATCGGCATAAACCTTGATGTTCCTCAGATTACAAAAGTTACGGATATATTGAGAAAAAAAGGATACAGCCTTCCGGAAAACATATACACGACGGACGATGCCGTTCGCGAAATAATGAAACTTTTCAAAAAAACAGAACCTTAAGTGCGTGAAAGGACTGGTCAAAAAATGCTTAAGGATATAACAATAGGGCAGTTTTTGCCCGGCAATTCGGTTGTGCACCGTCTTGACCCAAGAACCAAAATAACACTGGTGTTCGCATTTATAATAATGATTTTTATGCTTGACAACATTGCGGCATATGTTCCGGTTGCGTTTGCGCTTGCCGCGGTGATACTTGCCGCCGGAATACCTTTTAAAATGATATGCAAAAGCCTTAAACCGCTGTTGTTCTTTATTGCCGTGACAGCCGCCGTGAATCTTTTTTTGACGGATGGCAGAATTATTTTTAAAGCCGGGATTTTAAAAATAACGCGAGAGGGCATAATAATGACGGTGCAGATGGCAATGCGGCTTGTGTTTCTTGTTGCCGGAACAAGCATACTCACATACACAACTTCGCCGATTGTACTCACCGACGGTATCGAAAGCATATTAAACCCGCTCAAGGCAGTGAAAATACCTGCGCATGAAATTGCCATGATGATGACCATTGCATTGCGGTTTATACCTATAATAGTTGATGAAACGGATAAAATTACAAAAGCACAGGCGGCAAGAGGAGCGGATTTTGAATCCGGAAACTTTCTTCGGCGCGCAAAAGCACTTGTACCCATTCTTGTGCCGCTTTTTATAAGTGCATTCAGACGTGCGGACGATTTGGCGGTGGCAATGGAATGCCGCTGTTACAGAGGCGGAGAAAACCGGACAAAACTCAACAAGCTTAAAATGCACAGAGCGGATTTTGCGGCATTCGCCATATCGGCGGCTGTTTTTGCGGCTGTTTTGGCGGTTGATTTTCGTGTACACATAAATATATAACGATACGTCGATACAGTATCGGCACATGAAAAACGGGAGATTTGCATGAGAAATATTAAACTTTTAATTTCATATGACGGAACCGCATACCATGGTTTTCAAATACAAAAAAATGCCGTTACCGTACAAGATATACTCGAAAAAACGCTCGCCGGCATAACACGTGAAAAAATATCCGTCACGGGGTGCAGTCGAACAGATGCCGGGGTTCACGCATTAAATTACGTATGTAATTTTAAATCGGATACAAAAATCCCGTGCGACAAACTGCCGTATGCTTTAAATGTGAAATTGCCGGCAGATATATCCTGTATATCCGCCGAAGATGTTGAGGAGGATTTTCATTCGCGGTTTTCGGCAAAATCGAAAATATATTTATATAAAATATACAATGCGCCGCTGCGCAATGCCCTAAAATGTAAATACAGCTGGCACTATCCTTATAAAACAGAGGCTGAACTTATGAAAAAAGCGTGTGCGCATTTTTTGGGAGAGCATGATTTCAAAGCTTTCATGGCATCGGGCGGTCAGCAGAAAACAACGGTAAAAACAATATATTCGCTTGAAGTTGAAAACAGCGGCTGCGATATTGAAATAAAAATCCATGCAAACGGTTATCTTTATAATATGGTCAGGATAATTGCGGGAACGCTTGTTTATGTGGGAAACGGAAAAATCGCGGCAGATGAAATTGAAGATATTATAAAAAGCGGAGACAGAACCCGAGCCGGCATAACGGCACCTCCGCAGGGGTTGTTTTTGGACAGGGTATTTTATTAAGCGAGAGAGGATTTATGGAATTTAAAGAAATTACAATTGACGACAGAGAGTTGATTAACAAATATTTTGAAAACTACGGCAGCGGAACGGCGGAAACATCGTTTGCAAATATGTTTATCTGGAGTATTCCTTACGGAAGCCGCTTTGCCGTTTCGGACGGATTTTTGATATTGAAATCGAACTTCGGGGAGAACGGAAAAATCTGCGGTTTCCCGATAGGCAACGGAGATATTAAATCTATGATGTATAAACTGCATGATTATTTTACCGAAAAATTCGGCAGATTTGAACTTGTAAACGTTCCCGGAAAGTGCGCGGAACTTATCGAAAACATTATGCCCGGGCATTTTGAATTTGAACATACGCGCAGTGAGGACGATTATATTTACGAGGTTGAAAAACTCATAACGCTTTCGGGCAAAAAGTTGCATTCAAAACGCAACAATTTTAATTATTTCAATACGAATTACAATTATATATATGAAAAAATCGGAGCAGACAACCTTGAAGAATGCAGAAACTACGTTTTAAATCACATTAAAGAAAATACAGAAGACAAGGTTAAAGAACCGCGTGCGGTGAATGCGCTGTTTGATAATTACCAAAAACTGCGTGTAAAAGGCGGTCTTATCCGCATAGACGGGAAAATATCCGCGGTTTCCGTCGGAGAAAAATATAACGGCGGAGCGATTATTCATCTGGAAAAAGCCGAACGAAGCATACGCGGTGCATATACGGCAATAAACAAACTGCTTTTGGAAAACGAATTTTCGGACTGCGTTTATGTGAACCGAGAAGAAGATATGGGCATTGAAGGACTACGAAAAGCGAAAATGTCGTATCATCCGGTGTTTATGCTTGAAAAATATCGCGGAAGGTGGGTTCATGACCGAAATAAGAATTGCCCGTGAAAACGAGCGTGACGAATTGAAAAAATTGTGGGAACACTGCTTTTGCGACGGCGAACCGTTTCTTTCGTTTCGGTTCGGCAACATATTCAATACCTATACAGTTGTTGCCGCGGCAAATGAAAAAGGGATTGTCGGTGCATTGCATATGAAAGAATTTATGCTGTTTTCTTTCGGCAGAACATACAAAGCATTTTATATATGCGGTTTCGGTGTTGCCAAAGAAGAAAGAAGAAAAGGAATCGGACGTAAAATCCTTGAATACGCACACGATTTCTGCAAAAATCAAAATGCCGATTTTGTATTTCTGCTTCCCGATATAGACGGGTATTACGAAAAATTCGGATACGTTCCCGTAAGTGAAAACGTGATATACGAAATTGAGCCGGTTGATATTAAATTCGGATATTCGGGCGGAGTGAAAAAGTTTTGCACCGCGGACGGGCTTGATGAAATCTATGCGAAATATGCCGCAAAATATGATGTGTATCTGAGTCGTTCCATGAACGAATGTTTCGGAGAATACAGCCTGTATAACGGCGGCATATACGGCACGGACGGCGGATATATTGTGTATACACATGAAAAAGAAAAAACCGAAGTGTTTGAAACGGCATATGCCGATACCGAAACACTGTACACACTCCTCGGATTTTTAAAAAGTGTATCCGGCGGCAAAACAAAAATAATTCTTCATGCCGCACCGAACGATGATATTAAAAAGATTTTTTACGGAAAAGGAATTAAAAAGACCGTTGAACGCGGGATATTGGCAAAACCGCTGAAAAATATCGATTTGGAAAATGTATTTGAATTTTGCGGCGGCAAAAGCTTTATCAATATATTTTAACAAGCGCGGCAATGCATGATTGTTTTTGTGCGGAGATGCGAAAAACGAACCCGTGCGGTTGCCCGAAAATATGAATACAAAGAAAGGTGATAAACATGATATATTTATTTTTGGCAGAGGGATTTGAAGAGACGGAAGCGGTTGTGACAATCGATATTCTGCGCCGCGGATATGCGGAACTCAAAACCGTGTCCGTATCGGGCGACAAAGCTGTTACCGGTGCACACGGAATAACGGTTATGGCGGATATTTCGATAAACGAAGTAAAAAAAACCGATGCGGAGGCATTCATTCTGCCCGGGGGTATGCCGGGGACAACAAATCTTGCGGAAAGCGATGAAGTTAAAAATCTGCTTTTGTACGGAAACGAAAACAACAAACTTATCTGTGCCATATGCGCCGCTCCGTCGGTGCCGGGCAAATACGGTATCTTGAAAGGCAAACGTGTCGTGTGCTATCCGGGATTTGAAGATTTTCTTGACGGCGCAAAAGTATATGAACAACCTGTTATGCATGACGGCAACATAATAACCTCGCGCGGTGCCGGCACGGCTCATTTGTTTGCGGAAACAATCCTTACCGCATTAAAAGGTGAATTTGTTGCCGAACCGGTAATAAAAGGTATGCTTTATGAATAAAAATGAACTGCGTGAAAGCATTTTGAATATCCGCCGCAGATTCGGCGGAGAAAAAGAGTCACTTGAAATATGCGAAAATATATTGAATATGAAAGAATATCGCGAAGCGGAATGCGTTGCGGCATTTGTGCCGTATAAAAGCGAAGTGAACATAACACCGCTGATTTCAACCGCATTGCGCGAAAAAAAGGTGTGCTTTCCGGTTACGGGCAAAGACGATACGCTTGAATTTTATTTTGCCGAAACTCTTTCAAAACTGCGTCCCGGAAAATACGGGGTTTTGTGTCCGCCCGAAACACACATTGCCGAACATATTGATTTTATGCTTGTTCCGGGTATTGTATTCGACAGAAAAGGTTTTCGCATAGGCTATGGCAAGGGATGTTACGACAGGTATCTTTCGGGCAAGAATATCTTTACCTGCGCCGTCGGATACTCTTTTCAGCTTAAAGAAAAAATCGAACACGAGGAGCATGACATTGCGGTGAGGGCGTTTATTGATGAAAAAGAAATTTTATATTTTTAGTCCGTGTTTTTATATGCTGCTGAGTATGCTCGCCGGAGAGGCGGCATCAATGATTTTCGGGTTTTCGCCGCGGCTTGCATATTCCGTGTTTTCGGCAGTCGTGCCGCTGTTTGTATATTCAAAATGCGGCGGAGAAAAAATACGGTTTTCGTCCGAAGGAATAACATATAAAATATTATTGACAGCCGTGTTTTTGTGGGCGGGCGGAAATCTTTTGAATTCCGCAGTCAATGTCGGTCTGGAAAAAATCGGTATAATGCCGTTTTCACAGCTTGAACCGGAAACAGATGCATATCATGTTTCGATGAATGTTATATGTGCCTGTATTGCCGCACCGATATGCGAAGAAATTGTATATCGTGGAATTGTTTTGAAAAGTGCGTATCCTTGCGGAAAAGAAACCGCAATCTTCATATCGGCACTGCTTTTTGCACTTGCGCACGGCAGTGTGACGCTGTTTGCAATGCCGTTTGTATACGGTATTATCTGCGGAGCAATTGCCGTGAAAACAAAAAGCGTTGTGCCGGGAATGCTCATTCATTGTCTGTGCAATACGATGTCGTATATTTTTACAAAATCAGATTTTACGAATGCGGCATTGCTGACGGCAATTTTGGGCAGTATATACATAATATATCTGATTGTGTCGGCAGTGAAAAATGCCGCCGCGGTTAAACGGGCGGTATCGGGATTTCAGTACAGCATTGATTTTTGGTGGATACCGGTACTTATAAAAACAATATTGAGTAATATATTGTAGCATATGGTTATGCTCGCACGACGGTCGGTGAATTAGTGATTGGAACCGTATGGCGAGACGGATTTAATCGGGAATGCGGAATTACTGCATACTAACCACTAAAACCTGTCGGGACGGACAACCCTGTCCACCTGAAAATATATAATGAAAAATTAATAATATCACGGAGGATAAATATGGATAAATTGATAAGAGCCGTTGATAAAAACGGCAGCATAAGAATATTTGGAGCGATAACAACCGAACTTACTGAATGCGCAAGGCAAATTCACGGTTTAACACCGGTCACGACCGCGGCATTCGGAAGATGTGCGGCGGCAAATCTCATGATGGCATTGGATTTAAAAAATGACGACGCCACGGTTTCACTTCAGTTTAAAGGCGATGGACCGATGGAACTTATTGTGACGGTTGCGGATGCAAACGGCAATGTGAGAGGATATGTCGGCGAGGGAAACGTTAATATTCCGCTTAAGGAAAACGGAAAGCTTGATGTCGGCGGAGCTGTCGGCAAAGGATATTTAACGGTTATACGCGATATGAAGATGAAGTCGCCGCAAATCGGCAGAACCGAGCTTGTATCGGGTGAAATAGCCGAAGATATTGCAAATTATTTCGTTACGAGCGAACAGATACCGTCTGTTGTTGCACTCGGCGTTCTGATAGACCGCGATTACAGCGTGAAAGCCGCCGGGGGATATATAATCCAGCTTATGCCCGGAGCGGCGGAAGAAGAAATATCAAAGCTTGAAACCAATATTGCCGGAATTGATACCGTAACAAATCTCATAACCGGCGGAAACACCATTGAAGATATAGTGAAAAAAGCCTGTGCCGGGTTTGATATTGAGATAACAGACACTTCTGTTCCGCAGTACAAATGCAACTGCGGCGAAGAACGTATAGAAAAGGCACTTATAAGCATTGGCAGAGCAGAGCTTGAAGACATTTTGAAAAACGAGGGGTCAACCTCGCTGACTTGTTATTTCTGCAACAAAAAATATGATTTTTCAAAAGAAAAACTTGAAGCAATTTTAAATAAAATTTAAGGCTCGTTGTCCGCACAAGCCGTAAACATATTCTGCGGACGGAAAGGTTATGTAAATATGATGTATTTGGGTTTGTGTGCCGTGTCGGCATTGCTGTTTATCATATCCGTTGCCGCGGCGGTCGCAAAAAAGGGGAAACGTGTCGTTCCGACGGTATTTGCTTTAATATTTCTGGCAGGTGCGGTTTTCGGTGCGGCGGCATATTACACGGGATTCGGAAGCACAACGGTAAAACCGAAAGAAATTTCGGAATATTGCGGCGAAAGCATAAACGAATTTATAAATGCCACAAAGCTTGATTTTAAAAACGTTTCCGAAGATATATTCGAAGCGGACGGCGTTTCGGTATGTCAGCGCGATGAAAAAATTATATACGTTGATTTGAAATCGGAAAAATATATGATACACGGGTTCGGCGGTAAGTTTTCAAAAAACAATACATTTTATAAGGGTAAAGAAACGCCGCACACCTTGAATGAAATTCTGGAGGAAAATGACTTTTCGGAATTTCCCGTCAAATTTTCCGAAACGGAATTTACAAGCGGTAACAACTCGGATATATGCGTGTATGACACAAAAGGCAGAACACTTGTATTTTCGTTCGACGACAGCGGCAACGGAACGAATATAAGATATTTCCCCGACCCCAAATTTACCGAAACCGTTGTAACATCAACAATAAGTTTCAGCGAAGATACGGCAGAGTTTTTGGCGGAAATCGGCGAACTGAACCTCATCGAAAAAGAACAGGCATATAAAGAGGAGTTTGGCAAACGCGTTGTCTGGCAGTTGAAAACCGTTGAAATATCCGATGATTTTATCCTTGCCGAAAGGAACGGTACAGAATTTAAAATATATCCGCTGCCGCAGTATCTTTCAAAATCGGCTTTGCCCGAAAAAGAAGAATTTATTGAGGTTACCGGACTTTTTTACGGATACGGTGATGCATGGAATGTGAAAAACGCAATTGTTGCAAAAAATATATCCATCACCGATACAGACGATATAACCGGAATATATAAAAACAAAAGCGGCGAGCTTGTCATAGAAAACGAAAACGGAAAACTTCATCTTGCCGGCAACTCAAACTACGGGGCTTATACGGTTGACGGGTATGTTGAAAAAATAAACGATACCACATATTTTTATGATGGCAGAGAAGGCGATTTCAGCATCACATTGACCGCCGACGGTATTGAGGTTACAACCGATACGCTCAAATCATTTGAGGGATTGTATACAAAAGAAAGTTGATTTTGTCCGAAAAGACAACAAAAATGTCTGAAAAGACAAATACATTTTTATAGAATTACAGTATAATATTTCAGTACGTCAGAAAAAAGTGTTAAAGGAGAGATATATAATGGAATACAGTGTAAAAGAAATATTAAATCAGTTCAATATCAATGTCGATGCGGCTCCTTACGGCGAGGGGCATATAAATACTACATATATTGCGGAACTTGCGCCGGACAAATATATACTTCAGAAAATAAACACGAATATCTTTACAGACCCGGACGGATTGATGAAAAACATTGCGGCCGTAACCGAGTTTTTGAGAAAAACTATAATTGCAAACGGCGGCGACCCAAAAAGAGAAACGCTGAATCTTATTATGACAAAAGACGGGGCTCCCTATTACAGAACCAAGGACGGCAGTTGTTTCAGACTTTATACTTATGTTGAAAATACAGTTACATATCAAAATGTTGAAAAGAAAGAACAGTTCTACAATGCGGCAAAAGCTTTCGGAAAATTTCAGCGTCAGCTTGCGGAATTTCCGGCGGAAACGCTTACCGAAACAATAAAAGATTTTCATAACACACGCGTGAGATTTGAGGCGTTCAAACAAGCGGTTGCCGAAGATAAAAAAGGCAGAAAAGCAGATGTTATGAAAGAAATTGAGTTTGTTCTTGCACGTGAAAACGACTGTGGAGTAATTGTTGATGCGATGAGCTCCGGAGAGATACCGGTAAGGGTGACTCACAACGACACAAAACTTAACAATGTTCTTTTTGATGCGGATACCGATGAAGCAATATGCGTGATAGACCTTGACACCGTTATGCCCGGTTCAATGCTTTACGATTACGGCGACAGCATAAGATTCGGTGCATCAAGCGGCGCGGAAGACGAAATAGATTTGAATAAAATATATTGCGACATGGAACTGTTTAGGGCATATACAAAAGGTTATATTGAAGCCATGGGCAGCAGTATCACAAAAAACGAGATTGAATTACTGCCGTTTTCCGCAAAACTTATGACATATGAATGCGGAATGCGCTTTTTAGCCGACTATTTAAACGGAGATACATACTTTAAAATTCACCGTCCGAACCATAATCTCGACAGAGCAAGAACACAGTTCAAACTTGTTGCCGATATGGAAAACAAAATGGACGAAATGAAAAAAATCGTTAAAGAATGTATGTAAATTCAATTTAAACATTGTAAATTTCAATCACGGCAACCTCGGCGGAATATGGTGGGGTGCCGTGATTTTTGCATCGAAATATATAAAATGTGTTATGCGGAAAAATGTTCGGGTGATTATGTAAATCGGACTGTTTTTGAATTGAATTTGTGCTGGACTTTTTATACGATATGTGTTATAATGATTTCAAACAAAGCTTGAAATCAATGAATTGCCTGCGGCAAGAATTGAAACCTATTGTTTCATGAATTGCACTTCGTGCATTATTAGTGCAATTCAAATCGTTAAAATGCGGTATCTAAATCGTTCGCTGATTTTATAATATATTTCAGATAAACTATCTGCGCAAGAGGGTGGTATAAGTGAAAATTCTTAATTTTGGTTCGTGCAACATAGATTATGTATATTCGCTGAATCATGTTGTCTGTACCGGGGAAACCGAGCAAACATATTCCATGAACACATTTCCGGGCGGAAAAGGATTGAATCAAAGCATAGCAATGGCAAAAGCCGGAGCAGAAGTGTATCATGCCGGCTGTATCGGCAAAGACGGCAAAATGCTTGAAAAGCTCATGCTTGACAATGGGATTGACACATCGCACCTCAAAACGGTTGAAGAACGAACCGGTCACGCGGTGATACAGGTGACAGATGACGGCGATAATGCGATTTTTGTTTATTCGGGGGCAAATTCATCTATAACCGAAGATTTTATCGACAGTGTTTTGCAAGACTTCGGAAAAGGCGATATTATTGTACTTCAGAATGAAATAAACAATGTGGATTTGATTATAAAAAAAGCATACGAACAGGGAATGTGTGCGGTATTTAATCCGTCACCGTGCAATACTGCGATTAATGCGGTGAATCTGAATTTTGTAAAATATCTCATTTTGAACGAAACGGAAGCCGCATTGCTGACGGGTTGCGGTGAACCTGAATTGGGCTTGAAATATTTTAAAGAAAAATATCCCGAATTAAAAGTTGTTCTCACACTCGGAAAGAACGGTGCGTTGTTCGGTGTGGGGCAAACGGAAATCTTTCAGCCGGCATTTTGTACAAAAACGGTTGATACCACAGCCGCCGGCGATACTTTTACCGGATATTTCACAGCAAGCATTGCCGCCGGAAAAGATTATGCATCGGCACTCAAACTCGCCGCAGCTGCCGCCGCCATTGCCGTTTCGCGAAAAGGAGCAGCACCTTCGATTCCGCAAAAAAACGAGGTTTTGGAAAAGCTTGATTCTATGACCGAATATGGGATAACCCGAAAATCCGAGAATATAAAACAGAAAATCGAGATTTATACCGAAGAACATCTCAAGCAGTCAAAAATCAACGAACTTGCGGATATTTTGGGATATTCCGCGGCATATACACAGTCGGTGGTGAAAAAAATATGCGCAAAACCTTTTTCAAAGCTCATACAGGATAAATGCTGCCGAAAAGCCGCGGAAATGCTTAAAGAAACAGATTTGCCGATAAGCGAAATAATAAGTTTTATCGGATATGAAAACGAAAGCTTTTTTCGCAAAATATTTAAACTGAAATACGGTAAAACCATGTCTGAATTAAGGCATACAACAGGAGGAAAAAATGAATTGTGAATATAAAATAAAAAATTTATCCGTACCCAACGGCAAAGTTGATGTTGTACTTGATACGGATGCATATAATGAGATAGACGATCAGTTTGCGATTGCATATTTGTTTGCGTCAAAAGAAAAGCTTGTGCCGAAAGCACTTTATGCCGCTCCGTTTTTCAACGAAAATTCAACCGGTCCGAAAGACGGAATGAAAAAAAGCTATGACGAGATTATAAAAGTACTTGGTTTGATGGACGAAAAATGCGATGTGTTCAAGGGCTCGGAAACTTATCTTGCCGATGAAAGCACGCCGGTCATGTCGGACGCGGCGGCAGATTTGATAGCACGTGCAAAATCATATTCTCCGCAGAACCCACTGTATGTTGTTGCCATAGGTGCAATTACGAATGTTGCTTCCGCATTGCTGACAGCCCCGGATATAGCGAAAAATATTGTGATTGTGTGGCTCGGAGGTCATGCACGGCACTACTGCGGTACAGCGGAATTTAACATGGAACAGGATATTGCCGCCGCACGCGTTGTGATGAAAAGCGGCGCACCGTTTGTTCAACTGCCGTGTCTTGGGGTTGTGAGCGGATTCACCGTATCTGCCGCCGAGCTTGAGCCGTGGTTTAAAAACAAAAACCCGATTGCCGATTACCTGTATTCAAGATTGGTATCGTCAATGAAAGAAATTCCGCTGAAATCGCCGTCAAGGTGTCTTTGGGACGTTACGGCGGTTGCGTGGCTGCTTAACGATGACGACAAATTTATGCTTTCGCGGCTTGAAAAGACGGCGCTTCCGACATATGATTTCAAATACAGTACGGATAATTCGGATGATTTTATACGATACGTATATCACATCAACCGCGATGCACTGCTCGACGATATGATAAGCAAAATAATAATGATGAATGCTTAATTATTGCCTGCACGGCATTTGTACGGAAAATGAAATTTGTTGTACAACGCATAAACCCGTAGGGGCGGACGACTCTGTCCGCCCAAAAACGGCACGAAAACACGATACCGTGCAAACTCACAGTAACATAAACCTGTTCGGGCGGATAATATCCGCCCGAACAATCGTTTATTTAAGCTAAATTGACCTGCGGTCAGCTGAAACGGTAGGGGTATGGCTCTGCCATGCCCCTACCGTACTGAATATGTTTGTAAAATATCAGGCAAATGTATTGAATATCGAAACAATTTGCTTCATAACAACCATTAAAGAATTACATACACTATATGTTTCGTATCAACTCCAAACTCCACACTAATCACCCAATCTCGTCAACACAGGTTTGTGCGTAATTTAAAAATGCGTCCGCACAATTAAATAAGCGTTTCAAGTGTTTTTCTTATTTCGAGCAAAAAGGTTTCCGTATCAACGGCTTTTTTGTTTTCAAGAGAAGAAAGACGTTCCAAATCCCCTGTCATTATGCCGTTTTCGATTGTTTTAACAGTTGCCTGTTCAAGCTTCTTGGCAAAATCCGAAAGTTCGGCGTTGCCGTCAAGCTCCCCTCTTTTGTTGAGTGCACCCGTCCATGCAAAAATTGTTGCAACAGAGTTTGTTGATGTTTTTTCGCCTTTAAGATATTTATAATAATGGCGTGTAACCGTGCCGTGTGCGGCTTCGTATTCATATGTGCCGTCGGGAGAAACAAGAACCGATGTCATCATTCCGAGACTTCCGAATGCCGTTGCGACCATGTCGCTCATAACATCACCGTCATAGTTTTTACACGCCCAGATATATCCGCCCTCGGAGCGTATAACACGCGCAACCGCATCATCTATAAGCGTATAGAAATATTCGATACCGGCGGTTTCAAATTTATTTTTGTATTCATTCTCGTATATTTCCGCGAATATATCTTTAAACGTGTGGTCATATTTTTTTGAAATGGTGTCTTTTGTCGCAAACCACAAATCTTGTTTTATATCAAGCGCAAAATTGAAACATGCCCGTGCAAAACTTTCTATGCTTTCGTTTATGTTATGTACACCTTGAACAATGCCGCCGCTTCCGCTAAAATCGTGGATAAGTTCGCGTGTTTCGTTCCCGTCTTTATCTGTCACGACAATTTCGGCACGGCTGCCCTCCGCAGCTTTGAGTTCCGTGTTTTTATATATATCGCCGTATGCGTGACGTGCAATGGTTATCGGTTTTTTCCATGACGGAATAAGCGGTGTTATTCCTTTCACGATAATCGGCGCGCGAAAAACCGTACCGTCTAAAATCGCACGTATTGTTCCGTTCGGGGATTTCCACATCTGTTTTAAATTATATTCCGTCATGCGCTGTGCATTCGGCGTTATTGTTGCACATTTAACCGCCACTCCGTATTTTTTTGTCGCATATGCACTGTCGACGGTTACTTTGTCGTCGGTTTCGTTTCTGTGTGCCAGCCCCAAATCGTAATATTCGGTGTTGAGTTCTATATACGGCAAGAGAAGATTATCTTTAATCATCTTCCATATAACTCTTGTCATTTCGTCGCCGTCCATTTCAACAATCGGCGTTGTCATTTTAATTTTTGTCACGTTGTTATCCTCCTTTGAAATCATATATATTTAATATATAACAAAACTGCCGGTTGACATAATCAAACCGTAAGTCCAAGTTTTTTATACACTTTATTCATTGTTTTCGACGCAATATAAGACGCTGTTTGTTCACTCTTTGTGTAAATTTCTTTAAGATAATCTTTATTGCTCAAATAATATTCATATTTTTCCTGTATGGGTTTCAAATGCTGTGCAACGGCTTCGCCTACGGCAAGTTTAAAATCGCCGTAGCCTTTGCCGTCAAATTCTTTTTCGGTTTCTTCGATTGTTTTACCCGTTACGGCACAATAAATCGAAATAAGGTTATTTATTCCCGGTTTATCTTCTCTGTATACAACGCAAGCTTCGCTGTCCGTTACCGCACGTTTGAACTTACGTATAATTGTATCCGTATCATCTGTCAACAGAATATATCCGTTCACATTCGTATCGGATTTCGACATTTTTGACGTCGGGTCCTGCAAACTCATTATTCTTGCACCTGTTTTCGGGATATATCCGTCGGGGATTGTGAATACATCACCGTAAATACCGTTGAATCTGTTTGCGATGTCACGGCATATTTCAAGGTGCTGTTTCTGGTCGTGACCGACGGGAACGAGGTCGCTTTTATAAAGCAGAATATCTGCTGCCATAAGTGCCGGATATGTGAACAAACCGGCATTTATATTATTTTCATGCTTGGCGGATTTGTCTTTGAACTGTGTCATCCTCGAAAGCTCGCCCATTTGAGTGAAACAATCCAAAACCCAACCGAGTTCGGCGTGCTGATGAACTCTCGACTGGAAGAAAAGCAAGCTTTTTTCGGGGTCTACACCGCACGCAAGAAGCAGTGCCATAAGATTTATCGAATTTTTTCTGAGTTCTGCCGGAACCTGGCGAACCGTGAGCGAATGCAAATCCGCAACGGCATATATACATTCGTAATCGTCTTGAAGAGTTACCCAGTTTTTAATCGCCCCGATATAGTTTCCCAAAGTCATTGTACCTGTGGGCTGAATTGCACTGAATATACGTTTTTTTGTGTTTTCCATAATTTTCATAACCTTTCTGCCCACAACAATATTGAAATTTTAACCACATTGCCTGTGAGCGGACAATGTGCGAATGTTTTTCGAGCAGAGCAGAAGCCCTGCACCTACGGTTCTACGGGAATTTGTGCCGTTTTCGGGCGGACAGGGTCGTCCGCTCCTACAGGTTGGTGCAACCGATTTCATCTTCCGCATGAACTTCGGTGCAAGCAATAATTATGCATTGAATATGGTCTTCCGGAACACTTCAAACTCTGCGCTCCGCACTAATCAAAGAACTGCCGCAAGGGCTTTTATTGCCGGTTCGATTTTATCTTCGGCAACCATTGAATAATTAAGTCTGAATGTGCTTGTGGGTTTGTTCATATCCACCATGAACGTGTTACCCGGAACAAAAGCAACTTTGTTTTCGATTGCACGTTTAAGAATTTCTTTGCTGTCGCCATCCTGCATTGTGCAGAACAGGAACAAACCGCCGTCGGGACGTGTATATGTACAGGTCTTTGGGAAATATTCATCCATTGCGGCAAGCATTTTTTTGCATTTTCTGCCGTAAAGTTCTCTTATTTTGAGTATATGCTCATCTATTGAATATTTCGTCATATATTCCGCGGCCATCATCTGATTAAGCAACGGCGTATGCAAATCGTTAGACTGTTTCGCAACAACAATTCTTTCCGCAATCTGTTTGTTTGCCGTTACCCAGCCGATACGCAGTCCTGCGGAAAGGATTTTTGAAAATGTTCCGTCATATATAACTCTGCCCTCGGTATCGAGAGATTTTATCGTCGGAACGTCCTCGCCCGAAAATCTCAAATCACCGTATGGGTTATCTTCAAGAATAAATACATTATATTTTGATGCAAGTTCAAGAAGTTTTTTGCGTTTTTCAAGGCTCATGGTGATACCCGTCGGATTCTGGAACGTTGCTATGGTGTAAATCATTTTGATTTTACCGGTTTTCAAAATTTCTTCAAGTTTTTCCATATCCATACCGTCTTTTTCGGTGGGTACGCCGTAAAGCTTTGCTCTGTAAGTACGTGCGGAATTGAGTGTTCCGATGAACGATGGTTCTTCAACAACAATTCCGTCACCGTCATTCACAAGCACACGCATTGTTAAATCTATTGCCTGGGTTGCACCTGTTGTGATGACGGTTACGTCATTTTCTCCGGCAACGCCGCTGTTTTTCATTCTTTCGTGAACAATGTTTTTAAGCGGAGCATATCCGTCCGTAACACCGTATTGAAGTGCAACATCGGGTTGATTTATCAAGATTTCTCTTGATATTTCCGCCAATTCTTTTGAGGGGAACGTTTCCGGCGCCGGATTTCCGCCGGCAAGCGAAATTATATCCGACTGACCTATAAGTTTGAAAATCTCTCTTATTGCGGAAGCCTGTATATTTTTGATTCTGTCCGCAAACATATTCTGCATATCCATATAATCAATCCCTTTCTTCTTTAAATCCAAAGCTTTTCATTAAATAATCGCTGTTGCGCCAATCGGTCTTAACCTTAACCCACAACTGCAAAAATACCTTTTTTTCTGTCATTTTTTCAATATCCTCACGGGCTTTTTCGCCTATGCGTTTCATCATTTTTCCGCCTTTGCCGATGATTATGCCCTTGTGACTTTCTTTTTCGCAATATATATTTGCATCTATGCTCACAAGATGTTCTTTTTCGGAATATTTCGTAATTTCAACCGCCACGCCGTGCGGAACTTCTTTGTCAAGCAAAACAAGCATTTTTTCACGTATGATTTCTGCGGCAACCGTGCGTTCTTTTGCATCCGTCACTGTTTCCGCGGGGTAAAACATCGGTCCATCCGGCAAAAGCTTGAGAATTTCTTCGATGAATATATCAACACCGTCGCCTGTTTTTGCCGAAAGCGGAATTGTTGCCTCAAAATCCAAAAGCTCGTTATACCCGGCAATCTGGGCAAACAATGCTTCTTTCGGCACAAAATCTGTTTTGTTTATCACAAGTATCGCCGGTAAACCGCTTTCAACAATTTTATCCGCAATTTCTTTTTCGGTATTTGTCATTTCACGAGACGCATCTGTTACAAAAACAATTATGTCCGATTCCGGTATACTCCCCGTTGCTTCGTTCACCATATATTCGCCGAGCTTGTTTTTCGGTTTGTGAATGCCGGGCGTGTCGGTGAAAATCATCTGGTGTGTATCGGTTGTGTATATCCCCAAAATTTTGTTTCTTGTTGTCTGCGGTTTGTCGGAGGTGGCGGCAATTTTTTGACCGATAACATTGTTTATTAATGTTGATTTCCCCACGTTCGGCAATCCGACAACGCTTATAAATCCCGATTTAAATTTTTTATCCATTTCATTTTCCTCACTTTATAGGTTTTTTAGACGGAGTTCCGGCTTTTCTCGGATATTCCGACGGAGTTTTTGCAATCTTTTCCACAACAACAACGGTATGTTCCAAATCCGTTTCGGGGATTTTGCTTTCATACACACCGATAAGTTTTCCGCCCAAACGTTTTACTGCGGTTTCCGCCTCTTTGAGTTCTTCCGAGGTTTTCGGGCCTTTAAGTGCAATAAACTTTCCGCCCGTTTTTACAAACGGCAGACAATATTCACTCAAAACCGCCATGTTTGCCACAGCTCTCGATACCGCAACATCGAATTTTTCACGATATTTTTTATCTCTGCCGCCGTCCTCGGCACGCATATGAAGTAATTCAACATTCGATGTGTTTGTTTCGTTTATCACGCAATCCAAAAACTTAAGACGTTTTTCCAAACTGTCCAAAAGCGTAAGCTGAATATCACTGCGTAACAATTTTAATACAAGTCCGGGGAAACCGGCTCCGCAACCAACGTCGATTACGCTTGAATTTTCTCCGATATATTCAGCCGCCGCCGCACTGTCCAAAAAATGTTTTGTGATTATTTCGTTCGGCTCTGTTATTGCCGTGAGATTTACTTTTTCGTTCCACGAAACAAGTTCGTTCATATATATAATGAATTTTTCGGCAGTTTGTTCATCTGCATTTATATTTATATTTTTAAATCCGTTTATCAGTTTTGTTTTCACTTTAAACCCCTCTGCTGAAGATATATCAGGAGTACCGCAATGTCAGATGGCGAAACACCCGATATTCTCGAAGCCTGTCCGAGCGATGCCGGGCGGATTTTATCGAGTTTCTGCCTTGCCTCAAGCCGCAGTCCCGAAATTTCGGAATATTTTATGTCCTCCGGCATAAGCTTTTTTTCAAGCCGCTGCATTTGTTCGATTTGTGCTTGCTGTCTTTTGATATATCCGTCGTATTTTATTCTTATTTCCACCTGTTCCGTAACCGCCGACGGAAGTTCCGGCATATTGATAATCCTGCCCAAATCCTCATACGAAAGCTCCGGACGTTTGATGAAATCGCACGCATTGAGTCCCGATTTAACGGCAGACGAAGATTTCTCCGCAAGGAATGCGTTGAGTTTTTCATCAGGTGTTAAATTTATTTTTGAAAGACGTGATATTTCATCTTCAATCATTTTTTCTTTTTCGAGATATTTTTCGTATCGTTCATCGCTTATAAGCCCGATTTCATGACCTATCGGCGTAAGTCTGGAATCCGCATTGTCCTGTCTTAAAACAAGGCGGTATTCGCTTCTTGACGTCATCATTCTGTAGGGTTCTTTTGTGCCTTTTGTAACAAGGTCGTCTATTAGTGTGCCGATATATGCCTGCGAACGGTCGAGTATCAGCGGTTTTCTGCCTTGAATTTTGAGTGCCGCATTTATGCCGGCTATAAGTCCCTGTGCCGCCGCTTCTTCATATCCGGAGCTTCCGTTGAACTGCCCGGCTCCGTAAAGCCCACCGTATTCTTTAAATTCAAGCGTGGGATAAAGCTGTGTCGGGTCACAGCAATCGTATTCAATCGCATATGCCGCTCGCATAACAATAACGTTTTCAAGCCCAGCCATGCTTCGCATTATTTGATGCTGAATTTCTTCCGGCATACTTGTGGAAAGACCCTGAACATACATTTCTTCTGTATGCAGACCCATCGGTTCAATGAAAATCTGATGCCTGTCTTTATCGGCAAATCTAACCACTTTATCTTCGATTGACGGGCAATACCGTGGGCCTATCCCCTCAATCATACCGGAATACATAGGCGAACGTGAAAGGTTGCTTTTTATTATATCGTGTGTTTTTGTGTTGGTATATGTAAGATAGCACGAAACGCGGTTTTCAAGCCCCTCTTCGCTTGTTTCAAACGAAAAAGGTACAATGTGTTCGTCGCCCTTTTGTTCCTCTGTTTTTGAAAAATCAACCGAAGAACGTTTAACTCGTGCCGGAGTTCCTGTTTTGAACCGCATAAGCTCTATTCCTTGTTGTCTCAAGCAATCGGAAAGCACGTTAGACGGGAACATTCCGTCCGGACCACCCTCGTGCGACATTTCTCCGATTATTATTTTTCCTTTTAAATATGTTCCAGTTGCGATTATAACCGCACGGCAACGATAAATCGCACCGGTATGCGTGACAACGCCGCATACGCTTTTATCGTCATTAAAAAGAATTTCAATGATTTCCGCCTGACGAACTTCAAGATTATCCTGCAATTCAAGACGGTGTTTCATATCTTCACCGTATCTGCGCCTGTCAATCTGCGCACGCAGAGAATGTACCGCCGGACCTTTGCCGCGGTTCAGCATACGCGACTGAATGAAGTTTGCATCCGCCGCTTTGCCCATTTCTCCGCCAAGTGCATCAATCTCGCGCACAAGATGACCTTTTGCCGTGCCGCCTATGTTCGGATTGCACGGCATATTTGCAATGCTGTCTAAACTTATTGAAAACATAACGGTTTTACAACCCAACCGTGCCGAGGCAAGCGCCGCCTCGCATCCGGCGTGACCGCCGCCGATAACGGCAACATCAACCGTTTCAAGTTCAAATCTTGGTATGTTTTTTGTTTCATCGTAATTCATAAAATCAACTTCCAATTTTTTGATGTGGGATTTCACCCATTATATCTGTATATTTAACTATGATAGCAATACGGCAAAGCCGTTTGCATTCATAAGAACGGTAACAATAAATCAACCTGATAACCTGCGTCCGCAGACGCATAACAAATGTGTAACTTTATTTAACCGGGAAGTAAAAATGCTTGCTTGCAAGGGCATTTTTACGACGCCGTCAAAAAAGTAG
>CAYQKW010000025.1:0-23883 GCA_964418245.1 uncultured Oscillospiraceae bacterium
CTGTGAAAGTGGAATTTGACCTTATGAAAATAGTAGAACCCGATTACAGTTTCATCTTTTGTCATCAGCTTGTGTATCACGGACGTGCCGTTTGCAAAGCCATAAAACCGAAATGCGATATGTGTCCGATTGCACATTTATGTATGAAACGCATTTGATTTTACGAAAGGCGGTAAATAATATGAACGAATTTAATGTTGTATCACCTTTTGAACCTACCGGTGACCAGCCCGAAGCCATAGACACGCTTGTGAAAAGCATAAATTCGGGAAATAAATTTCAAACATTGCTCGGAGTAACCGGGAGCGGAAAAACATATACAATTGCAAATACCATAGCAAAGGTAAACAAACCTACGCTTGTGCTGGCACACAACAAAACTCTTGCAGCACAGCTGTGCAACGAATTTAAAGAGTTTTTTCCGAACAGTGCGGTTGAATATTTTGTGAGCTATTACGATTATTATCAGCCGGAAGCATATATTTCTTCCTCCGATACTTATATAGAAAAAGATGCATCTATTAACGATGAAATAGATAAATTGCGGCATTCCGCAACAGCGGCATTGTTTGAACGCAAAGATGTTATTATAGTTTCGTCCGTAAGCTGTATTTACAGCCTCGGCGACCCAATAGACTACGAAAATCTTGTAATATCGCTGCGCCCGGGAATGATAAAAGACAGGGACACTATTTTAAAACAGCTTGTTGAAATTCAATATGAACGTGGAGATACGGATTTTTCACGATGTAAATTCAGAGTCAGGGGAGATGTACTCGAAATTTATCCGGCGGGCGGAGAACAGGTTATCCGTGTGGAATTTTTCGGCGATGAGATAGAAAAAATATCCGAAGTGGATTATGTAACGGGAAACGTAATCGCAAAAAGAAATCATGTTGCGATTTTTCCCGCATCGCATTATATAACAACAAAAGATAAAATGGAATCTGCCATATCGGAAATTGAAAAAGAACTTGATGAACGTATGGCATATTTTAAGGAAAATGATAAACTGCTCGAATTACAGAGAATTGAACAGCGTACAAAATATGATATTGAAATGCTCCGAGAAGTCGGATTTTGCAGCGGCATAGAAAATTATTCGAGAGTTTTGAGCGGAAGAAAGCCGGGAAGCACACCGCACACGCTGATTGATTATTTCCCGGATGATTTTTTGCTTGTTATTGATGAATCGCACGTAACGCTGCCGCAGGTTAGGGGAATGTTTAACGGCGACAGAGCAAGAAAACAGTCGCTTGTGGATTACGGATTCAGACTTCCGTCGGCATATGATAACAGACCACTGAATTTCGGTGAATTTGAAGATAAATTCAATCAGGTTGTTTTTGTATCGGCAACACCGGGAGATTATGAAAAAGAACACTCTTCGTGTATTGCACAGCAGATTATACGTCCCACGGGACTGCTTGACCCTGAAATTGAAGTTCGCCCGATAGAAGGGCAGATTGACGATTTAATGAACGAAATTATAATTCGTTCGGAGAAAAACGAGAGAACACTTGTAACAACGCTTACGAAAAAAATGGCGGAAGCACTTACGGATTATTTAACGGAAAACGGGGTTAAAGTCCGCTATCTGCATTCGGATATCGAAACAATTGAACGTATGCAGATAATCCGTGATTTAAGACTTAAAAAATTTGATGTTCTTGTTGGAATAAACTTGCTTCGAGAGGGACTTGACATTCCCGAAGTATCGCTTGTGGCAATACTCGATGCGGATAAAGAGGGATTTTTGCGAAGCGAAACGTCTTTGATTCAAACTATAGGCAGAGCGGCAAGAAACGCAAACGGCAAAGTTATTATGTATGCGGATAAAATAACCGATTCCATGAAACGTGCGATTGACGAAACGGAACGCCGCCGTGAAATTCAGAAAAGATATAACGAAGAACACGGAATAATTCCGAAAACAATAGAAAAAGCGGTACACGATGTTATAGAAGCAACGGCAAAAGACGAAATCGAAAAACCGAAACGCAGCAAGAGTGATACGAAAAAACTTGTGGCAACACTCACGAAAGAAATGCAGAAAGCCGCAAAAATGCTTGATTTTGAACTTGCCGCACAGCTCAGAGATAAAATAAAAGAGCTTACCGATAACGATTAAAGAAACGGAGATAAAAATGGCAAACAATAAATTGATTATAAAGGGTGCAAAAGAAAATAATCTTAAAAATATAGATATTGAAATTCCGAGAGAAAAACTTGTGGTTTTTACGGGACTTTCCGGCAGCGGGAAATCGTCTCTTGCGTTTGATACGATATATGCCGAGGGTCAACGCAGATATGTTGAGTCGCTTTCGTCGTATGCACGTCAGTTTTTGGGTCAGATGGAGAAGCCAGATGTGGATTACATCGAGGGACTTTCGCCGGCTATATCCATAGACCAGAAAACAACGAGCAAAAACCCACGTTCCACAGTCGGCACCGTAACCGAGATTTACGATTATTTAAGACTTTTGTATGCACGTATCGGCAAACCGCATTGTCCGAAGTGCGGCAAACTTATATCACAGCAGACCGTGGACCAAATATGCGATAAAGTTATGGCGCTCGGCGAGGGTACGAAAATCATTATAATGGCACCTGTTATACGAAGCAAAAAGGGCGAACACGTAAAAGTGTTTGAAAATGCGAAGAAAAGCGGATATGTGAGAGTGCGTGCCGATGGAAATATATATGAACTCGAAGAAGAAATAAAACTTGAAAAGAATAAAAAACATAATATTGAAATAGTTATAGACAGAATTATAATACGCCCCGGATGCGAAACGAGACTTACGGATTCTGTTGAAACTGCATCGCATCTCGGAGACGGACTTGTTATTGTGGCAAAAACCGACGGTGAGGAAATGCTGTTCAGTCAGAATTATGCCTGCCCGGACTGCGGAATAAGCATAGAGGAACTTTCTCCACGTATGTTTTCGTTCAACAGTCCGTTCGGAGCGTGTTCGGATTGTGCCGGCTTGGGATATGTACAGGAAATATCACCGGATTTAATTGTTCCGAACAAAAATTTAAGTCTTAACGAGGGAGCAATTAAAGCGAGCGGCTGGAACGGTGCGGGGGAGGACGGAAGCTTTGCCAATATGTATTTTTCGTCGCTTGCGGAAAACTACGGTTTTTCAATGGACACGCCGTATAAAGATTTGCCGGAAAAAGTGCGGGATATTTTGCTTTACGGAAACGGCGGAGAAAAAATACGGTATGAATATAAACGTTCATACGGAAACAGCGTGTATTATGCCGGATTTGAAGGCGTTATAACAAATCTGCAAAGAAGATATAACGACACAACGTCCGAATGGGTGAAGAACGATTTTGAAAGCCTTATGACATACAAACCCTGTAAGTGCTGCGGTGGAGCAAGATTGAAAAAAGAAGTTCTTGCAGTTACGGTCGGAGAACTTAACATAGACGAATATACACATCTTTCGATTGACGAAGCACTGGAATTTATAAATAATCTTAAGCTTAACGAAAAGGATACGGCTATTTCGTATCAAATTGTAAAAGAACTTAAGGCAAGACTCAAGTTCTTAAAAGATGTCGGTTTGAATTATCTTACGCTGGCACGTTCGTCCGGAACACTTTCCGGCGGTGAAGCACAGAGAATACGTCTTGCAACGCAGATAGGTTCGGGACTTACGGGTGTGTTATATATTCTGGATGAGCCGAGCATAGGACTTCATCAGCGTGATAACGATAAACTCATAGCAACGCTTAAACATCTGCGTGATTTGGGAAATACGCTGATTGTTGTTGAACACGACGAAGATACTATGAATGCGGCGGACTATATTGTTGACGTAGGTCCCGGCGCAGGTGTTCACGGCGGAGAAATAGTCGCTTTCGGAACACCTGAAGAAATAAAGAATAACGAAAAATCAATCACGGGATTATACTTGAGCGGCAAAAAGAAAATTCCGCTTCCGAAAGAACGCAGAAAAGGCAGCGGAAATATGCTAACCGTAAAAGGTGCTTGCGAAAATAACCTGAAAAATATTACGGTTAAGTTTCCGCTCGGAACATTCACGGCGGTGACAGGTGTTTCCGGCAGCGGAAAATCCTCGCTGGTAAACGAAATACTGTATAAAACGCTTGCAAGAGATTTAAACCGTGCGAAAACAATTCCGGGGAAATATAAAGAAATATGCGGAATGGAAAATCTTGATAAAGTAATAGATATAGACCAGTCGCCGATAGGCAGAACACCTCGTTCAAATCCGGCAACGTATACTGGTGTGTTCACGGATATAAGAGAACTTTTTGCTTCAACGAACGATGCAAAAATAAGAGGCTACAAATCCGGACGTTTCAGTTTTAATATAAAAGGCGGACGCTGCGAGGCTTGCTGCGGTGACGGTATCATAAAAATAGAAATGCATTTTCTTCCCGATGTTTATGTTCCTTGTGATGTTTGTAAAGGGAAAAGATATAACCGAGAAACGCTGGAAGTGAAATATAAAGGAAAGAGTATTAACGATGTTCTTGAAATGACTGTTGAAGAGGGAGTTAAGTTTTTTGAAAATCTGCCGAAAATAAGCCGAAAATTACAAACGCTTTACGATGTTGGACTCGGATATATAAAAATCGGACAAAGTTCAACAACTCTTTCAGGCGGTGAGGCACAGCGTGTTAAGCTTGCGACGGAACTTTCAAAACGTGCCACTGGAAAAACTGTGTATATTCTCGATGAACCTACAACGGGTCTGCATACGGCGGATGTTCATAAACTTATTGAGGTTTTGCAGCGTATTGTGGACAGCGGAAACACGGTTATAGTTATAGAACATAATCTTGACGTTATAAAAACGGCGGATTATATCATAGATTTGGGACCGGAGGGCGGAAACGGCGGCGGAACGATTGTTGCATCGGGAACGCCTGAGGAAATTGCGGAAAATGAAAATTCGTATACGGGAAAATACCTGAAAAAATTGCTTAAGTAAAGGAGAATGAAGTATGTCTAATGTAGCGGTTCTCGGAGCTGGCAGCTGGGGCACGGCAATTGCCGTTATGCTTGCACAAAAGGGGATTAACGTAACACTTTGGGAGTTTTTCAAAGAAGAAGCTGAAAGGCTCGGAGCGGAAAGGGAAAACAAAAAATATCTTCCCAGAACAAAATTCCCCGATAATATCATATGTACAAACAATTTGGAAACGGCTGTTGCGGAGGCGGAATATATCGTGTGTGCGGTTCCGTCCAAAGCCGTGGAGGCAACATCAAAATCGCTTGCGGCGATGTATAAAGAAAATCAGATTATAATAAATCTTGCAAAAGGGCTTGATGCCAATACTTACGAGCGAATGTCCGAGGTGATACGCAAAAATATTCCGACGGCAAAAATATCGGTTCTTACGGGACCGTCTCATGCCGAAGAAGTGGCACTCAAAATGGCTACAACGGTTGTTGCGGCGGCTGATACAGTCGAAATAGCGGAAAAAGTTCAGGATTTGTTTATGTGTGATACGTTCAGAGTATATGTGAATACGGATATGGTCGGTGCCGAATACGGCGGAGCGTTGAAAAATATTATAGCTCTTTGTGCCGGTATTGCCGATGGACTCGGACTTGGGGACAATACAAAAGCGGCACTGATGACAAGGGGAATGACCGAAATAGCAAGACTGGGCGTTGCTATGGGAGCAAGGCTTGACACATTTTTCGGACTTGCCGGAATGGGCGATTTGATTGTTACATGCACAAGTATGCATTCGAGAAACCGCCGTGCCGGAATTTTAATCGGCAAAGGTATGGCGGCAGATGATGCAATAAAAGAAGTAAAAATGGTTGTAGAGGGAGTCCCGGCAACTGTGGCAGCATATAATTTGGCAAAAAAAGTCGGTGTGGAAATGCCGATATGCGAAATGGCATATAATATTTTGTTCTGCGGAGCCGCTCCGGGAGAAGCTGTGAAAAATCTTATGAAACGGCAAAAAAAACATGAAACGGAAGATACGATAAGGAGAATGAACTGATGGAATATATCGCGCCACTTGCAAAACTCATAGATTCGTTTGCCTCTTTGCCGGGAATAGGCAAAAAAAGCGCTGCCAGACTTGCTTTTCATATTTTAAATATATCCGATGATGAAGCGTTTGAAATCGCAGATTCAATAGTGCAGGCAAAGAAAAATATAAAATATTGTCCGATATGTAAAAATCTTACGGATACACAGCCTTGTGCAATATGTACCGGCACTCGCCGTGACAGAAGTGTTATATGCGTTGTGGAAAGCCCGAAAGATGTACTTGCAATAGAAAAGACAAATGAATATAAGGGGTTATATCATGTTTTGCATGGGGTTATTTCTCCGATAGACGGAATAGGTCCGGAAGATATTTATATAAAGGAACTGATTGCGAGAATCACCCCTGAAGTGAAAGAGGTGATTGCCGCTATGAATCTTACCGTTGAGGGAGAAGCTACGGCACTTTATATATCACGGCTGCTAAGCCCGATGAATATTAAGGTTTCAAGAATCGCAAACGGAATACCTGTAGGCGGCGACCTCGAATATGCCGATGAACTCACGCTTTCAAAAGCGTTGGAAGCTCGCCGGGAAATATAAAAAAAGAACCCACTTTGAGGATTTTTTGTGAAGTTTTATTGCTTTTTTGGTGCATATGTGTTGACAAATTATTTTGATTATGGTATAATGATTTCAAGCAAAGCTTGAAATCAATGAATTGCCTGACGGCGAGAATTGAAACCTTGCGGTTTCGTGAAAAGAGCCTTGCGGCTCATGAATTGCACTTTGTGCATTCTTTGGGCAATTCAAATCATGTTGCGCAAGCAACAAATCATGGAGAAGCCAATTCATGACAACGATAGTTGTCAAATCATGATTTCAAGCAAAGCTTGAAATCAATGAATTGCCTGACGGCGAGAATTGAAACCTTGCGGTTTCGTGAAAAGAGCCTTGCGGCTCATGAATTGCACTTTGTGCATTCTTTGGGCAATTCAAATCATGTTGCGCAAGCAACAAATCATGGAGAAGCCAATTCATGACAACGATAGTTGTCAAATCATGATTTCAAGCAAAGCTTGAAATCAATGAATTGCCTGACGGCAAGAATTGAAACCATGCGGTTTCGTGAAAAGAGCCTTGCGGCTCATGAATTGCACTTCGTGCATTATTAAGGCAATTCAAATCATTTAAAACGACGGTTGCTGAATTATATAATGATTTTATAATTAACACATACAGTGTTTTGCAAATTTAATTAACGGAGTGACAAAGTATTACTTGATTTACGTTGTTACTAACAGTTATCAAAATTGTGTTTTACGGAAATAATCATTAATTGTTCATTTTTGATGTGCGTTATCTGAAATGTTCGGTGTTTTTTATAATAATTCCGAGATTTTATCGTGTATAAAGAAAAATCGGTTTAATTTATTTTATTTTTATATATTATCCAAAAACGGGGGAAAATTTAATGACAAACAATTTAGAAACATTAAGTCTTGCGGAGCTTAAAAATCTTGCTAAAGAAAAAGGTATAAAGGGTATAGCCGGATTAAAAAAAGCTGAAATCGTTAAATTGATTGTTCAATACGAAGAAAACGAAGAACAAGGCAAAGATGCCGCGGAAGATGAAGAAACGGACGAAAAACCGCGCCAACAGAAACAAATGCTGTTTGACGTAAACAAGACAAAAGAAAATGTGCACGGAATACTTGAAGTGCTTGAAGACGGATATGGTTTTGCCCGTGGAGCAAACTGCCTTGACGGAACAAGCGATATATATGTTTCGCCGGCAATGATTCGTAAGTATTATCTCAAAACAGGGGATAAAATTTCTGGTTATGCCGTAAGCCGTGATGAAAAATTCGATGCTTTGGTTTACATAACAAGTGTAAACGGAGAACGTCCCGATATAATAAGACAGCGTACTCCGTTTGAAAACTTAATACCGATTTATCCGGATGAACGGCTCAAACTTGAAGACGGAAGCAAAGATTATGCAATGCGTATAATAGATGTAATGGCACCAATCGGCAAAGGACAGAGAGGGCTTATAGTCGCACCTCCGAAAGCCGGAAAAACAACAATACTTAAGCAAATTGCCAAAAGTATGCTGAAAAACAACAAAGATATTCATCTGATAATATTATTGATAGACGAACGTCCCGAAGAAGTGACGGACATGAAATATTCGGTCGAGGGTGCGGAAATAGTATATTCAACTTTCGATATGGAACCGAAAAATCATGCCAAAGTGGCAGAAATGGTACTTGCAAGGGCGCAAAGACTTGTTGAGGGCGGTCAAGATGTTGTAATTTTGTTAGACAGCATTACAAGGCTTGCAAGAGCATATAATCTAACGGTTGAAGCATCGGGAAGGTCTTTGTCGGGCGGTATAGATGCAGGTGCACTTTATAAACCGAAAAAGTTTTTCGGAGCGGCACGTAATATAGAAAAAGGCGGAAGTTTGACAATAATAGCGACCGCACTTGTTGAAACGGGAAGCCGCATGGACGATGTTATTTTTGAAGAATTTAAAGGTACCGGCAATATGGAACTGCATCTTGACAGAAATATGTCGGAACGCCGTATTTTCCCGGCAGTTGATTTGTTTAAATCGGGAACTCGAAAAGATAATCTTTTATTAAATTATGATGAGCTGTCGGCGGCGTATAACATAAGACGTGCTTTCGGAGGTTTTGCAAATACCGAAGTTGCGGAATATGTTCTTCAAAAACTTGTAAACACAAAAAATAACGAAGAATTTGTGGATATAATAAATAAAGAGATAAAATATGAAAAATTTTCCGTAAAGAGAGGAAGAGATGATTTCAGATGAAAAAAATAACGGCATTGTTGTGTGTTTTAATTTTAAGCTGCGGATTTATGAATGTATCGGCTGCCGAGGTGGGGGATGGTTTCACCTGCAAGTCGGCGGTACTTATGGAAGCATCGACCGGAAAAGTTATTTATGAAAAAAAGAAAGACGAGCAGCGTTCGATTGCAAGCATAACAAAACTTATGCCTTTGCTGATAACAATGGAGAAGATTGAAAAAGGAGAACTGTCGCTGACGGATACGGTTACGGGAACAAAAGAAGCACGGGAAATAGGCGGCTCAACAATGTTTCTCGATACCGGAGAAAAAATGTCGCTTGATGATATAATAAAAGGGATTTGTGTAAACAGTGCAAACGATGGTGCGGTTGCACTGGCACAGCATATATCAAAAACACAGAAAGATTTTGTTAAGCTTATGAACGACAGAGCTGTACAGCTCGGATTGGAAAACACACATTACGTTAATGTTATGGGGTTTGATGCAAACGGTCATTATTCTTCGGCATACGATGTTGCGCGCTTAAGCCGTGAAATAATTTTACACCACCCCAAAATTCTTGAATATTCTCAAATTAAAGAGGATTATATAAGGGGAGGGAAAACGCAACTTTTAAATACAAATAAACTTCTGTCGACATATGAGTATACAACCGGGCTTAAAACCGGAACGGAAACAGATGCAAAATATTGCGTCAGTGCAACCGCCGAAAAAGACGGAATGAAGCTTATTGCCGTGGTTTTGGGTGCAGAGAGTTCATCGGCAAGGTTTGAAGAAGCAAAAAAACTTTTGGAATACGGATATAATGAATATTCGCTCAAACGTGCGGCAAAGAAAAATGAAAGTTTCGGAAAAATCGGAATAAAAAAAGGCGCAGAGGAAAAAATCAATGCGGTTACGGCAAAAGAACTTAATGTAGTAATTAAAAACAGCGAAGCCGACGGAATAAAAAAAGAGACGGAAATTTTTGACGATATATCCGCACCTGTTAAAAAAGGAACAAAAGTCGGAACACTCAAAATAAAATCCGGAAAAGAAGTTTTGCTGGAATGCGACCTTACAGCAGAGAAAGATGTTGGGAAAATTTCGTTTTTCGGAGCAGTGGCAAAAGTTATAAAATCTGTTTTTAAATTTAATTGATAAATTGTACGGGAGGGTGAAAGATGCCGAAATTAAAAAATATTATCGCCGGTATTGCGGCGTTTGTATTCATATGCGTATTCCCCACATATGCCGAAAATACGGAATATACGATAAAACAGTATATCAAAGATTATTATCACAATATATATAACGAAGATACGGATTCATTTGAAAAAATACGTATTAATGATACAGAGCGACCGAATGAACTGTGGTCATTATCAGGAGATTTAAATAATTATGATTTGTTTGAAAATGAGATTTCAGAGGTTGACAATACTTATGTTGTGCAAACGATAAAAAGATATTACATAAAGTTTGAAAGTCCGCTGAATAACTTGTTGTATCTGTGCATTACAGAATCCGGTGAAATGTTTTTCGGAAGATATGCGGATTACAATAAACCGAATTATTGCGAATACCGTATCAAAGATGCGGAGAATGTGCTGAAACGGCTTGCGGAATTATGTCAACCGAATACAAACGGATATATAAATCAAAAAGCATCCGTATCAGCCGAAACCGATACTGTTATTGTGCCGGAAAAATCTGTAAATCTTAATTCGGGGGCATCAAGCCAAATCATACCTTTTCCCATAGGGGAAAATTGCGGATATTGGGAAATTAAAGTTAATAATGAAGCGGATAAATCCGTATCGGTACGTATATATGCGGATACGCCGGAAAACGAAGCGATATTTTTCGGTATCGCGCATCCGAAGACCGAAACAATATTTAAATGTGAAAAAAATGCGCCGTTTGAAAGCGGAAACTATTATATGTCGGTAAATACAGACGGAACGTGTTTTCTTGACGGAATCTTGTCTTATCGATTGACGGAAACATATGCCGCATTCGGCGATATAAGCGGTCATTGGGCAGAAAAAACGATTGATAAATGGGCGGATAAAGGCGTTATATCGGGCTATCCCGACGGAACTTTCAAACCCGACAATCCCGTAACCCGTGCGGAACTTGCAAAAATATTAACGCTTGCATTTGACTTGCAACCGTGTGAATTTACATATAACGGAAACGGTCTGAATGAAAATGATTGGTATTACCCGTATTTGTTTTGCGCTTCAAAATATATACCTGTATATGCTTTGCCGGAAAGCAATGAGAAAAACAAGCCGTATATCGATAACCGCAATGAAAATGCATTCTTGCCGGAAACGCCGGCAATGCGTATGCACGTTGCCGAAAGTTTTGTTGAAATTGAAAAAGAGCATGACAAAACAAATGTTGAATTGCCGACAATACAAGATATTGCAGTTGAATTGGAAGAATTGTTCCCGTATGAAGACTACGGAAATCTGTATCCAATGCACGGAAAAATACCGAATAACGTCAGCAGAATGCATGAATATATCTATCTTGCGGTAAAACTTAATATTATGCATGGTGATACCGACGGATATTTTCGGCCGTATGATAATGTAACAAGAGCAGAACTTATCACCATGCTTGACAGAATGATTTAAATATCACCGAATAACGCTGTCTGTGTTCATGGAAACGGGTGGATTTATGTCATTTTATACAAAATAACCAAATAATAATACTTAAATTTAAACAAATGATATATTGAAAAAATATTAAAATTATAGTATAATTATACAGTAAATAAAAAATATACGAGGAGAGTTAAAAATGAAAAAAGTATTAACATTTTTAATGGCAATATCGGTTGCCGCTTCAATGCTTGTGGGTTGCGGAACCGAAAAAACAGATAACACGGATAATAAAAAATCCGAAGTAAAAACAGTTGCAAGTGCCGATGACCTTGCGGGTGCGAAAATCGGTGTACAGCTCGGAACAACGGGTGATATATTCGTGAGTGACGAATATGAATCACAGGGTTCGACAATTGAAAGATATTCAAAAGGTGCAGATGCCATTGTGGCACTCAACAGCGGTAAGATTGATGCTGTTGTTATAGACAGCGAACCGGCAAAAGCATTTGTTGCAAAAAACAGCGGTTTGAAAATTTTGGACGACCCGTTCGTTAAAGAAGAATATGCAATAGCTGTTTCAAAAGAGAATACAGAACTAAAAGATAAAATAAATGCGGCTCTTAAAACACTTAAAGAGAACGGAACTTTAGATTCGATAACCGCCAACTACATCGGCGACGATACAAAAGGCAAATCGCCTTACGTATCTCCCGAAAACACAGACCGTTCAAACGGCAAACTCATTATGGCGACAAATGCGGCTTTTGAACCGTATGAATTTATTGAAAACGATAAAATTGTCGGCATAGATGTTGATATGGCACAGGCTGTGTGTGATATACTCGGTATGGAACTTGAAGTTGAAGATATTGAATTTGATTCCATCATCACAGAGGTTCAAACCGGCAAAGCCGACATCGGTGTGGCTGGTATGACAGTTACCGAAGACAGACTTAAAAATATTGATTTTACAGAATCTTATACAACCGCAACGCAGGTTATAATTGTAAAAAAATAATTAAAACAGCTTGATGGCAATACCGGGAGGTAGTATGGTTAAAACTGTATTATCTCCCGTTTATTTAATAAAGGGTGTGTTTACAAAATGGGTATTCAGGATAAATTCATGAATTTTTATATGGTGTTCAAAGATAAATTTGTTCAGAACCTTGTGGACGAAGGACGCTGGAAATTGCTTGCACGTGGGTTGGGAACAACTTTGCAGGTGACTTTTTTTGCTGTTCTTATAGGTATAGTTATGGGATTTATCATAGCTATAATACGTTCCACATACGACAGAACAAAAGAAGAACGCAAGGGATTTTCAATCGGGAACGTGCTGTTTTCGATATTGAACGGAATATGTAAATTATATCTCACGGTTATACGCGGAACACCGGTGCTTATTCAGCTCATGATAATATATTTTGTTGTTTTTGCTTCAATGAACAATAAAGTGCTGGCGGCAGTGCTTGCATTCGGGTTTAATTCCGCGGCATATGTTGCGGAAATTGTGCGTTCCGGCATAATGTCGGTAGATATAGGGCAAACCGAAGCCGGCAGAAGTTTGGGATTTAATTTCATTCAGACGATGATATTCATTGTTATTCCGCAGGCATTTAAAAATGTTCTTCCGGCTCTTGCAAACGAGTTTATTGTTTTGCTTAAGGAAACATCCGTTTCGGCAATGATTGGACTTGCGGATTTAACATACGGAGCAAATTTGATAAGAAGCCGAACATATGAGGCGTTTTTTCCCCTTATAGCGGCTGCACTGATATATCTTGCGGCAGTTGTAATTCTATCACATCTTGTAAGTTTGCTTGAGAGGAGATTGAGAAACAGTGATCACTAATGATGTTATAATAGAAACACAAAATCTGTGCAAAGTTTTTAAAGGCAAAATTAAAGCCTTAAATAATATCAATGCAAAAATCATGCGCGGCGAAGTAGTGGTTGTGATAGGTCCGTCAGGTTCCGGTAAATCCACATTTTTGCGTTCGCTCAATCTTTTGGAACATTCAACCGACGGGAAAGTGTTTTTTGAAGGTGTTGATATAACGGATAAAAAAGTTAATATAAATAAACATCGCCAAAAAATGGGTATGGTTTTTCAGCAGTTCAATCTGTTTCCGCATATGTCGGTGCTGAAAAATCTCACGCTTGCTCCCGTAAAATTACTTGGGCTTTCAAAAGCCGAGGCAGAAAAAAGAGCGATGGAGCTTTTGGAACGCGTAGGACTTAAAGACAGAGCCGAAGCATATCCGTCGCAGTTATCCGGAGGACAGAAGCAAAGGGTTGCGATTGTGCGCGCACTTTGTATGCAGCCGGACGTTATGCTGTTCGACGAACCGACATCCGCACTTGACCCCGAAATGGTCGGAGAAGTTCTTGATACCATGAAATCTCTTGCCGCAGAAGGCATGACAATGGTTGTTGTTACTCATGAAATGGGATTCGCAAAAGAAGTTGCGGATAGGGTTGTTTTCATGGACAGCGGTATGATTATCGAAGAGGGGACACCCGAAGATATATTTGAAAATCCGCAGAATGACAGAACAAAATCGTTTTTGAAAAAGGTATTATAAAATAATCCACAAAAACCGACTGTAATCAAATTAATAAGAAAGAAAATTCCGTAAGGCTCAAAAGAAGTCTTGCGGAATTTTAGTTTTGTTGTGAATAAGTTTGGATTTCTGTATAAATATGACGTTCGGACCTGTTGATGGATATTGTAACATAACCGATACGGCAACGGTCAAAATTATTTTAGACAAAAAAGTAATAAAAACATTTGAAATTGATGTAACGGATTATCCTGTTCAAATAAGTGTTCCGCTTGATAATGCATTGCAAATGAAAATTGAACATCAATCGGATTATAATACAACACTTATAGGTTTTGGAAATATTACTTTAAAATAAATCTTATTGAAATAAAGAACAGGCAGTCAATGGTAAATTCAAGAGCTGTGTACTTAATTGACAAACCTGTTCTTTTCGCAGGGTCGGATAATATCCGCCCTCAAATGCTTGATTTTATTTTTTGCCGTTACACTTGCCGTGCATAGCACAACCGCCGCAGCTTCCTCCGCAGGAGCATTTACCCGACGCTTTGTCTTTAATTATTCGGCGAATCACAAGAATAACCGCGGCGACAAGCAACAGAAAAACAATAATTGTTCCTATGTTATTAATAATCCAAGTCATAACAAATACTCCTCTTTTTAATTACATCTTAATTTTTACATCTGTTTTAAGTGTATTGGATTCCTTGTACGGTTTGAAAAGCATATACAACATAACTACAAGAATCAATGCCGCGCATATCACACCGAATATATTTGTGTTTCCGGCAAACATGTTTCCGAATTGATTTACCATAAGAGCAACAGCATAAGCAAATCCGCACTGATATGCAATTGCAAACCATGTCCATTTTGTGTTGTTCATCTCACGTTTAATTGCACCTATTGCCGCAAAGCACGGAGCACAGAGAAGGTTGAATACAAGGAAAGAATAACCGGATACCTGTGTGAAACTGCTTGCGAGATTGCTGTATACCGTTCCGTCGCCGCCGAAAAGAATACCCATTGTTCCAACTATGTTTTCTTTTGCAACAAGTCCGGTGATTGAAGCAACCGCGGTCTGCCATGTTCCCCAGCCGAGAGGTTTGAATATCCATGCAATTGCCGTACCTATTCCGGCAAGTATGCTTTTGTCGAGTTGGTCATCGGAAAGCATTCCGAATTTTCCGTCGGCAAATCCGAAATATGTTGTAAACCATACAAATATTGTCGAAAGCAATATAATTGTACCGGCTTTTTTAATAAACGACCAGCCTCTTTCCCACATACTTCGCAAAACATTCAAAAGTGTAGGCATATGGTATGACGGAAGTTCCATAACAAACGGTGCGGGATCGCCGGCAAACATTTTTGTCTTTTTAAGCATAATTCCCGATATAACAACCGCCGCCATACCGACAAAATATGCCGAGGTTGCAACCCATGCGGAACCGGCAAATATTGCACCGGCAATCATTGCTATAAACGGTACTTTTGCACCACAGGGTATAAATGTTGTTGTCATAATTGTCATTTTACGGTCTCTGTCGTTTTCGATTGTTCGCGATGCCATAATACCCGGAACGCCGCAACCGGTACCTATAAGCATAGGTATGAAAGATTTGCCCGAAAGACCGAATTTTCTAAATATTCTGTCGAGTACAAACGCAATTCTTGCCATATATCCGCAAGCTTCAAGAAATGCAAGAAGCAGGAATAATACAAGCATCTGGGGTACAAATCCCAAAACTGCACCGACACCGGCAACTATACCGTCAAGAATAAGTCCCGAAAGCCATTCGGCACAATTGATTTTTTCAAGTCCGGATTCAACAAGTGCCGGGATACCCGGAACCCATATGCCGTATTCTGCCGGGTCGGGGTCTGCACATTCATAATTTATATATATCTCTATTGCGGAAAGTAAATCGTCATAACTTGCCGTAACTTCTTCGTCTGCCATAGTTTCTTCATCAACAATCGTGTATACTGCTTCTTTTACGCCTTTAACATCATCGGCAAATTCACCAAGTGCTTTTTTTGCATTATCGTTGTCAAAATCATCTGCTTCCGAATCAAGTGCGGCTTCAACATCGGTTGTATCTATTCCGATTTCCGCGGCATATTCGACATATCCGTTTATAACCTCGGAAGCTCCGCCGAATTCTTCGGCAACTTCCTCGTATGCGGCAGTACCTATGCCGAACAAATGCCAGCCGTCTCCGAATAAATTATCGTTTGTCCAGTCTGTTGCCGCAGCACCTATTCCTACCATTGATATGTAATATACAAGATACATTATTATAGCGAATATCGGAAGTCCGAGCCAGCGATTCGTAACAATTTTATCAATTTTGTCGGATGTCGAAAGTTTTCCGGCGTTTTTCTTTTTATAGCATCCTTTTATAAGCTGTGCGATATATACGTAACGTTCGTTTGTGATAATGCTTTCCGCATCATCGTCAAGTTCTTCTTCTGCCGCCGCAATATCTTCTTCAATATGCTCCAATACAGCTTGATTAATATTCAGCTTTTCAATAACCTTTGAATCGCGTTCGAATATTTTTATGGCATACCAACGTTGCTCCTCTGCTTTCATATTGTGAAGTACCGCTTCTTCAATATGAGCTATTGTATGTTCAACCGCACCCGAAAATGTATGCAGTGGAAGTGTTTTGCCGTTTTTGGCGGCTTTTAAAGCTTCTTCGGCGGCAAGCATAACGCCTGTGCATTTGAGTGCGGATATTTCAACTACTTTGCATCCGATTCGACGTGATAATTCACCGATATTTATTGTATCACCGTTTTTTCTTACAACGTCAATCATGTTTATTGCAACAACAACGGGTATTCCCAGTTCAACAAGCTGTGTTGTCAAATAAAGATTTCGTTCAAGATTTGTTCCGTCTATAATATTTAAAATAACGTCCGGTCTTTCACCGATAAGATAATTTCTTGCAACCACTTCTTCAAGTGTATACGGCGATAGTGAATAAATACCCGGAAGGTCTGTTATAATCACGTTATCGTGTTTTTTTAATTTACCTTCTTTCTTTTCAACCGTAACACCCGGCCAGTTTCCCACAAATTGGTTTGAACCTGTCAAAGCGTTGAATAATGTGGTTTTTCCGCAGTTTGGATTGCCTGCAAGTGCAATTCTGATGTTCATATATTTTCCTCACTTTCATATCAGCCCTATTCCGGACTGAAATTATTTTACTTCAATCATTTCCGCATCGGCTTTTCTCAACGACAATTCATAACCCCTTACCGTTACTTCAAACGGGTCACCGAGCGGAGCAACTTTGCGAACGTGTATTGAAGTGCCCTTCGTAATTCCCATATCCATAAGACGTCGCTTTACGGCACCTTCGCCGTGAAGTTTAACAACGGTAACCGTATCTCCGACTTTGCTTTGTTTTAATGTGTACATCATGTATCCTCCTTATATATTGTTAAGATTTTTTTGCAGTGGAAAACAAAAATCAAATCATAATTTTTCGTGCCATTTCTTCGCTTATCGCAATTCGTGTTTCTTTAACGTTCACAATCACGTTTCCGCCCAGCATATTTATGATTTTTACATTTCCACCAACGACAAATCCAAGATTTTCAAGGTGTTTTTTTACTTCGGGTTTTCCGCCGATTTTTTTTATTATGTTTTCTTCACCGACATTTGCTAAACTGAGTGGCATCATGTTATCCTCCGTTCCGATCGGTCTTTACCGACCAACATAAATTGGTTAGTTCTATCTAACTACATAAGTTAGTTTATCATAACTAACTCGTTTTGTCAAGTGTTTATTTGAAAAAAGTATGCGATTTGTCAAAAAAAGAATTTTTTTCATATTATTTGAAATGCTTTTTGTGCAATTATACAAATTGAAGATATTGGGCTGCTGAACAATATTGAAGAAAAAATATCAAAAAATATATAGACAAAACAGAAAAACAGTGGTATAATATATAAAGTGATAAAAATGATGGATGTGATTTGGTGAGACCGGTAATAAAAAAAGATTTCACGGTAAAAATTGCGATTATGTATATAACCGATAAATTCAAAGAACCAATTCCCGACGATGTATTAACCGATATAGCCGGGAATATATGCGGAATTAATTATTTTATTCTCAAACAATGCGAATATGAACTTATTCAGTCGGAATTTTTGACGTGCCGTCCGCAGGGGAATGAAGATTACTACAGTTTAACCGAAAAAGGCAAGCAGGCGCTTGATTTCTTTTCGACAAAACTTTTGTATACCATGCGAACGGAAATCAATGAGTATATAAAAAATTATGCGCCGAAGAAAAAAGATGATAAATTTATATGTGATTACACGCCTGTAACAGAAAATGAATTTAACGTTGTTATTGAATATTATGAAGAAGAATTGCCAATGCTCAAACTTGAATTTCGAGGCGGAGACCGTGCACAATCGGCGGAACTTGTCAGAATGTTCAGAACGAAAAAAGATACGATATATACGGATATATACCGATATATAATGAAAATAACGGCTGAAATGCCTGAAAAATCACATAAAGACACGGCAAATTTCGATGATGATAATACAATCAGTTTTTTTGAAGAATAACTGATGTATAACCGAATTTTATTTCGTGTTTTCGCCTGATTTTGCGGCGAAAATTCGTTTATCAGCCGCAAATGCCGAACGATAGATTTTGTCCTCTATCAAAAAAATTTAAAAAAATTTAAAAAAATTTGCAAAAACAGTTGCAATTTATAAAAAAATATGATATACTATTATAGTAGCTTTGAATTTTAAGCATAAGTCAATGTGAGGGCATAAAGTTTTTTGTGCTTTGACGTTGGTCGTACTAGCCGGGGAGTTAGCGGTGCCCTGTACTTGCAATCCGCTGTAGCAAGGGTTAATTCCTTATTTGAGGGTTATCGAAATGTTTTGAGAATTGTTTTTTCAAACGATGATGTGTGGGTCTTGCGCAATATAATGCCGTGAACTTCGTCAGGCGGGGAACCGAGCAGCGATAAGCGGATTTTTGTATGTGCCGCAAGGTCGCCTGCACGGAGTTTGATTATGATTTTATAAACAATTTTTGATAATTCAATTATAAGGTGTACGGCTTTTTTTTTACCTAATGCAAAATAGCGGAGGAAGAAACGTAATGGCATATCAGGCACTTTACAGAAAATGGCGGCCGACTGTTTTTGATGATGTGGTTGGTCAAAAGCATATTACACAAACTTTAAAAAATGAAATAATGTCGGGCAGAACCGCTCATGCGTATCTTTTTACCGGAATACGAGGTACGGGTAAAACTTCAACCGCAAAAATTTTTTCAAGAGCAATCAACTGTTTGAATAATACCGATGGGAATCCGTGCAACAATTGCGAAATCTGCCGCGGTATTTCAGACGGAAGCATTCTTGATGTAATCGAAATGGACGCCGCATCAAACAACGGCGTGGATAACATACGTGATTTGCGTGACGACGTTATATATACGGCATCATCGGCGAAATATAAAGTATATATAATTGACGAGGTACATATGCTGTCAACAGGTGCATTTAACGCACTTTTGAAAACGCTTGAAGAACCTCCGGAACACGTGAAATTTATTCTTGCCACAACAGATGTTCAAAAACTTCCTCAAACAATATTGTCACGCTGTCAGCGTTTTGATTTCAGAGCGATAGGTACAGAGGATATAAAGGAACGTATAAAAGAAATTCTTGAGCAAGACGGATATTCGGTTGCAAACGAGGCATTGGAACTTATTGCGGAAATGGCAGATGGATCCATGCGTGACGGTTTAAGTCTCACAGACAGGTGCCTTTCGTTTAAACCGAACGGACTGACATATGAAGATGCAGTGAACATACTCGGAGTTACCGATGAAAAGATAAACGCAGAAATGCTTACGGCAATAGCGGCGGCGGATTCGGGAAAAGTTCTTGAGTTGCTGAATACAGCAATTTCAGGCGGCAAAGCACCGGCAAGAATTACAGAGGGACTTGCCGAAACAGCACGAAATGTTTTAATGGCAAAATTGATGGAACATCCCGAAAATCTTGCACCGACACGCAAAGTAAAACAATTATGCGAATTATTTACAAAGGAGCAGTTACTCAATTGTATAAAGATTTTTTCGGAAACACTTGATAACATAAAGTTTGCTGTCAATAAAAGAATTATACTTGAAATGGCAGTTATAAAGCTGTGTATGCCCATGTTTGAACTTACGCCCGAAAGCATGGCACAGCGCATTTCCGTACTTGAAAAGAAAATTGAAGAGGGCGTAACCGTGAAAACACAGAAAGTATCGGAAATTGATAAAAAACCGGAAGCAAAAAAAATCCCCAAATCGGTTAAGATTGAGTTCAGCGGAAAGTATAACGAAAAGAAAAACGAAATACTTGAAGCCGTAAAAAAGAAAAATCCGGGGGTGGCGGCGGTGTTGAAATCGCTTGAGTTTGCCGGTGAAAACGATGTGGTTCTTTTGGTTGCAAAAGACGAAAAAGGTGAGGGAGCAATCAATTTTTTAAAGTCGGTTCCCGATTTCAGAGGGATTTTTACAGAATGTGTTGAAACTGTATGCGGTGTTAAACCGACAAAAACTGAATTTGAATGTAATGTTACCACATCACAAAACATGTCACTTGCAGAAAAACTTAAAGGATACAGTTTTGTAAAAATACACGAATAACAGCCGATAATATAATTGTCGCTGTGAAAATATTAATATTAAAAACTACATGAAAGGATGAAAATAATGGCAAAAAAATTCGGAGGTTTCCCCGGCGGCGGAATGAATAATATGAACAATATGATAAGACAGGCACAGAAAATGCAACAGGAAATGGAAAAAGTTCAGGATGATATGGGTGAACAAGAAATCGAAGCTTCTGCCGGAGGCGGAATGGTCACCGTTAAAATAACAGGTAAAAAGCATGTTAAAGAGGTTATAATAAAACCGGAGGCTGTTGATCCCGATGATGTAGAGATGCTACAGGATATGGTTGCCGCAGCTATGAACGAGGCTATAACAAAAGCCGAACAGATGATGGAAAGCAAAATGAATAAATTAACCGGTGGAATCAGCCTTCCCGGATTGTTCTGATTTGAAGACGGCAGAATCGTTTGTGTGCGAAACTGCCGTCTTTGATTGTACAATGAAACAGTTTTTGTGAATTTTACTGTAAAATAAAAAACCGTTTATGTAAAAAAGTATAGATTTTACTTGACAAAATATAAAAAATATGTTATTATAATAATATAATTGATTATTGTATAAAAAATTAAATAACAGAAGGATGATTTATAATGCTGAATACTTTTCTGAAACATATTGTCGGCAAAAAATCCGATGATATGCATCCGATAAGAAACAGATATTTGTGTGTGTTTGATATTATTTTTGCATTTATAGCATATGTCGTTTCGGCAGAATTGGTTTTTGCCGAAGATGCATTCGGGAAAATTGCCCAAAATGCTTTTACTTTTGATACCTTGTTTATGGTATTGTCAACAACCGTAGTATTTATTTTAATTTTATATATTTTCGATGTATACAGTGTAATGTGGTCGTTCGGCGGCACAAACGACTATCTGAAACTTGTTTCCGCGTGTATCATAGCGTCGTTATCAGGTCTTGTTATATCCGAACTTGTGGTTGATATACCGTATCACAGAGTTCCTGTTGTTGCACTGGTTATCGAATCGTTTGCCGTGATTGCCGCAAGAATGTGTATTCGTGCCGGTTACAGCTTATATAAACAAGGGTGTTCCGAAAGAATAAGCGATGGTACACGTGCAAAGAAATTGCTTATTATAGGTGCGGGTACCGCCGGTATAAATCTTTTGAAAGATATACGTGAAAATCCGCTTTTGAATTATGATGTTGTCGGTTTTATCGACGGTGACACCGTTAAGAGAAAAATGAAGATTGACGGGAAAGAAATTTTGGGAGACAGGCATGATATAATAAGAATATGTAAAGAATACGGTGTTGATGAAATAGTAATAGCAATTCCGTCAATATCGGCGAAAGAAGTCAATGATATTTATGATATTTGTTCTCAAACAAAATGTATAACCAAGATTATTCCCGGAATGGATAAAATTATAAAAGGCGAAAGTTTACATAAGCAAATAAGAAATGTACAGATTGAAGATTTGCTCGAACGTGACCCGATTAAACTTAATAACGAAAAAATAGAAAAATATATTACCGGAAAAACGGTGCTTGTAACCGGTGGGGGCGGTTCAATAGGTTCGGAGCTATGCCGCCAGATAATGCGTTATGAACCCGAAAAACTTATCATTGTAGATATATATGAAAACAATGCATATGATATACAAATGGAATTAAACCGCAAATATCCCGATAACAAACCGGAGGTTATAATCGCTTCGGTTCGTGATAAATCAAGGCTTGAAGATATATTCGATAAATACAGACCGTATATTGTTTTTCACGCGGTGGCACACAAGCACGTTCCGCTTATGGAAGCAATAAAAAATAACGTATTCGGAACGCTCAACACCGCAGAATGTGCCGATAAATTCGGCGTGAGTAAGTTTATACTTATCTCTACCGATAAAGCGGTAAATCCGACAAATGTTATGGGTGCAACAAAACGTATCTGCGAAATGATTATTCAATATATGCAGCAGAAAAGCAAAACAACATATGTTGCTGTGCGTTTCGGTAATGTTCTCGGTTCAAACGGAAGTGTTATCCCGCTGTTTAAAAAACAAATCGAAGAGGGCGGACCTGTAACGGTTACAGACAAAAGAATAACAAGATTTTTCATGACAATACCCGAAGCGGCGCAATTGGTGCTTCAAGCCGCAAGTTATGCAAACGGCGGCGAAATATTCGTGCTTGATATGGGTGAACCGGTTAAAATTTATGATTTGGCAAAAAATATCATTAAGCTTTCGGGAATGATACCCGATAAAGATATTAAAATTGAAGTGTGTGGGCTTCGTCCGGGTGAAAAACTTTACGAAGAACTTTTGATGGACGAAGAAGGATTGAAAAATACGGAGCACAAAAAAATATTTATAGGCAAACCGATAGATATTGAATATGAAAAACTAAAACAAATGCTTAATGTTCTTGAAGAAGCCGCACAAAAAAGCGATGTGGAATATATAAAAGATTTAGTAGCAGAGGTTGTTCCGACATATGTAAGAAAAACAACTTCCGTTGTGTAAGAATGCAAAAGCAATTTGAAATACCGCAAGATATGGATGCGTCTCTTTAAACAACAGTCATTGTTATTTTCAATGACTGTTGTTTTTGGTTTAACCCGTGGATGTTATTGATATAGCTGTGCAAATACAGAAAATGAGATTTGCTTTTTATTGTAAAAACGAAAACATAAATACCGCCGCACCGAGTATAACAAGGATAATCCCGGTTATGCGGTTCAAAGTTTTTGCTTCTGCACGATTTGCAACAACTGCGGCAATTCTTGCCCATATCAGTGTGAAAATTATACACATTGCCAAAACCAACATATCCGGAAGTTCGCCTATGGCAAAATGCGAAACAGAACCGGTAAATGCTGTGAAAGTCATTATAAATACGCTTGTTCCGACAGCGGTTTTAAGCTCATATCCAAGTACGCTTGTTAAAAGCAAAAGCATCATCATTCCGCCGCCGGCACCGACAAAACCGCAGATAAAACCAACAGCGGTACCACAGATGGCAGAATGGATTATTCTTGTTTTCAGCGGCACACTGTTCATAGATTCTTTTGTTGTCATGACGGGTTTTGCAATAAATTTCACACCTAAAAGAAATGTCATGAAAACCGAAAAATTGCCCATTGCCGACGATGGAACAAGACTTGATGAATAACTTACGGCAACTGTAAACA
>CAYQKW010000026.1:0-23863 GCA_964418245.1 uncultured Oscillospiraceae bacterium
GTATATTATAACCGAATCGGAATAACGTCGTTCAATCCGAACGGAATGCCGCCTGTTGTATATCGGGAATGGGCAGAAGCAAACTCGGTGAAGATTGCCTGAGGTTCGCGCGGTATATGAATATTATTCGTTCCGCTACGCTCCACTCCGAATATTCATATACCAATACCGCAGTTTATCAATTTAGGGGATTTTTCGACTGCACATTTCTTGACAATTCCAGTCTTAATTTTTTGTGCATGTTACATCCATAGTCCGTACAATCAAGCAGAAACTCTTTATTAGATGTGCCGGTCGATTGCAAGGACACAAACTGCTAAAATTGGATTTTTAGTTATTCTATTCCTCTATACCCGTGTTTTTCTGCGTTTCCAAGCAAATACAAAAATGCAAAAGCCGGGATTCTAAGCAAATTCTTGTGCTTGTTTGTGTTGTGTACACCAAAATCATCTGCATTTTTCGTAACAACTATAGCAGCCGATGCTTCATCACAAAGTTCTATGATTGCAGAGTCATCAGTGATTGGTGCTTTTTCACGATATTTTACTTCGATTAACATATTTTTGATATTTGGATAGTCCACCACCACATCTATTTCCTTACCCTTTTTGCCACCACGAAAATATCCGACAGATGTAGCAAATTGATAATAAAATGCTGCAATGTGCTTATAAACCGCAGTTTCTACAACCTTTCCCATTTCTGTAGCATTTGTCATTATAGAATCATCCATCAATACAGCATTACGAATAGCAGCATCAGCAATATATATCTTAGGACTTGCTTTCAAGAACTTTTTGCCTGCCATATCAACCGGCCAACTTTGATATATAAGGTTCGCACTCTCTAAATAACTTATATAATTTTCTACAGTTGTTCGAGATACACCATTTAGTTCCTTAGTAATTGCCTCAATTGAGACAATCTCAGATGAAACATTGCATAAATACAAAAAAATTCTTTCCAGTTCTGTTGCATTTCGTATGTTATACAAAGACGGTAAATCCCTCTTTAAAACTTTATCCACGACATCGTCTCGCATGATTTGTTGTGCGAGAATGTCATTGTCAGCTAAAGCTAACTCCGGAAATCCTCCAACTTGTAAATATCGCATAAAGTGATTCTGCACCTTTGATAGTTGCATCATAATTTGACTTCTTTCAATCTGTGTCTTGCCCAAAAGAGATGTTACCTTTAAATCTTTCGGAATATCAGGCTTATCAACACCAAGCAACTCGCAATACTCATAAAAAGATAGGGTTGGCACCTGAATTATTGACCAGCGTCCTGCACCACTTTCTCTACTACCCTTCATTAGGGCAGGGCTTGCAGAGCCTGTTGCTACAACATGTGTGTCAGGTTGTGTATCATAAATAGTTTTAAGCCATCTATCCCAATCCTGCGCATATTGAACTTCATCAAAGAAATAATACGCATCTTGCTCCGGATATATATTTTCATGATAACATTCCAAAATTTCTTGAAATTGACTTAGTTTAAGCATTGGATGGTCCATTGAAATGAAAACAATTCTTTGCGGAGAAACTCCGGAATTTAATAAGTTCTCTATCATTTGATATTGAATTGTAGTTTTCCCAACACGCCGTGTTCCCGTTAAAACAACTAAACGACGTATGTCTTTTTCCTCAATTCTGTGCATTGCTTCATAAAAAGCAAAACGTTTATATGTTTTACTCATTTTAGGATTGACAATGCCTGTTTTCCACCACGGATTATATGCCGTAAGAACTTTTAAGATACCTTCTTTTGTTGTAATAGACATACCATCACCTCCATCTTTTCAACTATTATAACTCAAAAATCAATATTTGTCAATAGTTATTGATAGTATACTTATAATATTTTATCAAATAATTAATTTTTTATTCTAAATTTAATTTTTTTGGCCTTAAAAGGTGTAATTAATTGCTTAATGGAATGATATAATATAAATAGAGTCGACAAACACCCTAAAATCTGATATAATAATAAAAAAGAGAAAGAAAGGAAAAAGATGTCGATTTACAGTAAAGAGTTTAAAGAAGAAGTGATACGGCTGTCTGATGAGATAGGCAACAAAAAAGCCGCAGCTCAGCTTGGGATTCCGTATTACACATTGGCAGATTGGAGAAACAAAAGCAAGCATAAGCCAAAAGAAAAGGTAATACTCAGCGACGAAGAACTTCGCATAAGAAATCTTGAACTTGAACGCGAAAATGCAGAACTTCGTGAAGCAAATAATATCTTAAAGTGGAATTGTCAAGAAATGCGATGGTTTTGTTACCCTATAGATTCACACTGCTCTCAAACGGACAAGAGGTGGCAAAGGTTGGGTTGAAGGTTTTGTTACCCTATAGATTTACACTGCTCTCAAACTATTGTGAAAGTAAAGGGGCGGGCTGGCAGTTTTGTTACCCTATAGATTTACACTGCTCTCAAACACTTGAAGCTGGATATGTCAAAATTTTTCTGTTTTGTTACCCTATAGATTTACACTGCTCTCAAACTCGTCTTTTTCGACAAAGCAACCTTTTTTGGTTTTGTTACCCTATAGATTTACACTGCTCTCAAACTCCGCCCATTGTTATGCTCCTTTCTGTTTTAGTTTTGTTACCCTATAGATTTACACTGCTCTCAAACTCATACCTGAACGAACTGAAGAAAATTCAGTTTTGTTACCCTATAGATTTACACTGCTCTCAAACAAGAAAGGATTGATGAAATTGACTGTAAAGGTTTTGTTACCCTATAGATTTACACTGCTCTCAAACTAAATTCAAGGAGGTAAAAGACAATGAAACGTTTTGTTACCCTATAGATTTACACTGCTCTCAAACTGAGTTACGGACAAGGACAAAATCCTTTATGTTTTGTTACCCTATAGATTTACACTGCTCTCAAACTAAAAAGGGGGGGCGGCGGTCTGTCGTTAAGTTTTGTTACCCTATAGATTTACACTGCTCTCAAACCGTGGGCGATTACAGAAGTTTGGACAATCCGTTTTGTTACCCTATAGATTTACACTGCTCTCAAACGTAACATCAAGTCTGATTTGTCGGCTATCAGTTTTGTTACCCTATAGATTTACACTGCTCTCAAACCAATTCCTTTGACCAATCAGCACTTAAACCAGTTTTGTTACCCTATAGATTTACACTGCTCTCAAACCTATACCTCAATAATGGCAACCAGCGCAGCGTTTTGTTACCCTATAGATTTACACTGCTCTCAAACAGTAATATTGTACAAATAAAGAACCATCAGTTTTGTTACCCTATAGATTTACACTGCTCTCAAACAAATTCAAGTCCATATTCTCAAAGAATGTTGTTTTGTTACCCTATAGATTTACACTGCTCTCAAACGTATGATTGAAAAAGAAATCGGAGAAATAGTTTTGTTACCCTATAGATTTACACTGCTCTCAAACATGATGACAGTGTTGGTGTGTTATTAGAAAGTTTTGTTACCCTATAGATTTACACTGCTCTCAAACCAATTAAAACATGTAAATGTCAAGAGTAAAGTTTTGTTACCCTATAGATTTACACTGCTCTCAAACCTCAAATTTGAGAAAACCGTTGTGACAGCTTGTGTAATCTATAGGAATGCAAATGCAAATCCATATGTTTATTATACAATATTTTTCGGCATATGTCAAGTGAAAAAGATTAAATTTCGCATAAATCTTCATCAATTGTGAGCCGTTTTATTCCGGATACTTTAAATTCGCCGCTGTCTATCATCAAAACACACATTTGCTTAAGTTTCACGGTTTTAATAAACATATCTATTTCCGTTTCGGAAAAATAACTGCCGAAATTCACAAGAACAAACAAGTTTGTATTATCGAACTCACGTATAATTGTCATATAATCCGCAACGGCTTCAATAACGTGGTTATAGTCATACGATACGCAGACTTGGGCGGCTTTTATGAGCGAAGCAGCCGAAAGCTTTTTACATTCCGGCGAAAAAGGAAGTTCAAAACATAAATCACTTATGTAATTTTCAATATCCGCAAGCAGTTCGGAGGTTTTGAGGAAAAAGTCTTCATCGGCAGCTCTTTTTTCAAGCACGGAGCATATGCAGGAAAGCATATGCTTCGTGTTTATGTCGAAAGGGACGAAAGAATCCATTATTTCGGCATATTTCTTTATGGGAACGGGTTCGTCGTTTTTTGAGAGAATAATCGAACCGTTTTCTCCGTTTGCCTGTGCATACAAATCTTCAAGATAAGAGCGGAAAAGAGTTTTGTTTTCGAGTATGAGCGAAAACACTTCGCCCTCTTTGATTTCAATTACGGTTTCAAACATGGGACTTGCAAATTTCATAAAATTATCAGCCTTTCGTCACTGTCGATTACATCGCTTGAAGAGGTTCCTGTTATGTATGTCATGGCGGCAAACTGCTTTTCCGTTACGGGGAGCAGCTGGACGATGCCGCCTGACGGTTTGTTTTTTCTTATGGTTTCGGTTACGGCTTTTAATGCCGTGCCGTTTAAAACCATGCGGCAATATACGGATTCCTGCATCATAAGAAATCCGTTTTTTATGAGCATGGTTCGGAATTTTCGGTATTCCCTGCGATCTGCCGACGTTTCCGTCGGCAAATCAAAAAACACTATAATTCTCATGAAACGGTAACTCATAAAGCGGCAAAACGTATCAACGATACGTCCGAATCGTTGATTGCGTTAAAAACGCTTTTTGTATATATTTTAACGGCATTTAAAAGCGTTTGATACGTTCCGTTTATAAATACGGAGGAATTCAGCAAATCAAGCAGAGCATATTTTTCCTCTTTTGTAAATTCCGTTATGTTCATGTTTGTAACTTCTTTGTCTATTGCCGTTCGGAACGGCTCCATAAGGTCGCAGGAAAGATTATACGGATTGAACATATTGTCGTGGAACAATCCGAGATGAGGGAGATAGCCGTTGAGCGTTACTTCACGGTTAAATGCCGAAAGCAGCAGCGAATATCCGTAATTCAATGCGGCATTTATCGGGTTGTCCTGTCCTCTGGAAAAGGATTTGCCGAATAATGCGTTAAAATATACTTTTGCGGCGTGACCCTCTCGGTTGCTTTCGTCGCCGTATTCAAGCTCGGAAATATATTCGCTTAGCATATTGCTTTCTTTTTCGTGTCCCAAGTTCAGCAGAAGCTGTGACTGACAGCGTATTTTTTCTGCGACTATTTCTGTCCATACGGCTTTTTTCTGCAAGTCGCTCCAGGTAATTTGAGTTTTAATTTTTCTTGAACAGTCGTGGCAGCCGTTGTATGGCTGCAATTCCGCATACGGACTGCGTTTTTCGTCACAAAAAATTATACGTGTTTTCTTTTCCGTAAGCTCGGCAAGCAAACATCCCGTCATGGAAACGGCGGGGTTTTCAATAATCAATATTGCAATTTCATCTATGAAAACACGTTTTGTTTCATCGCCCCGTATAACCATATATCCCATATTAAGGTCAAGCTTGCATCTTTTTGATATAACAACGGTACGCCAGCTCATGGCAAATCTCCTTTCTCACTGCATTAAAAAATCTTAAAGTAAATCTTTTAAGTTCTGCGAACGTGTTTCATAAAGTCCCGAAGCGGAACGGTCTATAATGCGAATGTCCGAATATTTCCAGTTACTTAAAGTTGCACTCATTACCATTACGGCAGCTGATTTTGCACCTCCAATAGAAAGCATATTACATGATCCGGCACGATTGGTTTTAAGATACAAAACAAGGTTCTCAAGGCATGTGAGTTGTTCCTTTATATCGGCAAGTTTGAACAGCTCGATTTCTTTTTCACCGGCTGTTATTTTTGCACCCGGCATTTTGGAAAATGTTTTGCCGTTTATCTTCTCAAAAAGCACTTTAAGCAGTTCAAGGTTCTTTTCTTTTGAAACACCGTCGTATGTTTCGCTGATTTCGTAATCTTTATTTTGCTTGAGTTTTTCACTTAAAATTTCCAGCCGTTTCACATATGCCGTATATTCTTTCGGCAAAAAGCAGGAAACAAGAGAACGTAGCAATACTTGAGCTCCGCCGCTTGCTTTTCCGGCAAGGCATACTTCAAAACCGTCAAGCGAGAACACGGTGTTTATTTTTAAAATCCTGTCACCCAACGGAAATGTTATGTCAGAACAGCTTTTTCCGAGAGCTTTTGCGGCATATTCTGCGGCAAAAGCCTTGTCCGCTTTAAATTTATCTGCAACAAGCACTTTAACCGGAAGAATAGACAATTCGTATTTTTTACCTTTTTTATATTTAACCAAAACAAAGAACGAAGCCGCAGGTTTGTTATATCCACCATATTTTATCGGGTCAAGTTTTTGTTTTCTCGGAACAAGATTACCGCTTCCGGCAGAAACAGGCTGTTGGTCGAAAAATCCGCCTTTTTTGCAGGTTTGATATTTTGTGAGATGTATATGCATATTTGCCATTGTTTTATCAACAATCGGCAGATGCACTGCGGGATTCCATACATCCGGAGCGTATTTTAAAGGATACCCGTACAACACAGGCACTTTAAGCGAATATTTGTCGGTTTCTACATTAAACCAAGATTTGGTGAATCGTTCGTGATATACGTTGCCGGCAACAATGTTGAGATATGCATCGTTTGCATGGTGAATATCGTTTATCGAACGGCATTTCACAAGTGCGGCATCATCTTGTTTTTTGTTATTCCAATGCAGTTGTAAGGCTCTGTTTTTAATTTCACCGTATTTATGACGGAAATCCGAAACAAGCCCGGCTTTAACATAAACAATTTCCGTTTCGGGATAAGCCGATTTCAAAAGTTCCGCAACAGCTTTTGTGGATTGGCGTGTTTCCACAAGCTGGCGGTTTATGAACCCCGTTTTTTCCTCCGGAGTAAATTCGGTGCTCCTTACTAAACGTTTATATTTTTCATCGTTTATAAGTCCAACATCGTGCAGATATTTCCAAGTTGAATGCATTTTTTGACGAATATCCTTACATATCGGGTATGTATCGCCTTTTTCGCCGTTCTCCTTTGAGTGTACAAGAACTTTGTTGTTATGCAGACTGTCGTCCGGTATGTATGCCTGCGGCCATATATGGTCTATATTGTATTCCTCCGTACCCAGACATGATATATCGATCGGTTTTCCGCAATACATACATTTTCCCATTTGCTGAAAATACAAAAACAGTGATTGGCTTTGCAAACGATTATCGGCACTTTCACCCAGTGCGTTTATTTCCGAAATCATTTTTTGAGCATCGTTGTCCGTTTTGATTTTTGCATATAAACTCATCAAATTGGTTTTTCTTGAAACGGTTCGTTTGTTACGCTGCTCCTTCGTTGCACCTCTTGCCATTTCAATGAAAATTTTATCCGGAGCGGATTTCTTTACTTTCACAATATCCGATATAATATCGAGTGTACGTATAATCGGACGTTTTACGGCATTTGAAATATACATTGAATCGAGCCTGTCGGAAAGTGAAACTTCTTTATCCGAAAAATATTCCGCATTGAGCTTTTCAATCTCGCTTTTGAAAGTATATTTTTTTTCATCGGCAAGAATCTGCATTAAATTATCGTTGGTTATCCACATAAAATGCATAACAGTACCGACTTCGCCGTCATGATTTATACACTCAAGCCCGTTCAAAAGTTTGGTTGAAAGCGTTCCGAAATCCGAATATTTTTTGCTTGCAACATATTTCAAATCTTCATCGCTGAGTGTATAGTTTGACTGTAACCACCTTTTAAAACGTAATTTATCCTCCGTGTAAGTGGAATGTGCAATTATGTTTTCAACATCTTCCAAAGAAAGTTTGCCGCTGTTTATCAGTCTGTAAAAATCAAAATAAGACCTGTACGATGATTTTATTTCAATATCTATACCGCTTATTCCTGTTTCGGTATTTTGTATATATCCGTTTGAAAGAAGATAATTTTTAAGTTGCTTAAGCGTTACTTTCGGACGGTTTGAACCGTTCGGCATAAACAAATCGTTGAATATGTTCTGTTTCAGCTCAACGCTTATGGGTTTATCGTCAATCTTAAGATTGTTGAGTTCGTTCAAAATCATGAATTTCTGATAAAGCAGTGAGTTTTTCGGAACAACGTATTCTCCGGCAAGGTATGTGCATTGATTTGTCATTCTGTCTATGAATGCTTGCTCGCTTTTTTCGAAATCAACAACACTTTCAAAATTCCAGGGATATATTTTTTCGTTCGCCTTTTCGTTTACCCTCTCTATCCATGCAAATTTGCTGTTTTTGTTAAGCGGACCGACAAAATACGGTATTTTGAATAAAAATACAGATATGATTTTTTCGGCGGCACTGAAGCCCGATTCGTCTTTTTCGTTCAAAAAGTCGTAATATACGGCGGCATTTTCCAGTATTTTTTTCAGTTCCGCATAATATAACTGATGAGGGATTACACGGTTGTCCGAAGTAACCTGTTTCGGCATATATTCGCCGTTGTCGATACGCAGCAGGATTTTTTCGATTAATTCCTTGTCGCTTTCGCAATCGGGAACAACGGATTTGAGAAATTTCTTTACCGAGTCATAAAAATCATCACGTGATTTTGATTTCGTTTTTGAACGGTCGTTTTTATGAATGTCCGATTTGTAATTTGCAACGTATGCGGAATATCCGCCGTTTTCCGCATTTCGGAACATATCGTTAAATTGTTTGTGTGTACCGTATTTTTTAACAAAGTCTTTCAGCTCTTGCAAATCTTTTTTATGAGTTTCGTATTCGGATATTTTCACTTGCGATATGGTTGCAAATCCGGCAAGGGTTTTGGATAAAATCGCACAGTCGTATATCCGTGACATATTAATCAGCAAATCGCCGTTATCGCCCAGAGACGGAATGACGGATTCGAGTTCTTCGGGTTTGTCAAGACACAAACTTATGTCGATGTCTTTTGCACTTTCATCGGTAATGAAAAGTTTTTCGGCTTTGATTTTTCCTCCGCACAAAAGCTTTATTATTCCGACTTTTGAAAACGGAAATTCCTCCGGATTGTCGGCAGGCTTTTTGCCGTTTGAAACAAGGCTGTATATCTTTTTTTCTTTGGCGGTTACACCTATTTTTTCGCTAAGTATTTCCGCAAATTCGTTAATGTCGCAATCCCACGGAACGGCATAATCGTTATCGGTAAACCATTGCATAAATTCCGTGTATATCGGCGTCATATCCGTGAGCTGTTCAACGTTATCGGCATTAATATCGCTTAAAAAATGTCCTCGGTGGGCAATCAGCCACGCACAGGCAAAATATATATAGCGTATATCGTGCTTTTCCGTTGAGTTCATCAATTCATCAATCAAATGATGTATTGTTTTGAATTTTTCGTGATATTCTCTGCCGAAAAATTTATCGTCCTCCGGATAGAAACAGGTTCGTTTATCCTCAGGAAAAAGTGCGCTTTCTTCTATTTTTTTATAAAACAGCGGATCAACTTTTGCGATTTCGCAGCTGAAGATTTCCTTTAAAAGTACAATTCTTTGCTGACGACGGTCTAAACGCCGGCGTGCGGAACGAAATCCTCTGCGTTCGGCACGCAATTCTGCGGCATCAAACAGTGTTACGCCCCACATTGGTTCCGAATTGCGGCGGCACAGTGAATAATCCGTGTTTGTAACGGCATATCCCACGGAATCCGTTCCGATGTCCAGACCAATGTAATAATTTTTTTGATTTTGCATATTGACAAATCCCCTTTCTTGTGTTATAATAATATTGTAAATTTGTTACCCTATAGATTTACACTGTGAGTTCAAATAACAATTTATTGAAATCGCCGATTTATCGGTTGCACAGCGTGTGCATAAAACGGAACTGCCTTTGCGGTTCTTTTTTTATACCTGTTTTCACGGTATATGCGGCAGAGTTCGTTTTATGGATTGAATAGCTTTGTAACTGAATATATTATACCATTTATATGTTAAAAAGTCAATGTATTGCTTCAATATATTATTGGTGTGTAGCGCATTAAATTTTTATTTGACATTACCTCACAAATATGTTATACTATATAATGACTGCCGGATAGTTGCAAAACAGTTTGTTCGGCAAGCCATATCAGTTGTAAAGTCGAACAGAAAGGCGGAATAGAATGATAATAAAAGAATCGGCGGAAAACTATCTTGAGGCAATACTTATGCTTAAAGAAAAAAACGGATTTGTCCGCAGTATAGATGTTGCAAATCACCTTAATTTCACAAAACCCAGTGTTTCCGTTGCAATGAAAAGTTTCAGAGAAGACGGATATATAACGGTTGATGATTCGGGAAGTATATCACTTACCGAGAAAGGCAGAAAAATTGCCGCAAAGGTATATGAACGTCACGAAATTATAGCAAAAGCACTGGAAGCGTTGGGGGTTGATGAAGAAACGGCTTATCGCGACAGCTGTAAAATTGAGCATGATATAAGTGACATTACATTTGAAAAAATTAAAAATCATTTAAAACAGCATAATATATTGAAATAAGTGCACCGCCCTACGTGGTTTGGAGTTAATGAGAAATGATACGCCCATGTGAGTCGGTGCGGTAACGTGGTTTGTGCCGTGATTTTTCGGGCGGACAGAATCGTCCGCCCCTACATTTTAGCCGACCGCAGGCAATTTAGCTTAATAAATTATTTTCGGGCGGATAATATCCGCCCTCTTTTTTGTTCACAGATTCATATCACGTCTGCTTTTACGCAGTTCGCGGCGTTTTTCCGCCGCATCCCATTCGGCTTTTTCTTCATCTGTTTCACAGATAAGGCGCGGTACGGCGGTTGGATGCTCGTCTTCGTCGAGAGCCACCATAACAACGTATGCACGGTTTATCATGCGCCGTTCTCCGTTAAGCGATTCGACATAAGTTTTTACACATATTTCCATGGAAGTGCGCCCTGTGTGAGTGACGTATCCGATAAGCACAAGAGTATCGTTTGCATATGCCGCAGACTGAAACTCAAGAGAATCAACAGCGGCGGTTGTTACGTTGCGGTTTGAATGACGTCTTGCCGTAACGGCGGCAACAATATCAATCCATTCCATAAGTCTGCCGCCGAACAATCGTTTATATCCGTTTAAAGTGCTTTGCGACAGTATCTGCACCTGTTCCGTCCGAGAATCGGAAACACGTTTTTCCATATATAATCCCCCGTTTTTTATTGTAATTCAGCGTTTATAAGTTCTGCATATCTAACCGTTTCCATTGCATCTTTGGCATATTTGTCCGCACCTATGCTGTCGGCATATTCACGTGTCAATACCGCTCCGCCGACAACAATGCGGCACCACGGAGCTTGTTCTTTCAACAATTTTATCGTTTTCTCCATTGCGGGTACGGTGGTTGTCATCAGTGCACTCAGCCCGGCTATCGGAGAATGCAAACGAACAACGGTTTCGGCAACCGTTTCGGGCGGAACGTCGCGTCCCAAGTCGGTAACGGCAAAACCGTAATTTTCAAGCAAAAGTTTCACAATGTTCTTGCCGATGTCGTGAATGTCGCCGTGTACCGTTGCTATAACTATTCCGCATTTCTGCGAAAGTGTTTCCTGTTGCGACAGCATATGCGTTTTTATGCTTTCAAAAGAACTTCCGGCGGCATCGGCACTCATGAGCAGCTGAGGAAGATAAACCCTGTTTTCTTCGTAACCTTTGCCGACAATGTCAAGCGACGGAATAATTTCTTTTTCCACTATATCGAGCGGATGTATGTCGTTAAGCAGTTCGGCGGTTATTCTGCCGGCTTCGTCGCGCAGACCTTTTATGATGGCTTTTTGAAGTGCCGATTTGTAATTTTCCGGCACAGCTGCGGCGGCAGGCTGTTTTGCAACAGCCGGGGTTTCGATATGGTTTGCCGTATATTCTATATATTCCGCACAATTCGGGTCATATCCGAAAAGTGCGCGATACGAATGATATGTTTTCATCATTTCCGAAGAATATGGGTTCATAATTGCGGCGGAAAGACCGCTTGCCAAAGCCGCGGCAAAAAAAGTCCCGTTTACGGCATCGCGCGACGGAAGCCCGAAAGATATGTTTGAAACACCGAGGCTTGTGTTGCATCCGAGCCGTTCTTTTATCATTCGCAGTGCCGAAAGTGTTACGGACGCGGCGTTACTGTCTGCACTGATGGTCATTGCAAGAGTATCGAATATAATATCTTTTTTGTCAATTCCGTATTCAGAGGCGGTTTTAAGGATTTTTTCGGCGATTGCAAATCTTTCTTCCGCAGTATCCGGAATGCCGTTTTCGTCCAAAGTGAGTGCAACCGTCAAACCGCCGTATTTTTTTACAAGCGGAAATATTGCACGCATACTGTCTTCTTTGCCGTTCACAGAGTTTATCATGGCTTTTCCGTTGTATATTCTGAGAGCTTTTTCCATAGCTTCGGGATTTGATGTGTCGAGCTGGAGCGGCAAATCCGTGACCCCCTGAAGTTCGTATACCGAGTTTTTCAATACCTCGGTTTCGTCTATTTCAGAAATCCCGACATTCACATCAAGTACGTGAACGCCGTGTTCCTGCTGAGCTATGCCTTCGTGCAAAATATAGTCCGTATCGTTTTCGATAAGAGCCTGTTTAAAACGTTTTTTTCCGGTTGGATTTATGCGTTCGCCAATCAGCACGGGAGCACCGCCGAAGTATACGGCGTTGGAATATGACGATATGCACGTCAGATTTTTATCCGTAAGCGGCGTGGGTTTCATATCTTTTATAATATCCGCAACAGCTTTTATATATTCGGGAGTTGTGCCGCAACAACCGCCGACAACACGCACTCCCATATTAATCATTTCAGTAACGCTTTTTGCAAAATCTGCCGCAGAAACATCGTAAATCGTTTTGCCGTCAACGCTTTTCGGTAACCCGGCATTCGGTTTTAAAATAATCGGTATCGAACAGCATTTCAAAAGCCGCTCCACAACCGGGCGTGTCTGTTCCGGACCGAACGAACAGTTCACACCCATTGCATCCGCGCGCATCCCCTCAAGCAATGCGGTCATTGCCTCCGGAGAGGCACCTGTCATGAGCTTTTCGTTTTCGCTGTATGCATTTGAAACGAATACGGGCAGTGATGAATATTCTTTTGCGGCAAGCAATGCCGCTTTTGTTTCCAGACTGTCGTTCATGGTTTCTATGAATATCAAATCCGCACCGGAGTTACTGCCGAGTGTCACAATTCTGCCGAAAGTCTCTACCGCTTCTTCAAACTCAAAATCGCCGTATGGCTTAAGCAGTTTTCCGCTCGGACCTATGTCAAGCGCAATGTATTTTTCTTTGCCGTGACACGATGTTTCACGTGCGTATTTTGCATTATCGGCGGCGGCAGAAATTATTTTTTTCAGGTCGCAGTCAGAAAATTTAAGCGGATTTGCACCGAATGTGTTCATGTTCACAACATTACTGCCGGCATTGAAATAGTCAATGTGTATTTGGCGTATAACATCGGAATGTGTTAAATTCCACGTTTCCGGATATTCTCCGGGCATAAGCCCTTTTGCCTGAAGTAATGTACCCATTCCGCCGTCAAGGCAGACGATGTTGTCTTTTAAAAAATCCAAAATATTCATTTGTTATTCTCCTCTGAAAACGCAGTTTGTTTTTTGACAACCGCTGCATTTGTTGCCGCCGTTGTTTGCACATTTGTTTGAGATGCCGATAATTGCCGTGACGGATTTTGTCGGCGACATCAAAAGGCTTTCGTTAAGGGTGAGCCCGATTTTTCTGCGGCAATCCAAAACATTGAATATATCTTTTTGAATATCAAGCGGCAAATCGCCGTATCCCGGACTGAAACGAGGACGAAGATAAAGCCCTTGTCCGGAAACGGTTTGCTCCATATCGGCATTAAACAGGTCGCAAAGAGTCTCTATGCGTTCGGCACCTATTGCCTGAAAAATGAGGGCTTTTGCCGGCATACTGCGGCTGTAGCGCATGATAAGACGGTCGGCATCTATGCCGACGGTTGCGGCAAAAAGTATAATTTTAAAACAGCCGTCAAGATTTTTTCGCAAATCTTTTGAAACGGATTTTGCAAAAGACAAATCAATATAATCTTTTCCGAAAGATATGTCAAACTCACGGAAACATACTTTATATATGAATTTATCCTTGCATTCTTCAAGACAATCGCCGATAAGACGGCGTATCTCGTCGTTTTCGTTTTTACAGCCGCTGTATCGCAATATTTCTTTTTTGTTAAATTCGGGAGCTGCATAAGTTTTTGTTTCAACGGTATTCATCATTTCCCCAATATATCCGATAAATTTTCTTTAATCCGCACAGCAACCTCCGGTTTGTTCATAGAGTACACATGGACGTTTGTTATGTTATTGGCGAATAAGTCTATAATCTGGTCTGTTGCATATGCAATGCCCGCCTGTTTCATTGCCGCGGCATCCGAACCGAATTTATCGACAATGCTTTTGAATCTCTGCGGCATAAATGAACCTGAAAGCTTGAGAGCGCGTTCAAGCTGATTTGCGTTTGTTATCGGCATGATTCCGGCTATCACCGGAACGGTTATTCCGGCTTCGCGGATTTTGTACAAAAAATTGTATAACAAATTATTGTCGAAAAACATTTGCGTTGTCAAAAAATCACAGCCGGCGTCAACTTTCTCTTTAAGATATTTAATATCTTCTTTTTGACTGACACTTTCGGGATGAACTTCCGGATAACAAGCTCCGCCTATGCATAAGCCCGAACTGCGGCTTTTCAGCTTGTGTATCAGCTGTGCCGCATGGGTATATGACGGCCGAAGATTTTCGGCATTTTTCGGCATATCTCCGCGCAGTGCCATGATGTTTTCAATCCCGTAGCTTTTAACGGTTTCGATGTAGTTGTCAATCATTTCATCACTTGAAGATATGCACGTTAAATGCGCAAGTGTTGAAACATTATATTTTTCTTTGATTTCTTTTGCCAAATCAAGTGTATAGCGGCTTGTTCCGCCGCCGGCACCGTAGGTTATGCTCATGAAAGAAGGTTTTAATGCCGCAATGGCAAGTGCGGATTTTTCAATGCTTTCAAAAGCCGCATCGCTTTTCGGCGGAAAAACCTCAAACGATAGGGAAAGTGTATCTTTTTTCAGTAAATCAGAAATTTTCATTGTTACCTCCGGGTTGATTGAATATTGCACGGTTGCAAAAATACAGCCGCCGTGCAATATTACAGTATAAATTTATATTAAAAGTATATCGTAAAAACGATATGCACAGCCGCTTGCGCAGGCAGTCTTTCTGTATATAGTATACCATATTTTAAGGCAATTGTCAACTTATTATACAAAGATTTAATGTAAATTGCAATATAAAACACGAAAGCTCCGCATGGGCGGACGGCAAAAAAGACAAGCTGAATATATACAAAAAAAGGGCGTTTTAAATGCCGAAACGATATATTTTTGTTTGCAAACACTTGACAAAAGGGTTTGCAAATGATATACTATTATAGTAAGCGGACATATTTGTTTATTGACATATGCGCAAATGAGGTGATTCAATGAAGAAGATTATATTTGCGATAGTTTTTGCGTTGCTTTTCTTTACGGTGATTTATTTTTGCAATAACGGATTGCTGGCGTCAAATACCGAAAAATACATTACGATTGAAAACGGAGCAACAAATACGGAAATCACAAAGCAACTGAAAGAACATGGGATAATCAAAAGCGAGTTTATATTCAAAGCAGTTAATAAAGCAGCCGGCAAGGGCTATTTTAAGAGCGGCACGGGCAAGTTTTCGTCACGAATGAGTTACGGCGAGATTATAGACGTACTTGTAAATAAGATGGATAACACCGTGAAGGTAACAATACCCGAGGGATATGAACTGTGCGATATTGTCAGGCTTTTTTCGGATAAGCTCAATATATCGGAGGACGAGCTTTACAGCGAGATTGAAAACGGGGATTTTGAATATGATTTTATAAACGAACTTCCCAAAAACAAAATGCGTTTAGAGGGTTTTATATTCCCGGATACGTATTATTTTGAAAGAAATTCTCAGCCGCACAAAATTATCGATGTTTGCTTAAACCGATTTTCAAAGATTTATACTTCCGAAATGAAAGAACGCGCCGAAGAACTGGGATACAGCACACTGCAAATAATAACGCTTGCATCGATAATAGAAAAAGAAACCGATTCGGAATATGAGCTTGTGTCATCGGTTTTTCACAACCGGCTCCAAAGCACGGAATTTTCAAAACTTCAATCATGTGCAACCGTTATATACGTAACAAAAAATCCGAAGAAACGGTTGAATGCCGAAGATATTAAAATCGATTCGCCGTACAACACATATGTTTATGACGGATTGCCTCCGGGGCCAATAGCGTCGCCCGGCGAGAAGGCAATATATGCGGCACTTCACCCGGCAGAAACAGATTACTATTATTTTTCCGCAGACGGGAAAGGCAAAAACAGTTTCTCAAAAACATATGAAGAACATTTGGCTAAAAACAGGGGGTAATTACAATAGTTGACGACAGCGTGAGCACACCGGAGATAACAGAATATCTCAGAAGTCATATTGTGCAGAAAAATGATTTTTTAAAAGAACTTGAAGAACTTGCATTAAAAGAGTATATTCCCATAATTCAGCCCGAAGTGGTTCAGCTCATCAAAGTTATATTCAAAACCGCAAATGTGAAAAACGTGCTGGAAATCGGGACTGCGATAGGATATTCCGCAATCAACTTTGCATATTTTACAAACGGAAAAGTAACAACCATAGAGCGTTCTGCCGAGATGGCGGACGCGGCAAGAAAAAATATTGAAAAATGCGGAATGAACAGCCGGATTGAAGTTATAGAAGGCGAGGCACTCGAAATTTTAAGCCGCATCACCGAATCGTATGATTGCATTTTTCTGGATGCCGCCAAAGGGCAGTATATAAATTTTCTTCCGGAATGTCTGCGAATACTTAAACCCGGCGGATTGCTTATATCCGATAATGTGCTGTACCGCGGCAAAGTTGCGCTTGACGGATTTATCCCGAGAAAACACCGGACAATTATACGAAATTTAAAAGAATATATCGACGAAATAACCGAAAAACTCGAAACAACCGTTCTTCCCATAGGCGACGGAGTTGCTGTGAGTATCATAAAATAAGAAAGGCATGATTTATTTGAATAAAATCGAATTGCTTGCCCCGGCAGGCAATCTTGAAAAGCTGAAAACAGCGGTTTTGTACGGCGCAGATGCCGTATATCTCGGCGGCGAATGTTTTTCGCTCAGAACCGCGGCAGATAACTTTAATGACGAACAATTGAAAGAGGGTATTGAATTTGCCCATAATTCGGGCGTTAAAGTTCATGTTGCAATGAATATCATTCCGCACAACCGCGATTTGGAAAAAATGAAAGAGTTTGTATCAAAACTCAAAAATTTTGATATTGATGCGGTTATAGTTGCCGATATAGGTGCGTTTTCGCTTATAAAGAGCATTGCACCCGAAATTGAAGTTCATGTCAGCACGCAAGCAAACAACGTGAATTACGCATCTGCCGAAATGTGGCACAAACTGGGAGCCAAAAGAGTTGTTCTGGCACGCGAACTGTCAATTGAGGAAATCAAAGAGATACGTAAAAAAACAGATAAAGACCTTGAACTTGAAATGTTTGTACATGGTGCAATGTGTATGTCATATTCCGGCCGATGCCTGTTAAGCAATTATATGACCGGAAGAAACAGCAATTACGGGGATTGTGCACAGCCGTGCCGCTGGAACTACAGTCTGGTTGAAGAAAAACGTCCCGGTGAATATATGCCGATTGAAGAAACAGAAAGAGGAACATTTATTTTTAATTCAAAAGACCTTTGCCTTATAGAGCATATTCCTGAGATTATAGAATCCGGGGTTTCAAGCATAAAAATCGAGGGCAGAGTTAAGAGCGAGTATTATGTTGCAACGGTTGTTAAAACATACCGCGAAGCAATTGACGAATATTATAACGACCCCGAAAATTATAAATTTAACGAAGAATATAAGAAAGAGCTGTGCAAAGTGAGCCACAGAGATTATTGGGATGGGTTTTATTTCGGCAGAAGCATGAACGACGGTCAGGTATACGGTTCGTCATCATATATAAGAGATTATGATATAGTGGGATTTGTTACGGGCAACGACGGTGATATAACCTTTGTTGAGCAAAGGAATAAATTCGGTATGGGCGATACGGTGGAAATAATTCAGCCCGGGGTAAAAGGCTGTAAGGTATGTAAAGTCGAATTTTTACGGGACGAATACGGAAAAGATATTTTAACGGCACCTCATGCCGCAATGAAACTGCAAATGAAACTCGGCGGCGACATAAAACCCATGTCAATGATAAGAAAAGAGAGATAGCAATGAAAAAAATTTTGTGTTTACTTGTTTTTATCACTTCAATATCCATTGTATATGCGAGCGGAAATCTTGTTAAAGATTCAAATTTTCAAGAAAGTTTTGAGTTTTGGAATCCGTATTCTTATGAAGACGGTGCGGAAATTTTTGCCGAAGACGGAAAACTTGTGATGTCTGCGCCGAAAGACAATCATTTAAACGTTACACAGAAAATAAAAGTTGAGCCGAATACAAATTACAGATTTTCCGCACACGTTAAAACCGAAGGGGTTGAAGAGCACGGTTCAGGTGCGGTGCTTGGATTTGACTATAAAACAAGCTACAGCGAAAGTGTATTCGGCAGTGAAGAAAAAGATATTGAACTGTATTTTACAACAAAGGGAGATGAAGTCCCTGTCATGCTGTCACTCGGCGGATACAGTGCATTGAGTCGCGGCAAAGCGGTTTTCAGCGATATTGTTGTTGAGAAAGCAGAGAGCGTTCCCGAAAATGCAAAATATTATGAATATATAATTGAACAAAAAGAAGAAAAAACAGCAAATACCGCTTTTGATGTCAGGTGGATATTGCTTGCGGCGGCACTTGTGCTTGCGGCGGGCGGCGGAATATATACGGTGTATTCCGAAAAATAAACAGAATCATTAATCTTCCGTAAAATAATTCCTGTAACGGAAGATTACAAATAAACATTTATGCCGGTATGCAGGGCGGCGGATAGGAGAAAAAATGGAACTGAATTTAATAAAAGAAAAATTTGAAAAACTTTTCGGAGAGGGCGGAAACATCAGATTTTTTGCTTCTCCCGGACGCGTTAATATGATAGGTGAACATACGGATTATAACGGCGGAGTTGTATTCCCGGCAGCACTTACAATGAGAACTGTTATCGCATTTCGTGAAAGAGAAGATAATATTATAAAAATGGCGGCAACCGACCTTGATGTTATGGTGGAAGCCGACATAAACAAACTTTCGGACTATAAAGACCTTGAATGGGGAAATTATCAGCTCGGCATTGCGGACGAAATGAAAAAAGCCGGGTATTACATAGGCGGCTGTGATATGCTTTTCGATGATACAACTCCGCACGGCGGCGGACTTTCGTCCTCGGCGGCGATAGAAGTGGCAACGGCACTGGCGTTTGCGACAATATCAAACGAAAAGAAAGGCATAACCGAGCCGGTCGATATGATTGAAATGGCAAAAATTTCTCAAAAAGCCGAACATGAATATATCGGGGTTATGTGCGGAATAATGGACCAGTTCGCATCGGCGATGGGCAAAAAAAATCATGCTATTTATCTTGATTGCGCAACACTCGATTACAAACTCGTACCGCTTAATATAGATGGTTGCAAGATAGTTATATCAAACACAAAGAAAAAACGTTCGCTTGCCGATTCAAAATATAACGAAAGAAGAGGAGAATGCGAAACGGCTGTCGAAATACTTAAAAAGAGTATGCCGAAAATCACTTGCCTTGCGGATGTGAGTCCGGAACAGTTTGAAGCGCACAAATCCGAAATCGAAAACAAAATTGTAAGAAACCGTGCGGAACACGTTATATATGAAATCGACCGTGTTGTCAAGTCGGTTGATGCACTTAAACATAATGATATTGCCGAGTTCGGACGTCTTATGAACGCCTCTCACGATTCGCTCAAGGATTTGTATGAAGTAACGGGTATTGAACTTGATACACTTGTTGAAGAAGCAAGAAAAATATCCGGAACAATCGGTTCAAGAATGACAGGTGCGGGTTTCGGAGGCTGTACCGTAAGTATTGTGAAAGAAGAATATGTTGACGAGTTTATCGAAAAAGTCGGTGCGGCATATAAAGAAAAAATCGGATACCCGGCAGAATTTTACGTATCGGAAATAGGTGACGGCGGACACGAAATAAAATAAGCGATTGTAGGGATTAACGTGAAAAAAATACAAACAAGTGCCCTGAAGTGGGTAATTAAAAATTCAAAATCAATATTTTTGATGCTTGCATTTATCAGTGTAATAAGTGTGGTGCTTTCTTTGTGCGGCGTTGCGCTGGCACTTGTTTCAAAAAATGTTATTGATGTCGCAACCGGTCAAGGCAACGGAAGTTTTTTCGGTGAAAGCATAAAACTGTTTGCGGTGGTTGCGGCACAAATAATATTGCAGGCAATAGACAGTAACTTGCTCATACGCACAAGCGGAACGCTTATGATAAAGTTAAAAACGCTTATTTTTTCATCACTTCTGAAAAAAGACTGGCAAAGCGTGTGTGCATATCATTCCGGCGATTTGCTCAACAGAATCAACAGCGATGTAAATATCATAACAACTGCTGTAACCAATATACTGCCATCGTTTCTGTCGCTCATAACAAAACTTGTTGCCGGATTTTATCTGCTGTTCAGGCTTGATTCGACTTTTTCGCTTATGGTTTTGGTGTGTGGACCGATAATTGTGTTTGCCGCAAAACTCTATAGCAAAAAAATGAAAAAATATCATAAATTGGTTCAGACGGCAGACGGAAAAACAAGTTCTTTTATGCAGGAAAGCATACAAAATATACTCATGATAAAGGCTTTTGAAAGCGAAGACTATATAGCGGAAAACGCCGGAAGCCTGCAAAAAGAAAGTTACAGAATAAAAATAAAAAGGAATACAATAAGCATATTGGCAAACACGGGGTTGTATCTGATTTTTTCATCAAGTTATTATATTGCGCTTGCATGGAGTGCTTACAGATTAAAAACAGGAGTAATAACTTTCGGTACAATGACGGCTTTTTTGCAGCTTATAAATCAAGTACAAGCACCGTTTATGGGAATGTCGACGCTTTTGCCGCAATTTTACGGAATGCTTGCGTCAGCCGAACGGCTTATGGAACTTGAAAATCTGCCGGACGAACCTATGCTCGAAAAGAATACGGATATTTTGAAAATATACGGCGATATGCGCGGTATATGTATAAAAAACGTATGTTTTAACTGGAATAACGAAAAAGAATATATAATAAACAATGCCGATTATTTTATAAAAAAAGGTGACTTTGTCGCTGTTGCCGGCACTTCGGGCGTTGGCAAGAGTACGCTGATAAAACTTATCCTGGGAATAATTTCGCCTGTTGAGGGTGAGATATATGCGGAAACAAAAAACAAAAAATATCGGCTGGATAAAAGTATGCGCGGACTTTTTGCATATGTACCGCAGGGTAATATGATATTATCCGGAACCATAAAGGATAACATACGTTTTTCAAACACAAACGCTACCGATGACGAAGTGATGACTGCCGCAAGAATTGCCGATATGGACGGATTTGTGAATCAATTGCCCGAAGGCTATGACACCGTTATAGGTGAAAGGGGAACGGGTCTTTCTGAGGGGCAGATACAAAGAATTGCAATTGCAAGAGCAATACTCTACGATGCACCCATATTGCTTTTGGACGAATCCACAAGTGCGTTGGATGAAAATACGGAAAAAAATGTGCTTGAAAACATAAAATCATTGAAAAACAAAACTTGTATAATAATATCACATAAAAAAGCGGCAATAAAAGCGGCAGATAAAGTCATTACGCTTGTTGACGGAAAAATCGAAGAAATAAACGGGTGAAATTATGGATAACAGTATTTTGGGATATATCTCTATTGTAAATACCGCGGTGTGGGTGATACCGCTTGTTATTGCGGTATGGATGCTGATTAAAAAGAAATTTAAAATCAAACAATTTGTTGCCGGTATATTTTCATATATGTTGGTATATATCGTTCAGCAACTGCTGTTGACGGCAGTTTCTCTGCCTTTCGGCAAGCTTGCGGGCGAAAGCGTGTTTGCGGCGGTTGCCGTTTATGCGATTGCAATTCCGCCGGCGGCGGTATTTCTTGTATATTTTATATACAAGCGTGTACTTGATGATAAAAGCTGGTACGCAACGGTTGGTTTCGGGCTTGGGCTTGGGTATGCAACAATTATCGGCGAACTCGGAATGAAACTTTTAAGCAATATGTTTACGGCAATTATGATAACCGAGGGATATGTTTCCGAACTCACGGGAGAACAGCTTGAAATATATAAAGATGCCGAAGAAATCATGAAATCGCAAACCGGAAGTTTTTATGTATATGTCGGCATAGCGGCTTTGATGTTGTTTATTGCGACGATTGTAAACGCATTGTTGCTAAGAAAATATGATGAAAACAGAAAAAAAACACCTTTATTTGTTGCATATATCATATCGGTGGTTACAGCGGCATTGTTTGCAAGTGCGGTATATGCCGGAACAGAAAGCATTGTGCTTATTCTTCTCATGACGGCACTTATGTTTTTCTGCGCATATTATTTGACAAAATCATATGACGCGCAGGATATTGAAACAGAGTATATCAGCAGACCGTCGCCGCTTTTGGGAAGTGATATGGAGAAAAGATATAAAACAAAAAAGAAAAAATGATTTATCGGAAAATAAATATGGATATTAAGAAATATACGAAAAACAAAAACGAAAAGCCGCTTGACAATATTGTTGCAAACAGCGGCTTGTTTGCCTGTTTTTGAAGAATCGCCTGTATAGGCGACTGTCTTTCGTTTTGAGAGCTTGAGGTCATATGTCAACTCCGATTTGTTCAGATTTCACACTTTCTTAATCGGATGCCTAATAACAGTTTTCAGTTTTTCCGGTGCAACCTTTCTTACATCTGACATATAAATCTCATGATGTAGCCTATCGTTATCAATATCATTAACATACCCATTCTGCTCTAAACAGGTGTTCATAAGCGCAACGGTTGAATGGAATCAGGCAAACGAATGACAGAAATCCAATTGAACGATGCTTTGTCTGTATAGTCCACACCATCAACATTGTCTTGCCACCAAAATCCTTCAAGCGGCAGAACCACATATTCAACGAAGCCTTCAATTTTATAATCGGTCTTGTAACTCATTTTTAATGTGTATGCAACTGCATATAAAACACTTTATACTCTTTCTTAAAATCAAAAGCCCTAACAACCATCCAAAATTTCAAATTTACATCTCTGTTCTTAATTTTGAATATATTTTCATATCCAATACTTTGCTGTTTTTTACTGCGTTGCTGCGGAGTGTACCCTCGCACTTGAAACCTGCTTTTTCAAGAACACGACAAGAACCGATATTATACGCAAACGGCTCCGCGTAAATACGGATTATATCGGTATGCGTGAATACATAATCACAAAGTTGCTTGACCGCCTCGGTCATAATGCCTTTTCCCCAATATTCTTCAGATATGTAATAACCAAGTTCGGCACTCTGTTTGTGTATATTGTCTTGACGGAACGCACTAATGCTGCCTATCACTTTTCCGCCTGTTGTAACCGCAAAGGCGAAAGCGGCGTTTTCGTCCGCGGTAAGCATTAAGGAAATATACTCATTTGCATCTTGCTCGGTGTAAGGGTATGGTAATCCGTCGCGCAAATTGTCTTGTACTTTTTTGTTGGAAAGAACTGTTGCCAAATCTCTCGCATCAGTCAACTCCC
>CAYQKW010000027.1:0-23283 GCA_964418245.1 uncultured Oscillospiraceae bacterium
CAGCAACAGCAACGGTCATACCAACCATTGGGTTGTTACCTGCGCCGATAAGTCCCATCATTTCAACGTGAGCCGGAACGGAGGAAGAACCTGCGAACTGTGCATCGGAGTGCATACGTCCCATTGTATCCGTCATACCGTAAGAAGCGGGGCCTGCTGCCATGTTATCAGGGTGAAGTGTACGTCCCGTACCGCCGCCGGAAGCAACCGAAAAGTATTTTTTACCCTGCTCGATACATTCTTTTTTATACGTACCCGCAACCGGGTGCTGGAAACGTGTCGGGTTTGTGGAGTTACCCGTTATTGATACGTCAACGCCCTCAAGGTGCATTATTGCAACACCTTCACGAACATCGTCCGCACCGTAGCATCTTACTTTTGCTCTTTCGCCGTTTGAATAAGCTGTTTCTTTAACAACGTTTACTTTACCCGTCATATAATCAAACTGTGTCTGAACATATGTGAAACCGTTGATTCTGGAGATAATCTGTGCAGCATCTTTTCCGAGACCGTTAAGAATAACTCTCAAATCTTCTTTTCTTGCTTTGTTTGCACTTCTTGCAAGACCTATAGCACCCTCTGCCGCAGCAAACGATTCGTGACCTGCCAAAAATGCAAAACATTTTGTTTCGTCTCTCAAGAGCATTGCGCCAAGGTTACCGTGACCGATACCAACTTTTCTGTCGTCCGCAACGGAACCCGGGATACAGAAAGACTGAAGACCGAGACCGATTTTTTCGGCAGCTTCGGCAGCGTCTTTTGCGTTGTCTTTAATTGCTATTGCCGCACCAACGATGTATGCCCAGCAAGCATTTTCAAAACAGATAGGCTGAATGCCTTTTACTATGTTATATACATCTATGCCTTTGTCGTCACAGATTTTTTTCGCTTCTTCGATTGAGCTTATGCCGTGTTTTGCAAGCTCTGCGTTTATCTGCTCAATTCTTCTTTCGTAACTTTCAAATAATGCCATTGTTTACACCTCCCAATTATTCATGACGAGGGTCGATAAGCTTTGCAGCATCATCAACTCTGCCATACTGACCGCTTGCTTTTGCAAGTGCTTCGTTAGCGTCCATACCTTTTGCAATCATTTCCATCATTTTGCCGAGGTGAACGAATTTATAGCCAATTACGGCACCTTCGTCGTCAACAGCGATTTTTGTGATGTAACCTTCTGCAAGTTCAAGGTATCTCGGACCTTTTTTAAGAGTTGCATAAGTTGTTCCAACCTGGCTTCTCAAACCTTTTCCGAGGTCTTCAAGACCCGCACCTATCGGGAGACCGTCCTCAGAGAACGCTGTTTGAGTACGTCCGTAAACAATCTGCAAGAAAAGTTCTCTCATGGCTGTGTTGATAGCATCACAGACAAGATCTGTGTTGAGAGCTTCAAGAATTGTTTTGCCAACCAAAATTTCAGATGCCATAGCGGCGGAATGAGTCATACCGGAACATCCTACCGTTTCAACGAGAGCTTCCTGTATAATACCCTCTTTTACGTTTAATGTAAGTTTACAAGTACCCTGCTGGGGTGCGCACCAGCCGATACCGTGAGTAAGACCCGAAATGTCTTTAACTTCTTTTGCCTGAGTCCATTTACCTTCCTGCGGAATAGGTGCGGGACCGTGATATGCGCCTTTGGCAAGAGGACACATTGCTTCTACTTCAGCTGAATATTTCATTTTTATTCTGCTCCTTTCAGATATATTATAATAGTTATACCAAATTATATTTTATCACAATCCGAAAAATTTGTCAATAACAAAACATTGTTATTATTTCATGAAAATAAAGCAATACAGCCTTAAATTTTCGACATTTTTCAATAAGTGAGCGGAATAAAAATGGGTCAAACGCCTTTTTTACTCATTTGTCGTGGCACAGCAAGACATTATATTCTCTGTATTTTTCAATAAATTCACGGCTTTTTTCAATACAGTGCGAACAGCCCGTCGGGATTTTTTTATCCAAACACTCTCTTAAGTAGCATTCATCTCCGGCAATGATAGATTTGCCGTTTTTCGTAGTTATTTCAACAATGCATGAACCTTTTGAATGACCGCCGATTTTAACCGCTTTTACGTTTTCACATATTTGTATTTCATCATCAAAAAGTTTTGTTTTCAAATCGTCCGTAAAATAATTTCTGCCGATTTCATATTCGTCTTTTTGAATATATATTGTTGCATTCTTAAAATATTTTACACATTCGATATGGTCGTGATGAGCATGAGTTATAATCACATCAGTAATATTTTTCGCTGATATTCCCATATTTTCAAGTGCTTTTACGGGCCCGATGAAATTTTCCATAACAAATCCCGGCATGGTTTCGCATCCGGCATCAACAAGAATAAGCTTTTCTTCCGTTTTTATCAAATATATCATAAAAACAATCGGACGAAATTTATCTTTTGCTCCGTTTTGAAATATCATGCTTTCTGAAAGCACGGAATTTCCGTATTCAACCTGAATGATTTCCGCTTTACTCATTTTACTTCCAAAACAACCTTTCCGACATTCTGACCTTTATACAAAATATCGTGTGCCGCTTCCGCTTCCGTTATCGGCAGAACCTTGTATATTGTAGGCTTAACTTCGCCGTTCTCGATTTTAGGAAATACTTTTTCAACAAGCTCTGCCAAAATTTTCGCTTTCGTTTCCGGAGTTCTCGAACGCAGTGTACTTCCAACTATTCTTACGTTTCTTACATATATGTTTTTCAAATCTATTTCTGTTTTCTGTCCCGCCAATGCCGCAATCATAATCCATCTTGCACCGTGAGTTAAATAATGGATACATTTCCCCATTATTTCACCGCCCAGGCAATCTATGGCAACATCAATACCGTGACCGTTTTCAAGTTCTTCTTTCAAAACTTCCGAAATATCTTCTTTTGTTGTAACAACCACTCTGTCGGCTTTCAGATGTTGAATAGATTCGGCGATTTCATCGGTTAAAACTGTTGTAATAACACGTACTCCGAATGCTTTTGCCATAGGAATAATAACGCTTGCCAATCCAGATGCTCCGGCATTCATAAGCAAAGTATTACCGGCTTTTATTCCGCCCTCATAAAACAAGTTAAGATATGCCGTTGCGAATGCTTCCGGTATTGCCGCAGCTTCAACCATAGTGCAGTTTTTCGGCACAGGCATAATCATATCGTATTTCACCGCCGCATATTCGGCATAACCGCCGCCGCCCAAAAGTGCACACACTTTATCGCCGATTTTCCAATTTGATTTTGCCTTTGCTTCCTCTCCTATTTCAACAATTTCTCCGGCAATTTCAAGTCCCATCCAATCCGGGCATCCCGGCGGTGGCGGATAATCGCCCTCTCTCTGCATTAAATCCGCACGGTTGAGTGCCGCAGCATGAATTTCCACAAGTACTTCCTCGCTTTTTATAATCGGATTGGGAACATCGTCCCATCTTAAACTTCTGTCGTCATTTACAAGTATAGCTTTCATATTAATTTCCCTTTCGTATTTGTTATTTAGTCAAAATGTCCCTTATCAGCTTCACATCACTCAAAAGCGGCTGCACCGGCGTTGCGAGTTCGTCGTATTCATATACGCAAAGATACATACAGCAGCCGATTTCTCCGCCTATACGTCTTAAAATTTTGCATTCTCCTCCGCACAGAAACAAGAAAGGAATATCAAGTTTTTCTTTAAGCATATTTATTATTTTCAGATTTTCAAGTTCCTGTTCCGCCGTATCTGCACCCGTAACAATTTTGCATATATCGGCACCTCGTTTCTGATGTTCCAACGCAATTTCAAGTACTCTTTCTGCGGAAGTATATTTATATACGTGCGAGGACATAAGGACTTTTACACCTTTTCGGTGAAGATTTTCAATCAATTCCGTCTGATTTTTTATCGCCTCATAATCAACAGCAAGCTCGTCCGGCTGTTTATCGAAAAAATCACCCGGAACATCGCACAAATCCGCACCGCATTCAGCAAGTTCAAGCAATTCTTTTGCCAGAATTTCATCGGATTTTCCATCGTTTTGCGCACTTCTGTAGTTTGTTACGTAAACGGGTTTATCTTTTGCATATGCAAATAAATCCTTGTAGGTTTCCTTGGTTCTGAATTTTTTATTCATTTGCTCAAACTGCATTCCGAAAGCTTCCGCTCCAACCGCAACGGATTTATCAATAAGCTCTTTTATTCTTTCGGGATTGTCCGCCTGAACCATAACGGTAAGCAAAGCTTTATCATTGCCGAAGAAAGATTGTTTCATAATCAACAATTCCTCCCGGCGGCATTTCTTCCGCCGTCAATCATAATATTCTCTCCGTTTATGAACCGACCTTTATCTGATGCCAAAAATAAAATCAAATCAATGATTTCCTGCGGTTCCGCAGCTCTGCCCAAAGGAGTTTTCATATTGGCCATTGCGGCTCTTGTGAGTACCGGTCCAGGCGATACGCAGTTGCATCTTATATTATACGGCGCACCGTATTGCATTATTGATTTCGTAAGACCATACATAACACCGGCTTTTGCCGTCGGATAATCCATTGCCGCACCGTCACCCTCTGCGCCTGTGATAGAACCGATATTTATAATTAAGCCGCTTTTCTGTTTACGCATTTGTTTTAAAACAGCGTGTGCAAAATAGAAAGGTCCTTTCAAATTCACGTCTAAACCCCAATCGAACACATCAATGGGAACATCGGGAAATTCGTCTGCCCAACCAACATTCAGCATACGTCTTGCAGTGCCTCCGGCAAAGTTTACCATGATGTCAATGCCCCCAAACGTTTCGACTGCCGTATCTCTCACATTGCAAACCTGTGTATAATCTCTTACGTCACACATTATGCCTATTGCTTTACCTTTGCCCTTTTCGTTAATTTCTTTAACTTTTTCGTCAAGCACTTCGGTGTTCACATCACACATAACAATATTACCGCCCGATTCGGCAAAATTTTGCGAAAACAGCAGTCCCATTCCCGATGCCGCACCTGTGGCTATGGCGGTTTTTTCTTTAAAATTCATACAAATCACTCCATTTTTGATTTTTCGGATATTATTAAAAAATATCTTATAATGCAATTATACATTATTTACTGTTGACTTTCAATGCATAAAGTGATATAATATTGATGTTTCCGATATTATTTTAAGGAGTGCCGCAAATGAATTTGAATGATATAACAATTACAGACATTATTAACGTTATAAGTGTGTTTTCGACAAAAGGTCGGTTTGAAAAAATGACAGAACGCTCTTGTTACGGGCTTTCTTTTACTGCCGGCGGCTCGATTACGTATATTCATAACGGAAAATCGTTTGTATCCGACCGAAACCATGCGGTTATTCTGCCGAAAGGTAAAAGCTATACGATATGCGGAACCGGTGACGGGGAATTTCCGGTTATCAATTTTGAATGTACAAATTTTCATGCCGATACATTCACTGTCTTACCTGTTAATAATGTTGATTCACTGATAAAAGATTTTGAACAGATGAAAAAATTATTTCTTTTGAAAAACAACAGAACAAAAGTGATGAGCATTTTTTATAAAATCATAAGCAATATAGCAAATACCGAATCCGAAGAAGCCGGTATAATTCTTCCGGCACTGAAATATATCGAAAATCATTATACCGAAAACGTAACAAATTTTGAATTGGCTCAAATGTGCAGTATCAGCGAAATATATTTCAGAAAACTTTTTGCACGTATATATAAAATATCTCCGCGGCAGTATATAATTAATCTCAGAATCAATAAATCCAAACAACTGCTGACCGAGGGAATATTTAAAATCAACGCCGTTGCCGAATACTGCGGATTTTCAAATCCGTATCACTTTTGCCGTCTTTTTAAAAACAAAACCGGCTTAACACCGTCTGAATATATTAAGAAAAATAAAATATATAATATGTAACCGTGGGCGGAAACCGTTTATCGCGATTTCCGCTTGTAAAATCAAAAGTTCTTTTTATATTTTGCCGGTGACATTCCGTATTTTGCCGAAAACTTTCGTGAAAAATAAAACTGGTCGCAGAACCCAAGCTTGTCGCTTATTTCTTTAATGCTTAAATTTCGTTTTCTCAATTCAAATTCCGCTTTCAGCATGAGTCGGTCATCTATATATTTTCCGAGAGATACGCCGGTATCGTCACGAAAGGCTTTCTGTAATTTGCTGGGTGAGGCAAACAGAGCTTTTGAAACTTCGGTTACGGTAAGCGACGCGGAAAGATTTTGTTCTATATATTTTATGGTTTTATCGGTTGTTTCGGAATATGTAATTATCTGCCCGAACTCCGCACCGCCGCATTCCGATAATATTTTATATAATATACATTTCATTTTTATCACGCTGATAATGTCTTGTTTTTTCAACAGTTCAACGCATTCGTTTATATATTCGCTTCTGCCGCAAAGCTCGATGCAATCGGAAAATCCGTTAAAAATATCGTAATTGTTTTGCCCCGGTATGCTTATGTGAAAATACAGTTTTTCAAGATAGTCACTGCATTCGTAAGAAAATTCAAGCCCGGCCGGAATGATATATATATTGTTCGGCTTCATGCGGATTGTGTTGTTTTTATATTTTATATTTCCCGTTCCGCCGGTTATCATATAAACCCTGGTGTATCCGGAACAGGTTTTTTCGGATTTCCACTCACTGCCTGTTTTTACATATCCGAGAGCATACAAATTTATATTTATATTGTTAAAAGATTCCGACAGCGGTGTATTGTATACAATATCCATTCGATTTTCACAACCTTCCCATATATATTATATGCCAAACCGCCGGAGATGTCAAGTGATTAAAAATATATTTATGCTTTCGGCGGCTTGAAAGTGAATGACACCGAAACGTCTTTCTTGCTGATTATGATTTTGCCGAAATTTTTTTAATTATTTTTAATGAAAATTCTTCCGCATTTTCAGCATAATTTACAAAATGGTTAAAATCCTATTGACAAATGTCGAATTTTATTATACAATCAATGAGTAATAATACTTTTGTGTTGTTACATAAAAATATTTTTTTGGGGGAATTTTTTATGGAACGTTTGTTTAAACTGAAAGAAAACGGCACCACGGTTAAAACCGAAATTATAGCCGGTATTACGACTTTTCTTGCAATGGCGTATATACTTGCTGTAAATCCGCAGTATCTCGGCGGAATTAAAGGGGCGGACGCCGCCGCAATTTTCACCGCAACGGCACTCTCTGCCGCAATTGCAACTCTTTGTATGGCATTCTTTGCCAACTATCCCGTGGCTCTTGCATCGGGAATGGGTCTTAATGCGTTTTTTGCATACACGGTATGCGGAAGCATGGGTTGTTCGTATGAAGTGGCTCTTACCGCCGTACTTGTTGAAGGTCTTATATTTATGCTGCTGTCACTGTTCAAATTCAGAGAAGCAATAGTAAATACAATACCGAAAAATTTGAAACTCGGCATAACCGCCGGAATAGGTTTGTTTATAACAATAATTGCATTGCTTAACGCAAAAGTTATTGTTTCCGACCCTGCAACAACAGTTGCGCTCGGCGATTTATCCTCGGCACCCGTTGCACTTTCGATTATAGGATTTCTTATTGTCGCATTTTTGCAGCACAAAAAAGTTCCGGGCGGAATACTTCTCGGAATTATCATCACATGGATTCTCGGAATGATTGCACAGGCAATAGGCTGGTATACGGTTGATATTGAAAACGGTGTATTTTCGGTATATCCGTCGTTCAGTTTTGCTGATTTTGCGGCACCCGCAATGTTTAAATTCGATTTCGGTTACATAGTTAAAAACTTTGCGGGTTTTGCTGTTGTTATGTTCACATTCCTTTATACAGATATATTCGACACCGTAGGAACGCTTATCGGTGTTGCAAACAAAGCTAATTTGCTTGATAAAGACGGCAAACTTCCGAAAGCCGGCGGAGCTTTGATGGCAGATGCGGTAGGTACGGTTGTCGGTGCCTGCATGGGAACCTCGACAGTAACAAGCTTTGTTGAATCGAGTGCCGGTGTTGCGGTTGGCGGAAAAACAGGTCTTACTTCTGTAACAACAGCGGTAATGTTCTTGATTTCGATATTGTTTGCACCGTTCTTCCTTTCAATACCGTCTTTTGCAACAACACCTGCAATGGTATATGTTGGTCTTTTGATGCTCAGCGCAATAAAAGGTATGGATTTTGACGGTGATGTTGCCGATGTTGTCGGCGGATTCTTGGCTGTTATAATGATGCCGTTTGCATATTCGATTTCAACAGGTATAATGTTTGGTATGCTTTCGTGGGTAATACTTAAAGTTGTAACAGGTAAAATTAAAGATATAAGCGGTGTAATGTGGGTTTCTTCACTTCTTTTCGTATTATATATAGTAACAAAGGTTATCGGATAATAATTCAAAAAGGCTGCTGCGTGAATGCGGCAGCCTGATTTGCCGCACAGGCATAAAATAAGGAGAATAAATATGAAAACTTTTTATGAAATGACAATTGCCGGGGTAACAAGAAAACTTCCGTTATGCAGAGTAACCGACGAACTTTATATCGGAGCTTTTGTAATTTTCGGCGACGTAGAGCTTACGAAAGCGTGTGCAAAAGCACTTATCGAACGTATTCCGGAACATGATGTTTTAATTACGGCAGAGGCAAAAGGTATTCCGCTTATATACGAGATGGCGGCACAGCTCGGCGAAAAACGCCATATAATAGCAAGAAAAGCTCCGAAACTTTATATGAGAGATACAATAAGCGTAACTGTCAATTCAATTACAACAGCAAAAGAACAGACGCTGTATCTTGATATTGCCGATGCGGAATATATGCGCGGTAAAAAAGTGGTTATTGTTGATGATGTAATAAGTACAGGGGAATCACTGCGCGCCATTGAAACACTGGTTAATCAGACCGGAGCCGAAATTGTTGGTAAAATGGCAATTCTCGCAGAGGGTGACGCACAGGAAAGAGACGATATTACATATCTTGAAAAACTCCCCGTGTTCAATCCCGACGGTTCGGTTAAAGAATAAAACAGTATAAAAAATGCCGTATTGCCGTTTCAGAAAGAATGCGGTATATAACCGTCGGCATGACAAAATTGTTAAAAATTATAATTTTTGTATTGACAAACACTGTTTTTTGTGATATTATATTTAACAGTAGAGTATAATTCTCGGGGCGGGGTGAAATTCCCCACCGGTGGTATAGCCCACGAGCTGTTTTCAGCTGATTTGGTGAAATTCCAAAGCCGACGGTACAGTCCGGATGGAAGAGAATGCAGTTGTGTTAAAGCGCATTCTTTTTGTTGAATGCGTTTTTTGCATATTTTCTCGTCCTGTGAATAGTTTGATTGGGGAGATTGAAAATGTTAAACACAAAAAAAATTACAGTCACGGGTATGCTCGGAGCACTTGCAACGGTAATTATGTTTTTTGAAATAAATATACCGTTTATACCGCCGTTTCTTAAATTTGATTTCAGCGATGTGCCGGCAATAATCGGCGGCGCGGTATTTTCACCGTTGGTCGGGGTTCTTGTGCTTCTTATAAAAAATATTATATATCTTTTTGTTTCATCTTCCGGAGGAGTGGGGCAGATTGCCAATTTTATTATAGGTTGTGCATATGTTCTGCCGATAGCGTTGCTGTGGAAAAACAAAAAAAGGCTTGCGGTTGTATTCGGGATATTGTCAATGACGGCGGTCGCCATGATTGTGAATTATTATATAGTCATTCCGTTGTATGAAAAAATATATCCCATTGAACAGATTCTGAAAATGTGTGCATCCGTAAACCCGAACATTGATTCTGTTTTTGATTATCTGATTTTCGGTGTAGCTCCTTTCAATATTTTGAAAGGAACTGTGAATTTATGCATTTCCGCCGCGATATTGAAATATATTCCGAAACATATACTCAATAAGCAATAATGCGAATTTGCAGAAGGCAAAACCGCATATTAAAAGAAGCCGTTCTTGTTTGATGAGCAACGGCTTCTTCCTTGTTATATCAGCAAAATGCATTTTTTATATAATTTATTTCATCTCCGAGGATTTCAATTACATCAAAACGATATACCCCTTTTGGACGGTATCTTTTGACATATTCTTTTGCGGCTCTTTTTATCCGGTCTTGCTTTGGCTTTGTCACAAAGTCCATCGGACGTCCGAAATCGTCGTTTTTTCTTTGTTTAACCTCAATAAACGCCGTCACGCCTTTATCATCGGCAATAATATCCACTTCACCAAGTTTGCAGGAAAAATTTTGACATATAATCTTAATCCGATGCTTTTTCAAATATGAAGCCGCAACCGCTTCACCGCTGTTTGGTTTTGTCATTACTCCGTCACCGCCGTTTCGGGTGATTGTTCTTCGGGTGTCGGCTGAATATCCGGTACTTGAGAAACGGCAGGCTCGTGCGAAACGGTTTCGGTTTGTTCGGGCTGTACTTCTGTTTCGACCGCCGGAGTTTCAACGGATACAGCCGGCGTTGCCGGTGCTTTTGTCTTTTTTTCGGTATGTTCTGCCGATGATGCGGATGCACTCGGAGTCGGTTTCGGTGTTGGTGTGGGCTTTGCTGTCGGAGATGGTTCGGGAGTAACATCGGAATAATCGATTATTACGGGTTCTTCTTTGTCAAACGCCGTGTCCAAATAGTATGACCCGATTATTAAAGCTGTTGAAACCACAAACAATATTATCCAGAGCTTTTGATTCATACGCCGGTTGAAAACACTCAATATCAATGCAATCAAAGAAACAGCCATGAATAAAAAAGCAATTATCCCAAGTATATCAAACATAATAAATTACCTCCCATATCTATTATTATATACCACAAAAAATAAAAAGTCAACATAATTTTATAAACATTTTTAAATTATATATATTCTGCGCGGCACCGCGGAATATAACCGCGGTTTATACGGATATATTTATATTGTTTTTTTATTTCTCGGTTTGTGAGATTTTAACAAAGTGTGCTAAGAAACCGCTAAGATTTATAAAAGCGTATTGTTTAATGAATAATTTAGTGATAAAATTATACTGAGTAAATTTTGTTTTAAAATTTATTTATATATAAAAGGGTGTCCCGAAAGGAGGAAAAAACATGGATTTGATAAACTGGGGACCAAACAGCGGTCTTGTTTGCGCAATGGGCATGGGCATTGTATTTTGTGGATTGATTTGTATTATAATCATTCTTATGCTGATGAGTGCGATTGTTCAATGTTTTGCAAAAAAAGAAACAACCGAGCCTGTTAAGGCAGCTCCGGTTGCAGCGGCAGCGCCACAGCCGGCAGTCATTGCAAATAAAGGCGAATTTACAGCAGCTGTTGCGGCAGCAATTGCGGAGGATCTCGGAACAGATGTTTCCGGAATAAGAATTTTATCTATAACAAAGATGTAAAAAAAGGAGAATTAACATGAAAAATTACAAAGTAAACGTAAACGGAACAGAGTATCAGGTAGCAATTGAGCTTATCAGCGAAGAAGAAGCAAAAGCCGCAAAACCGGCAGCAGCTCCGGCACCTGCCGCAGCACCTGCACCGGCAGCAACAGGCGAAGGCGAAGCAGTGAACAGCCCTATGCCCGGAACAATCCTCGATGTTAAAGTTAAAGTCGGCGATGCTGTTAAAAAAGGTCAGATACTCATGATTCTTGAAGCAATGAAAATGGAAAACGAAATCATGGCGGGATGCGACGGAACAATTACATCCGTAAGCGTTCAGAACGGACAGAGTGTTGAAAACGGAACACCTCTTTGCACAATTAAATAATCGGAGGGGTAGAAAATGGATGCATTAATGAATTTTTGGCATCAAACCGGCTTTTATCAAACAATGAGTTCTCCGGAATCTCTTATAATGATACTTGTTGCCTGCTTGTTGCTTTATCTTGCAATAGTCAAAAAATTTGAACCGTTGCTCCTTTTGCCAATAGCTTTCGGTATGCTTTTAACAAACCTTATCGGTGCGGATATGTATCACGAAGCACTTTTTGAAGGCGGTCATGTACATTGGGAAATGTTCGGTTCCGGCATTCCGCTTGCGGACGGAACAACGGTATCTCCCGGATTGATAGACGTTTTATACCTCGGTGTTAAACTCGGAATATATCCTTGTCTTATATTTGTCGGCGTAGGTGCGATGACAGACTTCGGACCTTTGATAGCAAACCCGAAAAGCTTGCTTTTGGGTGCTGCGGCACAGCTTGGAATATTTGTAACGTTTTTGGGCGTAAGAGAATTATTCCCGATTATATTGGGCGAAGCAAATCTTAATGCGCTTCTCGGTGATACATACCTTGCACAGCTTGCCGGTTCCGTTGGTATTATAGGCGGTGCGGATGGTCCTACGGCAATATTCGTAACATCCAAGCTTGCTCCGAATTTCCTCGGTCCTATAGCTGTTGCGGCATATTCTTACATGGCACTTGTGCCTGTTATACAGCCGCCGATAATGAAAGCTCTCACAACAAAAAAAGAGCGTATGATTGTTATGAGCGAACTTCGCACGGTTTCCAAAACCGAGAAAATTATATTCCCCATTGTTGTTACTGTTTTCGTTGCACTTCTTGTGCCGTCGGCAGCTTCACTTGTGGGCAGCTTAATGCTTGGAAACTTGATTAAAGAATCCGGTGTTTGCGAAAGACTTTCAAAAACGGTTCAGAACGAACTTATGAACATAGTAACAATATTCCTCGGAATTTCCGTAGGTGCAACGGCAACGGCACAGACTTTCCTTTCTCCGCTTACACTCTGCATACTTGCAATGGGTATCGTGGCATTCGGAATGGGTACTGCCGGCGGTGTGCTGCTTGCTAAATTCATGAACCTGTTCTTAAAGAACAAAATCAATCCGCTTATCGGTTCGGCCGGTGTATCGGCAGTTCCTATGGCGGCTCGTGTATCGCAGATTGTCGGTCAGAAAGAAAATCCGAAAAACTTCCTGCTTATGCACGCTATGGGTCCTAACGTTGCGGGTGTTATAGGCTCCGCTATAGCAGCAGGTGTATTGCTCGCTATAATACATTAATGGAGGTAGGACATATGTCAAAATTATATATCACAGATACTATACTCAGAGATGCGCATCAGTCGCAGGCGGCAACAAGAATGCCGATAGAAGATATGCTTCCGGCCTGCGAAATGCTTGATAACATGGGATATTGGTCAATCGAATGCTGGGGCGGTGCAACTTTTGACGTCTGCATGAGATTTTTGAATGAAGACCCGTGGGAAAGACTGCGTACTCTTAAAAAAGCAATGCCGAAAACAAAACTTCAGATGCTTTTCAGAGGTCAGAACATTTTGGGATACAGACCGTATGCCGATGACGTTGTTGAACAGTTCTGTAAAAAATCCATTGAAAACGGCATTGATGTTGTAAGAATTTTCGATGCTTTGAACGATACAAGAAATATGCAGGCGGCAATTAAATATGTTAAAGAATACGGCGGAATCTGCGAAGCTGCATTAAGCTACACAACAAGCCCTGTTCATAACGAAGAATATTTTGTACGTCTTGCCTGCGAGCTTGAAAAAATGGGTGCCGATGTTATCTGTATTAAGGATATGGCAAACCTCTTGTTGCCGTATGATGCATACAGCCTTGTTAAAAAGCTTAAAGAAAACGTAAGCGTTCCAATACATCTTCACACACATAACACAACAGGTACAGGGGATATGACATACTTAATGGCTGCTCAGGCAGGCGTTGATATTGTTGACTGCGCACTTTCTCCGTTTGCAAACGGAACAAGTAACCCATCTACGGAGGCACTTGTTGCAACACTTAAAGGTCAGCCGAGAGATACGGGCATCGACCTTGCAAAATTGAGTGAAGCAGCAGCACACTTCCGTGGTGTTGCAAACAAAATGAAGGCTCAGGGTATACTTGACCCGAAAGTGCTTAACGTAGACCCGAACACACTGCTTTATCAAGTTCCGGGCGGTATGCTTTCAAACCTTATATCACAGCTCAAACAGGCAAACGCCGAAGATAAATATTACGAAGTGCTTGCAGAAGTGCCTGTTGTAAGAAAAGATTTCGGTTATCCGCCGCTCGTAACACCGACAAGTCAGATTGTCGGTACACAGGCAGTTATGAACGTTTTGAGAGGTCGCTATAAAGTATTCACAAAAGAATCAAAAGGCTTGCTCCGCGGCGAATACGGCAGAGTTCCGGGCGAAGTTAATGAAGAAGTACGCAAAATGGCAATAGGTGACGAGCCTGTCATAACATGCAGATTTGCCGATACTTTAAAACCCGAAATAGCAACGCTCACAGAAGAATCAAAGGGTTTTGCAAAATGTGAAGAAGATGTGCTGAGTTACGCACTTTTGCCGCAGGTTGCAAAAAAATTCCTTGAAGAAAAATATAATCCCAAACCGAAAGAAAAGGTTATTTACGTTCAGGATTTGTCCTGAATGTGCAAAGGCACGTCTACATCATAAGGCGTGCCTTTATTGTTTTTATATATTCCGATGGGGATTTATTTTCATATTGTTTAAATATACGGCTGAAATAATGAATTGAAGAAAAACCTGTGATTGCCGCAATTTCCGTGAGATTACGGCTGCCTTCTCTCATAAGTCGTTTGGCTTCTTTTATTCGGCGGCGGTTAATCTGATTCACCGCCGTATCGCCGAAAGCATTTTTAAATCGGCGGCAAAAGGTTGTTTTGTTAAGTCCGTAAAGAAAGCATATATCATCAAGAGTTATGGTTTCTTTATAATGACTGTCTATATATTTTCCGATTTCAAGCATAAGTGTGTCGGAAATGCCGTCGGAGCGATTTTCAGTTATGGATTCTCTGCTTCGTATCAATTCTATAAACAATGTTTCTATTTTCAATTTTATCATTTGGTCCGCACCGAAAATACAATTTTTTCGTTTTTTCATATTTTTTAAATTCGGGACGTCGTAAGGCGGCAAAAAAACATTTCGTCCTTCTTTTATAATATCCGTAAGCAAGCTTTGCTGTTCGGAGGAAAGCGAATGCGGCTCGTGCGCAAACTTATCGAGTTCCGGCGAAAAACATTCAAACCCGATTATTATTACGCTCGGTGCATCGTCCGGCGGACAGCTGAGCGAATGTATTTCGTTTTCTTTGTGTATAATAAGCTGGTTATCTTTTAATATACCGCTGTAATTTTCGGCATTCACATTTATGCATCCGTTATCCACATACACAAGTTCTCGGAAAGGGTGTCTGTCCTTAAAAGTGTGATATTCGCGTGTAAATTCAAAATAATGTATGTTGGCTATTTGGGACACGTCGATTGATTTTTTAAATCGTTTAAGTTTAAATTCCAAAGAAAATCACCTCACAAGAGTTATTGTAGCATAAAAAAACGCAATTGTCAATATATTAAATAAATTTAATATTGTGCAAAAAAAACTTAATATTTTTCAAAGACAAACATATGAATTTGTGATATACTGAAATCAGTTAAGAAAAAAGGTTGAAACAAATGTGAAAAAATCTCTTGTCGATTTTATCTGCGGACAGGAGAAAACAAAAAATATATGCCGGCGCAGACGGAGGATAAGGAGAATTATTATGGCAAACAGAGTATGTATACCCGATTACGAGTATAAGGAAAGAATAGCAAGAGCGGCAGAGCTTATAAGAGAAAAAGGACTTGATGTTATGGTTGTTGCAAGCACGGAGTCTGACTATGCAAACGCAAGATATTTCAGCGGATTCTGGCCGTTGTTTGAACGTGCCGGGGTTGCAATTTCCGCAAGAGGCGATGCGGCACTTATGGTTGGTCCGGAATCGGCAATATTCGCAAAAGATTTCGGTAAATTGGACAAAGTATTTGTTCTCAGAGAATTTCGCGAATCGGCAGACCCGTCATATCCAGAACTTCATGCCGACACATTCAAAGATGTGTTCAAAGCAATCGGTGTAACGGGCGAAAACATAAAAATAGGTCTCGGAAGTTATGTTGAATGCACACTTCCAATTTTCGAGGGATTGAAAGACAGCTATCCGAAAGCCGAAATTTCAAAATGTAACGATATAATGGTTTCTTTAAGACAGATTAAGAGCGAAAACGAGCTTGCATGCATTAAAGAAGGTTTCAGAATAATTGAACTTGCAACGGACGAAGTTATCAGAAATTTAAAACCGGGCGTAACCGAACTTCAGATGGTTGGTGTGGCACAGAGAGTTATTTACGAGAACGGTGCCGAATATGAAGGACTTCCGATGTATGTGTTCAGCGAAGAATCCACACGTCATGCAATAAGCCGTTCAAGATACAGAGAAATCGGTAAAGGCGATATTGTTCAGCTTAATCTTTCCGCCAAAATCGACGGATATTCTCCTTCAATAGGTTTGCCGGTTGTTATGGGCAAATTGGAGGGAGAACGCAGAAGAATAGTTGAATTTTGTCTTGAAGCGCACAACTGGACTGTGGACAGAATAAAAGCCGGTGTTATGGCAAGCGATATTGCGAAAGATTTCTATAAACTTTATGAAGAAAACGGCATGAAAGATAATTTCGTATACGGTCCGTGCCACGGGACGGGTATGATAGAAGTTGAAGCACCGTGGATGGAAACAACAACGGATTATCTGCTGCAGAAAAACATGACATTCCAGGTTGATACATTCATTTCGGGTCCGACTTTCGGCGCAAGATGGGAAAAAGGTATTGTTGTCGGCGAAAACAGCTGTATTTCAATGACAGATTACTTAAAGAAAGGAATTATAGAAATAGATGTCTGATTGTATAGGAAAAAAATTATGGATAATTCCGGACTGCGAACTTCCTCAGCCGGGAGAAGGTGTTTTAAAAGGTCATGAATCTGTTATAGTTGTGAACGACAGCGATACCGATGCGGATATTGAAGTGACGATTTATTTCACCGATAAAGAATGTTACAAAAATATTAAATGGAACGTTAAAGCCGGAAGAGTAAGATGCTTCCGAATGAATAACAAAGATGATATGTGCGGATTTGAAGTGCCTTACGATACACAGTATGCAATGAAAGTTAAAAGCAGCTGCAACATCGTTTTGCAATATGGCAGATTAGACAATCGCCAGACAAATCTTGCTTATTACACAACGCTCGGATATTCCGAATAAGGAGTGATAAAAATGTATCTTGATATGAGTTTTCCGAGAGAACTTGATTATGTAAAAAAGAATAATATACCGGTTGTTATAGCCGGCGGTACGGTGGAATATCACGGTCCGCACTGTTCTTACGGCTGTGATACGCTTGTTGCCGAGGGTCTTATTAAAAGACTTGCGGAGAAAAAAGAAATAATGATAGCTCCGTCGGTACATTACAGCCCGTCGAGCTATGCCGTTGCCGATGAGAAAAGCGGTACGGTGCATATTGAAGAAAATGCGTTTGAAGATTATCTTTATTATGTATTTATTAGTATGTTAAATTCGGGACTGAAAAACATATATGTCGTTATACATCATCAGTTTGAACAGGAATCTTTAATGCCTATGACGCTTTCATATATGAAAGCCGCAAAACGTGCGACAATGCAATATATGGAGCAGACAAGAGGAAGAGGCTGGTGGGGCAGCGAGAGTTACAGTGAATATTACGACAATCTTGAAAACGACGACAATCCGTTTTCTTGGATTAAAGTTATACCGACAATGAGCACGGAGGTTCAGAATGCCACGGGTTATGACCATGCGGGCGAATTTGAATGTTCCATACTTATGTCGCTGTATCCCGAAGCGGTTAAGCTTGAAAGAATAGATGATATAAAACATTGGTTCACCGAAAGTGCAAGAAAAGCAAACAAAGAACTCGGCGACAAAATGGTTGAGCTTTCTTTGGAATATCTTGAAAAAACAATAAAATAATATTTTCAGGCTGTTACTTAAAAGGTGGCAGCCTGTTTTGGAAAGGTGTGCTGTATATGAAATTAAATTTAACAAAATCAATGTTTTCCGAAAAGGAATACGAACTTATATCGCATGGCGGAATTACGGTTAAAGCATTCAAGTATTCATCGGGGGTTGAAGCACTTAAAGTGCAAAATGCAAAAGGAAGTTTTGTTATTCTGCCGTTTAAAGGACAGCAGATATGGAATCTGCATTTTGCGGGCAAAGATTTATCTATGAAAACAACAATAAAAGAACCTGTGGCAGAAACGGAATATCTTAAAAATTACGGCGGATTTTTATATCACTGCGGCATAAATTCATTCGGTGTTCCGGATGATAAGCATCCGCAGCACGGCGAAATCCCGAATGCCGAATATCAGTCCGCATATATCATATGCGATGAGGACGAAAGCGGTAAATATGTTTCTGTCGGCGGATGCTTGGATTACGATGTTGCGTTCGTGAAAAAATATCGTTTTTCGCCGAAATGCACGCTGCATGAAAACGGTACGGTTTTAAGAATAGACGTAACGCTTGAAAACTTAAAACACGCACCGATGGAATATATGTATCTTTGCCATATGAATTTTATCCCGTGGGACGGTGCCAAACTTGTGTATACCGCTCCTCGTGACAGTGAACATATAAAAGTACATAAAATCGTAAGCAATGCTCTGCCGTCGGAAAAAGCCGAGAAACTTAAGGCATTTATGGACAAAGTACAGGAAAATCCGTCTGTTCACGACGAAGTCGGCGCGGAGGGCGAAATATACGACCCTGAAATTTGTTTTGCAATTAAATATAACGGCGATGCGAACGGCAGAGGATATACAATGCAGTATAAAGAGGGTGAGGGTGCTTGTTTTGTGAGCCATCCGACGGACGTTTTGCCGGTAGGTGTACGTTGGATTTCCAGAACGGCGGACGAGGATGCAATGGGTATGATTTTGCCTGCAACAAGCGAGCATCTCGGCTATGAAGATTCAAAAAAGAAAGGATATTTAAAATATCTTGAACCGATGGGGAAATTGGAATTTTATATAGAAGCAGGGTATATTGACGAAAACGATGCGAAAAAACTTGACAAATACATTCGTTGCAATGCATAATGCATAATTCATAATTATGCTTGCACGATGTTCATACGGAAAATGAAATTAGTTGCACAAACCCGTAGGGGCGGACGACCCTGTCCGCCCGAATAACGGTACGAAAACACAATACCGTACAAACCTGCGGTAACGCACAAACCTGTAGGGGCGGACGACCCTGTCCGCCCGAAAACATCCCGAAAACATTCGGATTTATCTAAATTATCCTACTGTGTTGACATAGGTAATTCAATTTTTCATTTGTAATCAACTACTCACTAACCACTAACAGCCAATCACTAAAGCCGACGTCCCTGTCCGCCTGTGGAAACTTAAGGTGCAAAACTAAAAAGGGACTTTGTAATTCTGTCTTTTAAATGTTTGAAATTTGCAATAATTTTAAGAAAAAATAAGCATTTTCGAGTTATCGAAGAATAAACCCTGTTAATTGTGTTTAATCCTGAAATATGCATTTGACTTTTTAAAGAAAATGGTTTAAAATACTTAAAAACAAACAAGAAAGTGACGTGTTCTTCATGAAAAAACAAGGGATTTATTCCACGATTTTTTCTTACATCGAAAAAAATTTAAGAAAATATGTTGCAATAGCATTGTTGTTTTCCGTTATCAACGGAATTTCCGTAGCTGTTCAGCCGCTTATAATCAAATATATAGTTGACGAGGGGATTTTGAAAAACGGAATAACCGTTAATGAAAAAATCTCGATAATAGCAATATTATGTATCATTTATATATTAGCTTCGGTAATCAGACTGTTAAGCTGGGCGGTTGGGTATAAACATGCTTTAAAAGCAACGGAGGGATTTTTATTTAATCTGCGTTCGCAGCTTTATGGGCATATTCAGAATATGTGCATGAAATTTTATGAAAAGTATTCGTCGGGAGAACTGTTTAACTATGTTATGGGCTCGCCCATGATTAATTTAAAAACCTTTTTGCAGCAGATGGTAACACTTGTGCCGTGTCAGCTGTTTGCATTCTTAATATCACTCTGTGCAATGTTCACATACGACTCGCTGCTCACGCTGATTATGGTGCTTACGGCACTTGTTACGGTTGTAATAAATTATTTTTCAAAGTTTAAAGTTCGTAAAATGTCGAGCGAATATTTAAAAACGGAAAACGAAGCCGGAAAATATATTGCGGATGTTTTTCACGGTATAGAATCAGTTAAATATTATGCCATAGAAGATAATACATATAAAGGATTCAGTGCTTTAAACGAAGAAATGAAAAAGAAAGCCATTAAACTTTCGTTTTCGCAATGGGTGGAAAATGCGAAACCGGAATTTACGCAATATGTGGGAACGGCGGTTGTATATTTTGTCGGAGCACTTTCCTGCATATACAGAGGACTTTCAACCGGTGAACTCTTTGCGTTTGTATCAAGTATGGGTGTTATTCTTTCCACACTTACATCTTGGTTGAATCTCGGACTTATAAAGAGCAGTGCGGAAGCCGGACTTGACAGGATTATGAAAGTTATGGCAGAAAAACCGTCAACAGTTGATGACGGGAAATGCAGAAGTGTTGACATTGAAAAAGAAAGCGCGAAAAATAAAAACCTGCCGTGCATAAGTTTCAAAAACGTTGATTTTTCATATGACGGAAGCAGACAGATTTTCAAAAATTTCAATTGTGATATAGGATACAGAGAATGTGTCGCACTTGTCGGGGGCAGCGGAAGCGGCAAAAGCACACTCACCAAACTTGCAATGCGTCTTTACGAGATAAACGGCGGCTCACTGAAAATTCACGGCAGAGATATAAAAGATTTCAGCCTGCATGATTTGAGAGCTTGTTTCGGAAGCGTTCCGCAGAATCCGTATATGTTCCAGATGTCGATTTACGAAAATGTGAGAATATCAAATCCGCAGGCAACAACAAAAGAAGTTATGCGAGCAATGGAAATCGCTCATGTACACGAATTTGTAAACGAACTGCCCAACGGATGGCACACGGTGATAGGCGAGGGCGGATTCGGTCTTTCCGGCGGTCAAAAACAGCGTATCGCAATCGCAAGAGCTGTACTCACAAATCCGGAAATCTTGATATTCGACGAAGCAACAAGCGCACTTGATAACATATCAGAACGCTTGATACAAAAGTCTATGGAAGAACTCATGAAAACGCATACGGTTATAATCATAGCTCACAGATTAACAACAATAACAAATGCGGACAGAATACTTGTTTTCGATAAAGGCGATATAATCCAAGAGGGGACATATAAAGAACTCGCGGAAAAAGAAGGTATGTTCAAAACGTTGCTCACACTTAATGATTATTAAAATGAAAGGAATTGATAATATGTATATAATAAAAAATAATGATATTGATAAATGCGAAAAGGCTGTGATTTCAAATTCTCTCTGGGGAACGGATAATTATAAACCGACGGTGTTTGCTCGTATTGCATATGACGAAACCGGATTTAAAATCAAATTTACCGTATACGAAAAAAATCCTTTGTGCGAAAACAAAAATCATCTTGCCCCGGTTCACCTCGACAGCTGTATAGAATGGTTTGCGAACTTCGCTCCCGAAAAAACCGACAGATATTTCAATTTTGAAATCAATGCAGCCGGTGCAATGAACGCGGCATTCAGAAAAAATCGCGGCGAATGCACACCGCTCACGGCGGATGAAATAGATTTGTTCAATATAAAAACCGAAATTTTCGACGATTGCTGGACGGGCGAATATAAAATACCGTTTTCTTTTATCGCATCAAAAATAGATGGATACGAACTCGCAAAAAATAAAAGAATAAAAACCAATCTTTATAAATGCGGCGAAAAGACGGAATATGAACATTATATAAGCTATTTCCATATTCCGCTTGAAAAACCCGAATTTCACTGCCCACAATATTTCGGCGAAATGATTGTCGAATAAATTAATTCTGCTTTCGCACAATGGTATATTCATCGCCGAATCTGAAAAACGGACATGAGGAATATTTCATAAAACGCTCGGCATCGTCTTGGTCAAGGTTCAATACACAGCTGTATGTGTCATATTCCTCGTCATATTCATAATACATACATTCATCACAGTTTGTCTTTCTCAAAATATCATCTCCGATATTATTATAGCACGGTAATGCACTTGTGTCAAGACAAATTTTCGGGAAAATATCTGTTTCGACCATGAAATATGGTAAAAAATTGTGCATATCGTAGAAAAAACGGTGCCGGCAAAAGAAAAATCAATAAAACTATTGAGTTTTTGTTGATTTTGTGATATAATAAAATTGATTAGTGATTGAATCGGCTCGGCTTATCACCGTTGCTTTCAATAAAAGCATTTTTGACATATTTTTTTATTGAAAGCTGTAACGCGTGTTACAGTCGTCCGTGAAATCAAAACACAAACTTCTGTTTGATATACAAAACAATAAATTGGTTTACCGAAAAATGCCTTTGCATTTTTCAAGAAAGGAAATGGTTAAAATAAACGAACAAATGGTTACGGAAAGAAAAAGACAACTCATGGATGCAACGTGGAGATATTTGCTGAAAAAGGGTATTGGGCATTCATCAATCGGCGAACTCTGCACAAGCATGAAAGTCTCGCAAAGCAGTCTGTATTATTTCTTTAAAAACAGAGACGACCTCTATATAAATTCGGGTAAATACGGCTTGGCAAAAGTTGTTGACAAGCTTTTTAAATTCACGCTCGACCACACAAACAATATACAGTCGTTCTTTGATGAATTGCTCAACGAAACGGAAAAATACAAAAAAGACCTTCGCCTTGGGGTGCAGCTCACAACCAGCCCCGTATACGGCGACCTTATGCGCGAAAAAGCGGACGAATTTCATTTTTTGTACAACCGCTATGCCGAAAAACTTGAAAGTATATTCAATTGTACGCGCATTCAGGCAGAAACGTTCATATATTCCGTGATTGCCTATGTTATTGATTACGCAATTTGGGACGACAGAGAAAAAACGCAGATGCTGCTTGATAATCTGCACGAAAGAATAGTTACCAAATTGAAATAAATAATGCGTATGTAAATAAATTTACATAAAAATCACTGTTTTTGCAAAAGAAATATGTTTGCGTGAAATATAACCGAAAGGGGGAAAGAGGATATATCATTAACTTAATAATTTGATGTATAAGAGATGGCTGTTGGCTGTTAAACTCGCGTTTGCGCACAAACCGTAGGGGCGGACGACCCTGTCCGCCCGTGAAAACGGCACAAACCCACGCCAAAGCACAAACCCACGTTTGCGTACAAACCGTAGGGGCGGACGACCCTGTCCGCCCGTGAAAACGGCACAAACCCACG
>CAYQKW010000028.1:0-23098 GCA_964418245.1 uncultured Oscillospiraceae bacterium
CGCACAAGACTTAAATCATAATGTTTTAATTCGTAATTCATACATAATCCTCCTTAACTTACTTTTCAGCGGATACACCTGATTTCATCCAATCATCTGCTTCGCTTATTTTAAATTTCCATAACCAACTGATTTTTGCAGTGGGCATCGCTCTTTTTCTATCCAAATCAAGACTGTATCACTGCTCTCATCGAGATACACCCGTTATTATACAAAACCCCAAGTATAATTATATCAAATTATTTCAACTTTGTCAATGATTTATGCGGACTTATCGGGAATTGTTCGGTAGAAAATTCAGATAAAAACAGCAACACTTTACACAACTTTTGTAATCACTTTTAAGTTTGTAAAGTTTTTAATATCAATTTATGCAATCATATCATATTTTCGCGAATTTGTCAATCATGTTTGAACTTGCAAATTGCCAAAAACAGGTCAATTATCAAAGTAAAATCCACTTGAATTTTTACTGTGAATCTTTCTTTGCCGAATTAACCAAAATAACAATTGCAGACTATTTTTTTAAAAAACTTGAAAAAACACTTGAAATATACCGACATATATGCTATAATAATTATAGAGGCATATTGTGCGCTGGATTTTTTGGATTTTCCGCACAAATATTTTTGCCGTCAATTTAAAACTGCAAATAATATATAATAAATACAGAAGGGAACAGATAAAATGTCAGGTCATTCTAAGTGGAACAACATCAAAAGAAAAAAGGAAAAAACCGATTCGCAGAAAGCAAAAGTTTTTACAAAACTCGGTCGTGAAATTGCTGTTATTGTTAAACAAGGCGGTCCGGACCCCGCCTCTAACTTTAAGCTTAAAGACGTAATGAGCAAAGCACGTGCCGCAAATATGCCGAACGACAATATTATGCGCTGCATAAAGAAAGCCGCCGGCGAAGGTTCTGCAGACAATTACGAAGAAATTACATACGAGGGTTACGGTCCGAAAGGTGTTGCCGTTATTGTTGAAACTTTAACGGATAACAGAAACCGCACAGGCGGAGATATGAAGCATTATTTCGACAAATTCGGCGGAAACCTTGGTGCGTCCGGCTGTGTATCATGGATGTTCGACAAAAAAGGTATTATTGTTGTAGACAAAGAAAGCGGTGCCGATGAAGAATCTTTAATGATGGATGCTCTTGATATTGGCGCATATGATTTCAACTCGGAGGGTGACTACTTTGAAATATACACAGACCCCAACGATGTATACAATATAAACGACGCACTTGTTGAAAAAGGTTATGTCACGGTTTCCGCAGAAGCGGCAATGGTTCCGCAGAACTACATTAATCTTGACAACGAAGACGATATTACTCTTATGGAAAAACTGCTTGACATTCTTGAAGACAATGAAGATGTTCAAGAAGTGTATCACAACTGGGAAATAAACGAATAGTTTTTATTTACGGTCGAATAACAATAACGTTTTACGGCGGTCGATATAATTATTTTCACTTTACATCGGTGTAAATGATACGGAATACACAAATATCAGTAGCTATCATGCAATCATTGCACAGAACGAAAAAAGTGCGTGGAATATCCAAAACGATATTCCACGCACTTTTGCTATTCATCGGCGTGTTCCGCATAAACATTGAGTTTATCGGTGAAAATCCGTTTAAGTGTTTTTATAATCGGCATATCGGGGTCGGCTTTTACAATAATTTTTCTCGGTGCAATATTAATCAGCCGACCGATGAGAATATCCTCTGATTTAAGCGGAGACAATTCCATACCGTCGAAAATGTCGTCATCGTCATCATATTCAATGCTTTTTCCGCACACATCGGTAATTAAATAATCACTGTCGGTTTGCGTAACAATTACTGTTTCGCATTTATCGTCCTGCATATGCACATAATATTCAAGCAAACCAAGAAAGTCTTCACAGGCTTTGGTTGCCGCATAATCTTCCATTGCCATTGCCGTGCCGGCATAGAGCAAATGATTGTATTCGCGCAGTCTGAAATTCAAAAGCCCCTCAACGTTAATCCTCCCATATGCCGAAAGTGCTTCTTTAAGTTCTTTTTTCAGCACTCTGAATCTTGAATATTTATTGAATGTATCTTTTTTAAAACACTTTACCGTTCCTTCTATTTCATCTTTTTCACAGCGGCTTGCTTTCAATATTTCATAAACCTTATCAGTTTCGAGATTATCTATGATATATCTGCCTGTTATATCGGCAATTATATCGGATGTGTTTTTCTTTGAATCGACAGAAATGAAATTATCGAGAACGCATTGTGCGGAAATGCCGTTGTTTCTTAATCCGGATGATATTTTTTCAAAAAGTTTGGATTCGTCATGAAAAGTATCTACTATATATCGGCTCACATTTTCCACCTTTCTTATTTTTCCGTGACCGGTAATACAGAGCCTATGTCAAGAAGTGTATTTTTGCCGAGAGAATATATATCTGTACCGGAATTTTTGCAAAATCCGCGGATATTATCAAAATCCGGATGTTTTTTTATATCACCGGCAAATACAATCAAATTTTTTGTGACTTTGCCGGCCGCACCGCCTATAAACCCGTAACTTTGCCCCGGAAGTTCTATATGACCGGTTCTTATTTTCAATACATTCATATTATGACCTTTTAATTCTTTATATATACCGTTGTCTGAAGTTATAAAAGAGTTTTCGTCAACAATCAGTATATTGCATTTGCTGTAGCCCTGACGAATATTTATTATATCATCTTCCCATATACTCAAAATTGCAGCATCGGTATATTTTTTGTTGCATATCATATGTTTGCCGGCTATTGCTACATTATATGCAATATCCCCCGGGTAGGTGTCGGTATTTTCGCTTGCACCGCATATGCACGGAAGATATTTTTTATAATGCCCAAAAACGGATTTGTGAGTTACAAATTTATCTCTGCCCATGTGAACAATCTGCATATCCGGGTGCATGGCAACGCCGTTTACCTTAAAATTTATTTCCGCCGACGGGATTATGCGTATATTTAATTTTTCAAGTTCATTTTTTATATTCTGCGGAGTATTTACCGCCGCTATAACAGCCGCCGCATTTTCGGGAAGATTGGGATTTTTTACATATTTCATGAAAATATCGGCTCCTTTTATTTTTTTATCGATAAATTCAAAAAAAGCATTGCAATTTATTCATTTTTGTTATATAATATAATTATTACATACGAAAGGATTTTCAAATATGAATAAAAAAAGAAAACAATTTGTTGCCGCAATATTGCTGGCAGTATTCGGCGGAACAATGGTTTTGAGCGGTATTGCAACGCTTTGCTGGTACGTTATCGCAAAATAACCTCATATATCAAGAAAGTACGGCAAACAGAATGTTTTACCGCACTTTTTTATTTTAATGATTTATACCGCAGGATTCACAATGCCCCGTGCATTTTTTCGGCAATTCGCTCACATCTCTGCCGGTTCTTTCATAGTAATTATGAATAGCGGCGTTTATTGCCTCTTCGGCAAGCACCGAACAATGTATTTTCTGCGGCGGTAATCCGCCGAGTTCATCAATTACCTGTTTGTTTGTAACGGCAAGTGCTTCTTTTATTGTTTTTCCTTTAACAAGGTCTGTTGCCACACTGCTTGTTGCAATTGCCGCACCGCACCCAAAAGTTTTGAATTTGATGTCTTTTATTATATCATCTTCAATAACCATATACATTTTCATGATGTCGCCGCATTTTGCGTTTCCGACTTCACCTATTGCGTTTGCGTTTTCTATTTCACCTACATTGTGAGGGTTTTGAAAATGTTCCATAACTTTTTCGGTATACATTTGTTTTCTCCGTTCTGCCGCTTCGCATCGGCGGTTATTGTCAGCTTATCGGCGAAGTTTTATTTAATAAGCTTTATTTATTTTTCTCCGTGATATAACGGGGACATATTTCTGAGCAATCCCACTATTCTCACCAGTTCACCGACAACATAATCAATCTGTTCTTTTGTGTTGTCATCACCCAGCGTCAGCCTTAACGAACCGTGTGCAATTTCATGTGGCAACCCGATGGATAAAAGCACGTGCGACGGGTCGAGCGAACCGGATGTACACGCCGAACCGCTTGATGCGCAAATACCCGCCAAATCCAGATGAAGCAACAACGCTTCGCCTTCGATAAATTCAAATGAAAAGTTTGCGTTCGTCGGCAAACGTTTTTCACGGTCGCCGTTAAGCCTTGTGTGAGGTATTTTTTCAAGAACCTGCGCAATAAGATAGTCACGCATGGATTCCATTTTTTTGTTATGTTCTTCCATGTTTTCGCAGGCAAGCTTAAGTGCCGCCGCCATACCGGCTATACCGGCAACATTTTCGGTACCGGCTCTGCGGTTATGTTCCTGTGCTCCGCCCAGCATGAAATTCTGCGGCAAAACGCCCTTTCTGATATACAGTGCACCCACACCTTTAGGACCGTAAAATTTATGTGCCGATACCGAAAGCAAATCAACGTTCAAAGCCCGAACATCAACCGGTATTGCTCCGACTGCCTGTACGGCATCGGTATGAAACGTTATTTTATGTTTTTTTGCCATATCGCCTATTTCCGCTATGGGCTGAACAGTACCTATTTCGTTATTGGCAAACATAACCGTAATGAGTATTGTTGTATCCTTAATTGCACTTTCAATATCCGACGGCGAAACAATTCCGTTTGCATCGGGTTTTATATAAGTAACCTCAAATCCTTCTTTTTCAAGCTGTTTGCAAGTATGAAGAACTGCATGATGTTCAAACTCGGTTGTTATTATGTGATTGCCCTTTGATTTTTTTGCGTATGCAATACCGCGTATTGCCCAGTTATCGGCTTCGCTTCCGCAGCCTGTAAAATAAATTTCATTCGGCTGTGCATTAATGCACCGTGCAACCTCTGCCCTTGCGGCTTCAAGATATTCTTTTGCTTTTCTGCCCACACTGTATATACCTGAAGGATTTCCGTAAATTTCGGTAAACAGCGGATACATTTTTTCTGCCACTTCGGGCTTTACGTAAGTTGTTGCCGCATGGTCCATATATATTATATCTTTCATACTCTTTCTTCCTTTCGTTTGTTGCCGGGTATGATGTTATTCTTTATGATAAAAAATACTTTTTTCGACAAGTATATTATACACCTGTTTAGTGTACATTTCAAGTATTATTTTATACATATTTTGAAAAAATTTTTTTATTTTTTGTATGCTTTGCATAGAAACGGCAATTTTATTCATATGTTTGAGCATAAATTGTTATATACGGGCATATTATATACAAAAATCAATATGGGGGATGTTCATGAAAGATTATATTGAAGAACGAGCGGCGGCATTTGCTCATTACATAATAGATACGGGGGCTACGGTTCGCAAAACCGCAAAGCATTTTAATATATCAAAATCAACTGTACATAAAGATGTTACCGAACGGCTTGAGGGATTTAATCAAACACTTGCCAAAAAAGTATATGCCGTTTTGCAGGAAAACAAACAGGAACGGCACATCAGAGGAGGAATTGCCACCAAAAAAAAGTACGAAAATTTGAAAAATAACAATTGAAAAAGTTATGATTAAGGCATAAGTGCTGTAACAGCATTTATGCCTTAAAACTTTATTATATTACCATTGCCGCAAATACAAGAGCTTTCAAAAACGCGGTCAATCGTGACACCGCATTGTCTTGCCGAACGAAAAGAAACAAACGAAACCCTCTTGCCCACCGGCACTGATTCCGTTTGTTTTGTCACATTAAAAACGTTTTGTAATTACCGGTCTGCCGTTTTCCTGCATTGTTATAAATTTTATTGAATAAAGATTACACAACGTATACAATTCGTTTTTCACATCATGCAGTACAACATAAGTCGAACCGACAAAATATATTTCACCCGAACGCTGTGTTGTATTCTGCGTTCCTATAAGAAACGTAATAATCGCCTCACGCCCGATATTCCGCGTCAAAAAATATTGCAGTGTTCCGCGCATTGCTTCTTCATCAGGTATAACCGGTGTGTTTCCGATACGCATTTTTCTTTCCCCTTTCAGTTATTAATTGTTACCGCCGGTTTTTATTTCATAAAATGTAACAAACTCTATTGAATACAAATCGCACACTTCATAGTTGTTTTGTTCTTCGTTAAAAAGTACGATATAATTTATTCCCACAGAATAAATCACACCGCTTCTGGTTACAATTTCCGAAGTTCCTATCAAAAACTCAACGGTAACATATTCACCTACGTTATCCGTAAGAATTTGCTGAAGTGAGCCTTGGTATGCCGGTGATGTTTCAAACTGCGATTCTTCATCGGTTTGGCGTATTTTGTTTTCTCCCATAAACGTCATGCGAATCCTCCTTTTATGTCTCAAGATAATATGATGTGGGATTATAGAAACAGTGGTCGCCTATACGGATGACAAAATATCCGACTCGTGACGGAAAATTTGTACGGCAAGTCGGGCTGTACGGATTAAAATACCACAAAGCCTCGGTAAGATTCGGAAGCGAGTTACCCGACAATGCCCAGTCAGACACACCATAGCTTGCCGCACTCGGCAAAATATTATATATATTCTGCGGATTATACACTCCGCCGATAGTCTCGCGCGCGCAGTCAAACTGCCCCTCTTGAAATATAATATTTCTCAGGTTTCCCCTGCCAATTCTTGCGTATTCGCCATAAGGTGTATGTACTCTGTTCATAACAACGTTCGCCACCGCTTTCATTCCTACCTCCCCTTCTCCGCCGGCTTCGCATTCCACAAGGCGTGCCAGCAGTTCGTAATACGAATATGCCATGTCTCTCCACCTTTCAGATATTCTCCTCAACAAAATTATATGCACATTTTTTCCGTATAATGAACAATAAACAAAAAATCGTTTCGCCTATACAGCCGTTGCAAGTGGAATATGTCGAATTTTTGCGAACGTTTTTCTTGCAAAAATAAAGGATATAATCGTTAAAATACAGAATATAGTAAGTAATTACAAATAAAGGAAGTGCTTAAATGGAAATCGGCGGTCACAAACTTACCGAACGTGCAAAGCTTGTTCTAAAATATGCGCATGAAAGTTCAATATTAACAGGCGGAATAGTTGGTACGGAACACATATTGCTCGGTCTTGCAAAAGAAATCAACGGAATTGCTTCCGGATTACTTGCCGTTAAAGGAGCAACCGTAAACGTAATTGAGAACTTTATTGACAAATATTACGGCAGTGAACATATTGCACACGTTAAAACGGATTTTACTCCGCGCGGTAAAAACGTTCTTGAAACCAGTGTTGATGAATCACGCAGGTTTAATGATAATTTTATAGGAACAGAACACATTTTGCTTGCATTACTGCGTGAAAATGACGGTCTTGCCATCAGGATACTGCACGAAATCGGCATAGACGAAAAAGAATTTTATGCCGAAGTTTGCCGAATTATAGATAATACAAAAAATATTGCATCGGAAAAAGTATCACCTTCAATCCCTCCCTCGCTTTTAAAATTCGGCAGAGATATTTCGGGACTTGCCGAGGAAAATCGGCTTGACCCGGTTATAGGCAGAGAAACCGAAATATGCCGCGTTATACAAATTTTATGTCGCCGCACAAAAAATAACCCCGTGCTTATAGGCGAACCCGGAGTTGGAAAAACTGCTGTTGCAGAGGGGCTTGCCGAAAAAATCGCCGCCGGCTCCGTTCCGCCTTCAATTGCAAAAAAGCGTATATTTGCTCTTGATATTGCTTCTATGATAGCCGGTGCAAAATACCGCGGTGAATTTGAAGAAAGAATTAAAAAAGTTCTTGCCGATGTCAAAAAAGCCGGTGACATCATTCTGTTTATAGACGAAATGCACACGCTTATCGGTGCCGGTGCGGCAGAAGGTGCAATTGATGCCGCAAATATTTTGAAACCTGTCCTTGCACGCGGAGAAATCCGCATTATAGGTGCAACCACAATCAACGAATACCGTCGGTATATTGAAAAAGACCCAGCTTTTGAACGTCGGTTTCAATCCGTTTCGGTTGATGAACCGTCAGAAGAAACGAGCATCGAAATTTTAAAGGGAATCAAAAACAAATACGAGCAGCACCACAACGTAATAATCACCGATGATGCCGTAGCCGAAGCTGTCAGACTTTCGGTACGCTACATTCCCGACCGTTTTCTTCCGGACAAAGCAATTGACCTTATTGACGAAACAGCGGCGGCTCTGCGGTTAAAATCATATTCCGCTCCGGCAGAAACGGTCAAAACCGAAAATCGCCTTTCTTTTTTACGCGTTCAAAAAGAAAAAGCCATAATCAACCGCAGTTACGAAACGGCGGCAGCATTAAGAGATGAAGAACTGAAACTGAAAAAACGGCTCGGTTCCGAAAAACAGGTACAAAAAATTTCGCGTGAGTATATTCCGATTACCGTAACAGCAAACGACATCGCCGAACGAACATCACTGATAACAAACATACCGGCGAACAAGCTCAGCAGAAGTGAAAGCGATAAACTTCTTATGCTTGAAAAAATTCTGCATAACGATATTATCGGGCAGGACGAAGCCGTCAATGCGGTATCCAAGGCAATACGCCGCAGCCGTGTGGGGCTGTGCGACCCTTGCCGTCCGATAGGCAGTTTTATATTTTCCGGCCCGACCGGCGTTGGAAAAACCGAGCTTTCCTCGGCACTTGCCACGGCGGTTTTCGGCGATAAAAACGCTTTCATAAAACTGGATATGTCCGAATATTCCGAAAAGCATTCCGTATCAAAAATGATAGGTTCTCCGCCGGGATATATCGGATTTGAACAGGGCGGTCTGCTTACCGAAAAAGTTCACAAACGACCGTACAGCGTAATAGTTTTCGATGAAATCGAAAAAGCCCATCCGGATATATTCAATATGTTGCTTCAAATTATGGACGACGGGACTCTGACCGATTCGCACGGAAGAAAAATAAATTTCAAAAATACCATAATTATTATGACCTCAAATATCGGCGCAAGCCGTATATGCGAGAAAAAAAATTTCGGTTTTTCCGCCGATGATGAGAAAACAGATTATTCAAAGGTCAAATCCGATGTGCTGTTTGAATTGAAAAAGTATTTTCGCCCCGAATTTCTTAATCGAGTTGACGAAACCCTTGTATTTAAACCGCTGAATAAAGATGAAATAAAGCAAATAACACGTCTGCTGCTCGGCAAAGTTGAACAACGGCTTGAAAAATGCGGAATAAAATGCAGTTTTTCCGATGATGCGGTAAATCTTGTTGCCGCCGCAGGATATGACAGATTATATGGTGCAAGACCACTGAAACGTGCTATACAGACAATGGTCGAGGATATACTTTCAACAAAAATACTTGACGGAAGTATCGGCAAAGGTGACGAAGTTTTTATATACGAAGATGAAAACCGCATAATTGCCGAAAAAATCAATGTTGCCGTTAATGTATAAAAATATCGCATTTGCTTTGCCCCGGAGACGGAATCCGCCGGGACAAAGCAAAACAAAAACCACTGTTCAAAAAAGCTGTACTGTCATTTGTTTGTCACATAATAAAAGTTCACGGCTTTGATTTTTTCTTCACCGTTTTTGCCGGTTATCACAATTTTTGCCTTTTCGGTTGCAAACGTCGGGAACATACAAATTCTCTTATGACCTACCGTATCACCCTCAAATACTTTTATAGGTACTCCCTGATGCGTCGGATAAAGAAATATTTCAAATTTTTTGATATGCTCACCGTCTGTCAAATCCTCTTCGATTACAACATGGTTCACCAATTCGGGTTTTTCAAACTCGCATATGTATTCTTCTTTCATATTATATTTTATCGGAGATTCAAATCTTCTTTTTATTTCTTTTCCAAATTCTATAAGCCGTTTTGCATCTTTATCGGGAAGCAATCCGCGTCTGTCGGGACCGATGTTTATCAAAAGATTGGCACCTCTGCCCACAGAATGATAATACAATCCCATAAGTTCATCAACCGATTTTACGGTATCCTCATCGTTTTCACTGTAAAACCAGTTTGCATAACGCATACGGCAATCACATTCCGCCGGCAAAAATGCTGTTTTACCGAGAGAATCTTTGTTTTCTGTCATAACCGAAAAATCAAGTTCCGACACAGTATTAAAGTTCGGAGAATGTGCAACTCCGGATTCGTTGCCAACCCAGCGCGTATCCGGATCCCACATATTAAATATCAGTATTTCGGGCTGTAACCGTCTTATTTCCGCCACAATACGTGTTGTATCGTATTCATGCCCTTCCGAACCGCATCCGTCAAACCAAAGATAATCTATTTTTCCGTAATTCGATAAAAGTTCACTGATCTGATTTATAAAATAATCATCATATTCTTTTGCATCTTTTTTGGAAGAACCAAATTCTGCCGGTGAATAATACAAACCCACTTTTATATCGTATTTTCGGCAGGCATCGACATATTCACGCACAACATCGCCTTTGCCGTTTTTCCACGGACTTGATGCCACACTGTATTTTGTATATGCCGAATCCCAGTTTGCAAATCCGTCGTGATGTTTACACACAAGCATAGCATATGTTGCCCCTGCCTCTTTAATTGTTTTTATCCACTGTTCACAGTCAAGCTGTTCGGGATTAAATCCCGTTGCCGGCATATCTCGCATATCCCAGTCTTTATGTCCCTCGTAAAATGTTCTTATTCCAAAATGGAAAAACACTCCGAATTCCCAATCCAAAAATTTCAGTTGTTTTTCATACATTATCTCTTCACTCCCAATTAAATAATTTCATTTTCCATTGTACCACAAAACCATTCAAAAATCAATACCAAAATTAAATTTTACAAAAAATTTGTCAAACGCAAATTGCTTTTTTTACTTGACAAATAATTGTACATATGATAAAATAAAATATGGGTATGTATAATCCGATAAACAGCGGCATACCACGAAAAGCAACAAGGAGGCGGCATGAAAACGGAAAAATTTAAAAACATAATTATTGCCGTAATTATAGTTTGTATATGTGCGGCACTCGGATATGTGGTGCGTGTTTCATCACGTCCGAAAGAAAAGAAAGAAAAAAACACGCAGGTAACGATTCATAAAATAAGCGAAAATAAAAATGAAATTCATAAGTATATAATTACGGAAAAAAACGGTTTGTACGGTTTTGCCGATGCAGACGGCGAAACGGTTATCGAACCGAAGTATGATGTTGCAAGCCTTGCGGATTATGGGCTTTATTATGTGCAAAGCGGTAAAAAAAGAGGTTTTTTGAACGACAACCTTGAATCCGTTTTTATGAGCGAACAGATAACGGCAACAAATGCCAGTGAGGATTTTGTGATTTATACTCATGATAAAAAATACGGATTTATCAATATAAAAACCGGTTCCGTTATTGAAGCGGAATATGAAGCGGCATACGATTTTTCCGAGGGTCTTGCCGGCGTTGTGAAAGACGGAAGACTGGGATTTATGGATACCAAAGGGAAAATTGTTATCGAACCGACCTATAATCCAAAAGGTCTGAACTATTTCAAAGAGGGCAAATGCTATGTGCGTGATTCCGAGGATATGCCGGGATATTATATTGACAAATCCGGAAACAAGGCGATTGACGGAGTGTTTTTATACGGAATGCCGTTTTATGAAGAACGTGCATTCGTAAAAGAAAATGACGGTTGGCATATTATAGACGAAAAAGGCGCTCACATATTCGGAAAACCGCTCGGTTCGTACAGTGAAGCAGTTCCCGGCAGATTTTCCGACGGAAAAGCAACCGTTGTTGTGGATAACAAATATGGTGTTATTGATTCTGACGGGAATTATGTCATTTACCCGGATTTTGACGAATTGCTGACATTAAGCGGCGGTTGCGTTGTATTTAAAAAAGACGGAAAATACGGATATATGAAAGCCGACGGAAAAGTTATTATTGAACCGATATACGATTATTTGAGCAATTTTAAAAACGGTATGGCTGTTTTTGGTTTCAAAGATAAGCACGGAGCTATAAAATCTGACGGTACAGAAATTTTGGCGGCAGAATACAAAAGGATTGACCTGCTTGACAACGGGCTTGCCAAAGTCACAAAAGACGATAATAAGTTTTTCTATATAAATTCCGACGGAAAAGAAGTCGGCAACGATAAATAAACATGGCGGAGGAAGAAAAGTGTTACAGAATTTAATTGTAAAATTGATAAGTATACCGTTCATTTTGGTATGTCTTACCGTGCATGAATGTGCCCACGGATATGTTGCGTATCTGCTTGGCGATACTACGGCAAAAGAAAACGGACGACTGACCCTTAATCCGCTGGCTCATATAGACTGGCTCGGAGCGGCGGCAATGTTTTTGGTGGGATTCGGCTGGGCAAAACCCGTGCCGGTTAATCCGTACAGATTTAAAAAAGGCGGTGCAAGAGGCGTTGTATGGGTAAGTCTTGCCGGTCCGGTATCAAATTTGATATTTGCCTTTATAATAGTTTTTGTATACGGCATTTTGTTTTATACAATAAATTGGACACATTCGCCGGTATATTTATCGTTTATTGCGCAAAGCTGGGCAAGCCTGAACATTGGTCTTGCGGTGTTCAATTTAATACCCGTACCGCCGCTCGACGGTTCAAAAGTATTAATGTATTTTCTGCCGTATAACGCTTCGGCATGGATGGAACAAAACCAAAATATGCTTTATATGGGTTTAATGCTTTTGACGTTTGCCGGATTTTTGAGCCGATTTATGTCACCTGTTATAACCATTGTATTCAGATTGATATACAGCGGTGCGGATGCACTTCTGTTCTTTGTGAAATAATGGAAGCGGTTACATTTAAGTTAGAAGCGTTTGAAGGTCCTTTGGATTTGCTTTTGCACCTTATAAGCAAAAACAAAGTCAGCATAACGGATATACCTATAACGCTTATAACAGAGCAATATATGGACTATTTGAATAAGATGAAGCAATTTGATATGGAAATAACGGGAGAATTTCTTGTTATGGCGGCACAGTTGCTGTATATCAAATCAAAAATGCTTTTGCCGTGCGAAGAAGATGATGAAGAAACATCCGACCCACGTGCCGAGCTTGTGGACAGGCTTATAGAATATGCGAAATATAAAGATGCGGTGGGGTTTTTGAGCGAACGTCAGTTTTCCGACAGATATATGTTTTACAAACAGCCGGATAAAATAGCGATTCCCAAAGTAAAGTATATAGAAACAGAAATACCCGTTTCAAAGCTTATTGAAGCATACCGTGGAATTTTGGAGCGTCAGGAACGCAGAAATCCCATAAAAAAAGAGGTTTTTGATGTTATGGTAAGGCGCGAAAGTGTTCCTGTGTCCGCCAGAATCAAATACATATATACAGTGTTTAAAACAAAAGAAATAATTGCTTTTGAAGAACTTTTTGACGATGCCGCAACACGCCCCGCGGCGGTATCCACATTTCTTGCGATACTTGAACTTGTAAGACGAAGCTGTATGCTTATAGACGAAGATGAAAGCGGTGCGCTTTTATGCAGATTAATTGGTGATGAATATGAATTTGACACAGTTGACAGCGACTATTGAAGCGGTACTTTTTGCCGCCGGAGAACCTGTCGAAACCCAGGAGCTTGCGCGTATATGCGATATTGATGAAGATACGCTCGTTTTGGCACTTGAGCGTATGCAGGAAAAATATGATGAAGACAATATGGGGATTTGCCTTGTGCAGGCCGGAAATACATATCAGCTTTCAACAAAAAAAGAATATTATGAATATATAGTGAAACTTGTTGAACCGAAAGAACAGAACAATCTTTCAAATGCGGCAATGGAAACACTTTCTATTGTTGCGTACAATCAGCCGGTAACGCGTTCAAGTATCGAGTTCATACGCGGTGTGAACAGCGACAGTGCCGTGAACAAGCTTGTGCAGAGAGGGCTGATTGAAGAATGCGGAAGACTTGACACACCCGGTAAACCGTTGCTTTACAAAACCACTCCGGGTTTTTTGAAAACTTTCGGGCTGAAACAGATAAACGATTTGCCGGATATAGACAACATTCCTTTGCAACTCACTTTTTATGATATAAAAGAGGAGGATTGAACGGCTCGCCATGAAAATTATACTTATTTTTGCGGCGGTTATTGTTGCCGTTATCATGTTACTGCTGTTTTCAAAAGTGTGGATTGAAAGCGACGTGATTTTAAATAATTTTAATGTGGAAATGAAGCTTAAAATAAAAATTTTGGCGTTTTTCGCAATAAAATACGATTCGACAGATAAAAAAATAAAAAAGAAAGAAAAAAAAACCGAGAAAAAGATAAGTTTAAAAGATTTAAAAGGGAAAAAAACACGTATTTCAAAAATTATATCACTTGCGAAAGGCATATTGAAAAATGCGGTCAGAATTAGTCGGTTTGAAACAGACATAACCATAGCACTCGACGACCCAATGAATACAGGGCTTGTTTATTCTGCGGTTATGGTGTCGGCAAATATTTTTTACAAATCAATACGTGCAGAAAAACCATATCTTGACGTAAAATATGATTTTGACAGCGAAACCGGAATTATTCTCAAACATAAGAGTAGAATATATATACGTCCGATAAATATTTTAAAAGCATATGCCAAATATATAATTGACAAGAATTGAAAATATGCTGAAAGGAGCGATTGCATTGAAAGATATACAGGATATTGTTAAAGGCGCAATGGAAAGCATTAAGGATATGATAGGCAGTGAACAGGTAATCGGAACACCGATAACAACGCAGAACGGCGATACCATAATTCCGGTAACACAGCTCACTTTCGGTTTCGGTGCCGGCGGCAGCGATATACCGTCGAAACAGAATCCGAAAGGTGCGGAAAACGGTTTCGGCGGCGGAACAGGCGGAGGAGTGCGAATAAAACCGGTGGCATTTTTGGTTATTTCAGAGGGCAGAATCAAGCTTCTTCCGGTGACAAGCAGTTCTTCCGCTGTTGATAAAATTCTGGATTTTGTACCGGATATTCTGGACAAGTTTAATTCCGGAGAGAAAAAAGAAAAGTAATATTACAAGCGGCTTTATTCATAAAATAGTATGAGTAAATCAATATGAAAGGTTGAATACAGTGTTAAAAAAAACAATGATTATTGCACTTATGATTGCAATGCTGCCCGTATTTGCCTCAGCCGCACCGGCAGAAACGCTGTCGGAAGAAAGTATCACTGCCGAAGCGGCAGTTCTTATAGACAGCGAAACCGGAGATATTTTATTTGAGAAAAATTCATCAAAAAAACTCGGAATGGCAAGCACAACAAAAATCATGACGGGAATTTTGGCAATAGAAAACTGCAATCCCGACGATATTGTTACGATAAGCCAACACGCAAGTTACACCGAGGGATCGAGTATTTATACGCGAGAGGGCGAAAAAATAAGTGTTGAAACACTTATTTACGGGTTGCTTTTAAAATCCGGAAATGATGCGGCAACGGCACTTGCGGAGCATATTGCCGGCAGTGAAGAAGCTTTTGCGGATATGATGAACGAGAAAGCAAAAAAACTCGGTCTTAAAAATACTCATTTTGTTAATCCGCACGGGTTATATGACCCCAACCATTACACAACGGCATATGAACTTGCAATGCTGGCACGATATGCAATGCAAAACAAACTTTTTGCCAAAATCGTAAACACGGTGAAATATGTTGAAGAAACAGACGAAGACAGAGATAATCATATCATAAACAATGCCAACAAACTTATTACGATGTATGAAGAAGCAGACGGCATAAAACCGGGATATACACCCGAAACCGGCAGAACACTTGTAGGGTCCGCAACCAAAGACGGCTGGCGCGTGATAACCGTAACATTAAACTGTAAAGACGACTGGGCTGAACATAAAAAAATGTTTGATTATGCTTTTGATAATTATCACAGAGTGACAGTTGCCGTTAAAGGTGAAAGCATCGGCACGTACAGAGTTAAAGGCGGAGATTACGGCGAAGTCGGCGGCATTTTGAAGAAAGGGCTTAAAGTTGCCGTTAAAAACGGTGACCCCGATACATATAAAATTAAACTTGATTTTGAAAAGCTGAACGCCCCCGTAAAAAAAGGGATGTTTGTTGAAAATGCCCGTATTGAGACAGCAAACGGGAATAAATACGAGGTACCGGTTGTAACGGACGGTGCCGTAAAAAGAAAAGAAAGAAATATATTTAAACTTATGCTTAAGGTTTTTCTTTCACTGTTCGGAGGGTAAACAATGGTTAGACTGCAAAAATATATAGCCGATGCCGGTGTGGCATCGCGCCGCAAAGCCGAGGAACTTATTGCGGCCGGAAAAGTTAAAGTAAACGGAAAGGTCGTTTCGGTACAGGGCGTTAAAGTCGATGAAGAAAACGATGTTGTTTCCGTGAGCGGCAAAGAGATAAAACCGGAAACGAAAAAATATTATATAATGCTGAATAAGCCTGCCGGATACGTAACAACCGTGAGCGATTCTCATGCGGAAGCCACGGTTATGGAACTTGTTTCGGACGTTCACGCACGAATTTATCCGGTCGGCAGATTGGACGCCGACACAGAGGGTTTGCTTATTTTCACAAACGACGGAGATTTTGCACAGGAACTTATCCACCCGTCCAAACAGCATAAGAAATACTATCTTGCCGAGGTTCAGGGGTTGCCCGACCTCAATGATTTAAAACAACTTCAAAGAGGTGTGGATATAGGTGATTATATTACAAAACCGGCAGAGGTTGAACTAAAAAAAGGCAACGAAAAAACATCTGTTTTGAAAATCGGCATATGCGAGGGCAGAAAACGCCAGGTAAGGCTTATGTGCGATGCGATAGGTCACAAAGTAATTCGGCTTAAACGCATACAGATAGGCGACATAATGCTCGGCAATCTTCCCGTCGGAAAATGGCGTCATCTGCGCAAACAGGAAATAGACAGGTTGGTGAGAAAATAATGTTTAAAATATCTGTAGCGAAAAAAGAAGAATTTGAAGATTTTAAAAATTATATGGACTATTCGTCAAACGGAATTATGCTTATATGCCGCGAAGCCGGACAGATAACCGGCGGTATTTGCTTTGATTTGTTTGAAAAAGGCGCAATCATACAGAAAATGAAAACCGATGATAAATCCATAGAAGAAATTATGGTTAAATCGGCACTCAATTTTCTTGATTTAAACAAAATATACGATGTATATGTTAAAGATAACGAAGAAAAGATATATAAAATGCTGGGATTCAAACAAGACGGCGAACTTATGCATTTGAACATATCGGGATATTTCGGAAAGGAGCATAAACATGGATAACACAATTTGGTATAAAGAGGACGAGGCGAAGCGCACCACGGTAGAGAATATAATATCTCAGGTATATACCGCACTGAAAGAAAAAGGATATAATCCCGTAAGTCAGATTGTCGGATATATTCTGTCCGGCGACCCGACATATATCACAAGTCATCTCGGTGCAAGAAGTCTTATAACAAAGGTTGAACGGGATGAACTTTTGGAGGAATTTGTGAAATCTTATTTATCACGTTTTTAAATTGGGGCGATAATCAATGACATTAAATGAATACGAAAAATTTATACAAGGAAAAACCGTAACCGTAATAGGAATAGGCGTAAGCAATATGCCGCTGATAAAATTTTTGTGCAAACTCGGTGCAGAAGTTACCGCACGTGACAAAAAAGAAAGAGCGGCAATTGAAGAAAAAGCGGCGGAACTTGAAAGCATGGGCGTTAAACTTATTCTCGGCGAAGAATATCTTAACGGCATAACCGAGCGAGTTATTTTCAAAACACCCGGTATGCGTCCCGACAATCCGTATTTGCTTGAAGCCGTTAAAAACGGAAGCGTGCTTACAAACGAAATGGAACTGTTTTTTGAACTTTGTCCGTGTAAGATTTTTGCAGTTACGGGAAGCGACGGCAAAACAACCACAACAACGCTTATTTATAACATTTTAAGTCATGCCGGATATACCTGTCACCTCGGCGGTAACATCGGCAGACCGCTTATAGGCGATATAGAAAAAATCAAAAAAGATGATATGGCTGTTCTTGAGCTTTCGAGCTGTCAGCTGTTTTCGATGAAAAAATCGGCAAACGTTGCCGTTGTAACGAATCTTTCGCCGAATCATTTGGATTGGCACAAAGGCATGGATGAATATGAAGACGCGAAGAAAAATGTTTATAAATTCCAATCTGCCGAAGATAAACTTATTGTTAATTACGATAATGAAATAACGCGCCGAATGTTTGGCGAAGCAAACGGCAAAGCCTTATATTTCAGCAGAAAAACAACAAACGGCGTATATGCCGAAAACGGCATTGTGACAGACGAAAACGGTGCCGAAATAATGAAAGTTTCGGATATTAAACTTCCCGGAAAACATAATCTTGAAAATTATCTTGCCGCCGCTGCGGCAACAAAAGATTATGTAAGCTTTGATGATATAAAATCCGTTGCACGTGAGTTCGGCGGTGTTGAACACAGAATTGAACTTTTCAGAGAATTTAACGGAATTAAATTCTATAACGATTCAATTGCTTCCAGCCCCACAAGAACGCTTGCGGCACTTAATTCATTTAATCAGAAGCTTATAATGATTTCCGGCGGATATGACAAAAAAATACCGTTTGACGAGATTGGCAAACCGGTTCAGGAAAAAGTTCGTGAACTTGTTCTTGTCGGTGCTACAGCGGAAAAGATTAAAACAGCGGTGGAAAAAGCCGGAAACAGTACACACATAACGGTTTGCACTTCGTTTGAAGATGCCGTTAAAACCGCTTACGGATATGCAAAAGAAGGCGATATTGTAATTCTTTCGCCGATGTGTGCATCTTTTGATTTGTTCGATAATTTTATGCAGAGAGGCAACCGTTTCAAAAGCCTTGTAAACAGCATTGAAGAATAAAAAACAGCCGCATATCACGGCGGATAAGGAGATTACTATGGATAAAGAAAAATTTTATATAACAACAGCAATCGCATATACATCAAAAACCCCTCATATAGGCAATACATATGAGATTATTTTGACTGATGCCATTGCAAGATTCAACCGTTTCATCGGCAAAGACGTTTTTTTCCTTACGGGAACGGACGAGCATGGTCAGAAAATCCAGGAAATTGCGGAAGAAAACGGCATAACACCTCAGCAGCACGTTGACAAAATTGCGGGAGAGATCCGTGATATTGCCGATATGCTCAACATCAGCTACGATAAATTCATAAGAACAACGGATGACTATCACGTTAAATCCGTGCAGAAGATATTCAAAAAACTTTATGACCAAGGTGATATATACAAAAGCGAATATGAGGGACTTTACTGTACGCCGTGCGAATCATTCTGGACACAGTCGCAGCTTAAAAACGGCAAATGCCCGGACTGCGGACGTGAAGTAAAACCCACAAAAGAAGAAGCGTATTTCTTCAAAATGAGTAAATATCAAGATAAACTCATGGACTACATCAATGAAAATCCGAATTTCATACAGCCGGAAGCCCGCAAACGTGAAATGATAAACAATTTCATAAAACCGGGACTTCAGGATTTGTGTGTATCAAGAACAAGTTTCACTTGGGGAATACCCGTGGAATTTGACCCCGGACACGTTGTTTATGTGTGGATAGACGCACTTTCAAACTATATAACGGCTCTCGGATACAGTCCGGACGAAAAAGGCGAATTATATAATAAATACTGGCCTGCGGACGTTCATATCATCGGAAAAGATATTTTAAGATTCCATACAATATATTGGCCGATTATGCTTATGGCACTCGGTGAACCGTTGCCAAAACAGGTATTCGGACATCCGTGGATGTTGTTCGGCGAAGAAAAAATGAGCAAATCCAGAGGGAATGTTATTTATGCGCAGGAACTCGTTAAACACTTCGGTGTGGATGCCGTTCGTTATTATTCTCTCCACGAAATGCCTTTTGCACAGGACGGAACAATAACTTACAACACACTTATCGAGCGTTTTAACAGCGACCTTGCAAACACTTTGGGCAATCTTGTAAACAGAACGGTTGCCATGACACAAAAATATTTCGGCGGCGAAATGTTTGAACCGTCGGAAACCGAAAGCGATAACGAATTTATTGCGTTTGCCGAGAAAACCGTTGGAGAAGTATGCGAGAAAATGGCCGAATTTCGTGTTGCCGATGCTGTTGATGCAATATTCAACCTTGCAAAACGCAGTAATAAATATATTGACGAAACCGAACCGTGGATACTTGCCAAAAACGATACGGAACGTCTTAAAACCGTGCTGCACAACCTTATTGAATCCATCAGAACAATAGGCGTGCTGCTGACATCGTTTATGCCGGATACATCCGAAAAAATATTAAATCAGATAAATGCGGAAAAACGTGATTTCGAAAGCATTAAAACATTCGGCAGAGTAAAAGCCGCAAACACAAACAAAGCCGAAGTTCTTTTTGCAAGAATCGACGAAGAAGAAAAAATAAAAGAAATCATGAGCGAAAAAGAACCGCCGGCAAAAGAACTTAACTTAAAACCCGAAGTTACGATTGAAGATTTCGCAAAACTCGATTTAAGAGTTGCGAAAGTTATTGCCGCAGAAAAAGTTGAAAAAGCCGATAAACTTTTAAAACTCACTCTTGACCTCGCCGGAAACCGCCGTCAGATTGTTTCGGGAATTGCAAAAGCATATAAACCCGAAGATATGGTGGGTAAAAACATAATTGTTATTGCAAACCTTAAACCGGCAAAAATAAGAGGTGTTGAATCGAACGGTATGTTGCTTGCGGCTTCCGAGGGCGATAATCTTGTTCTTGCCGTGACCGACGGAGATATTGAAAGCGGAACGCAGGTGGGATAATGTTTTTTGATACACACGCACATCTTGATGATGATAAATTTGCCGAAGATGCGGACGAAGTTATATGCGGTCTCAATGCGTCCGGAATAGGCATGTTTGCCAACATAGGGTCGGATGTTGCATCCTCAAAAAAAAGCATAGAATTTGCGGAAAAATATCCGTTTATATATGCGGTTGTGGGGATACACCCCGAATATGCGGCAACAACAACGGAACAAGATATAGAAACCATAGCACAGCTCGCCAAACATCCAAAGGCTGTGGCAATCGGAGAAATCGGGCTTGATTATTATTACGGTGCGGAGGAAAAGGACGAACAGAAAAAATGGTTCGACCGCCAGCTTTCGCTTGCCATGGATTTGACTATGCCTTTTGTTATCCACGACAGAGACGCACATAAAGACTGCATGGATATTATTAAAAAGTACAATGTTCGCCGTACGGGCGGAATTATGCATTGTTTTTCGGGCAGTGCCGAGCTTGCGAAAGAAGTTATAAACTTGGGCATGGTGATTGCGTTGGGCGGAAGTCTGACGTTTAAAAACAATGTAAAAACCGTTCGTGTGGCACAGGAAATTCCGCTTGAACACATCGTTATAGAAACAGACAGTCCATATCTCGCTCCGGTGCCGAACAGAGGCAAACGGAACACCCCGGCATATGTAAAACTTGTTGCTGAAAAAATTGCCGAAATAAAAAATATTCCGTTAAACGAGGTTGAACGCATAACAACAGAAAATGCCAAACGGGTTTACAGAATTGATTTAGTCTTTTTCTGTCGAAAGAAAATCAAAAATTTTGTGTTATAAACATTTATGGGCAGTACGCCCAATTTCGTTTTACTGCCAATAAAAAACGACTCAATCTCTTATAACACGATTGAGCCGTTTTGGTATTTTTTATAAATTCAAGATAATTTATTTATTCAAATAAAATCCGCATTATTATTGGTTCATAAACCTTGATAAAAACGCTTTTGTTTCGGATTTTTGCGGATTGGTGAATATTTCTTCGGGTGTCCCCTCTTCGCAGATTATTCCGTCATTCATAAAAACAACATGATTTGAAACATCTCTTGCAAAAGCCATTTCATGAGTTACAATAATCATTGTGAGCCCTTCTTTTGCTATATTCTTTATAACCTCAAGAACTTCACCCACCATTTGTGGGTCAAGTGCGCTTGTCGGTTCGTCAAACAATATAACATCGGGTTTCATGGCAAGTGCTCTTGCAATGGCAACTCTTTGCTTCTGCCCCCCGGACAGTTGCCGCGGTTTTGCGTTTATATACGGTGCCATGCCGACCTTTTCAAGATAATACATAGCTTCTTTTTTTGCTGTTTCTTTGTCGGCTTTCAAAACTTTTCTCTGCCCTATCATACAATTTTTCAAAACCGTCATGTTTTCAAAAAGATTAAAGCTTTGAAAAACCATTTCAACTTTTGCACGATATGCCGGAATGTTTTTTGTTTCAAGAATATTTTGACCCTTGTATATTATTTCGCCATCCGTAGGCTCTTCCAGAAGATTGATACAGCGGAGCATTGTTGATTTCCCCGACCCGGAGGACCCTATAATACAAGTTACATCACCGCGTTTTACGGAAAAATTAATATTTTTTAAAACAACGTTTTCACCGAACGATTTTTTCAACCCGTTTACGGATATTATTTTATCTTCGCCTGCCGCGTTCATATGTCGCCCTCCTCTGCTTTCAAACTTTCATTCGGCACTGTATTATCTATCAGTACGTATGACGACGGACCGTCGATTTTACGTTCTATGTATTTGAGTATTCTTGTTATGCTGAATGTAAGTATAAAATATATTACGCAGGCAACAACATATGTTTCAAATATTGCCCATGTCATTTTTGATATTTTCGCCGTGAAAAAGTACAGTTCAGTCACACCGATAACATTAAGCACAGAGGTATCTTTAATGTTAATTACAAATTCGTTGCTGATTGCCGGCAATATGTTGCGCATCGTCTGAGGAACAATAACATTAATCATTGTTTGCCAGTGATTCATACCAACGGAATACGCACCTTCAAACTGTCCTTTATCTATTGATATAATGCCGCCGCGCACAATTTCTGCCATATATGCACCGGTATTTATTGATACAATAAATATACCTGCCGGAATAAGCGGCAACGTGTTCCCGTCGTTCATAAATGCATATCCCCAGAAAATTACCATAGACTGAACCATCATAGGAGTTCCTCTGAAAA
>CAYQKW010000029.1:0-22972 GCA_964418245.1 uncultured Oscillospiraceae bacterium
CGGTGGCGGCGGAAGCAGTTCGTCAAGATATACAGTGAAATTTGAAACAAACGGCGGAAGCAAGATTGACAGCGTTACAGTGAAAAAGAACGAAACCGTTGCAGAGCCGACAGCTCCGACAAAAGACGGATTTGAATTTGCCGGTTGGTATACGAATAAAGATTTGACGGCAAAATATGATTTTTCTGCAAAAGTTGCAAAAGGATTTACACTTTATGCGGCATGGACGGAGAAAAAAGAAGAAATTAAAGACGATACAAATAAAACCGAAACACCCGATAACCAACCTACATTTGCGGATGTGAAAGATAACGATTGGTTTGCGGAAAACGTGAAATATGCCGTTGAAAACGGGCTTATGAACGGGGTTTCGGAAACGGAATTTGCCCCGAACAGTAATTTGACAAGAGCAATGCTTGTGACGATTCTCTATCGTGCGGAGGGTGAACCTGCGGTGAACCGCAGTATACCGTTTGCCGATGTTACGGCAGACAGCTATTATGCGAATGCTGTTATCTGGGCACAGCAGAACGGAATTGTTTCGGGTATAACGGAAAACAAATTTGCTCCGGACGAAAAAATCACACGCGAACAGATTGCGGCAATTGTTTACAGATACGCAAAATATAAAGGATATGATGTGAGCAAAACAGCCGACCTTGCGGCTTATGCGGATTATGACGAAATATCCGAATATGCAATCGAGGCTATGCAATATGCTGTTGGAGGCGGTTTGATTAAAGGCAAAACAGAAACCACGCTCAATCCGGCAGACACGGCAACAAGAGCCGAAATTGCGGCAATTCTGCAAAGATTTATCGAAGCAAATAAATAAACAATAAATTTATAACAGGGCGTGTCTCAATAAGTGAATTTTCACTGAATTGAGACACGCCCTTAAATGTAATTATTAAGTTTTAACTTGCGTATAAATCGAAATTTGTCAAAACGATTGAATCGCTTTCAATTCGATATATCCTCTTTCGCCTCGCGCTTCCAACCGGATACGTGGATTTGTTTCATCCCACAGATATTGGATATTCAATATAAACTAAAAATCCGAACCCTACTGCCAATCGGCACAAGGTTCGGATTTTTAGTTTGGTGCAGGTGGTGGGACTTGAACCCACACGGTATCACTACCACTGGATTTTGAGTCCAGCGCGTCTGCCAATTCCACCACACCTGCGTCAACTATTATAGTATACCATATAAATTTGATTTTGTCAATACATTTTTTTGGTTTTTTAAAAATTTTTTTGAATAAAATTAATTCCCAAAGTAAAATCCACAACAGAAATTCGAGCGGACTTTACAATAGGAATTAACATTTTATCGCAATATAAACTGTTTGCAAGAAATCTCTTTGTTGTGCGGTGTACCGCCCGTATGCAGATTGGATAAATAGCAAAAAATCCTCGGCAAGTAAAGGGTAAAATGAACGCTCGCTTTTGAGGATGTCCTTGACATTCCACTGATTTTTTTGCTATAATACACTTAAGGACAGAAAGCCAAACCTGTGGCTTTCCACCCATTAAAAATTATTAAGATTATATTACCGTTTTGAAGTTTACACAAAATCCGGGATATACCCCCCTTTCGTGATAAAAAGACAGCGAAAGGTATACAAACGCTCTCCGCTGTCTTTTCTTCGGCAATAACTCGGGCAAAAAAATTATCCGTTATATCTGTCAATCCGCTTTGTGTTCGGTTCAAAGCGAACCGTAATATATGAGTTCGGTTTTTTCGCCTTGAATTTCATAAACTCGTACGGCGAATACGTTCATATTGGGTTTTGCAAGCTTAATTTTGCCGTTTTCCGGCATTTGAATTTTGCATCCCGAAAGGTGCGAATCCTTATCGTAGAAAACCGCAAGTATTTTGTTTTCGGACGATATTTCAATACCTTTCAACAATTCCTTGAGTTCATCGGCATTTTTCTCGACGTATTCGGCACGAAAAAACACGCTTCCCGAAACATTCGGGTCATTTTGATTGAAAAGATACTGGCGCTCTATTTCCGCCATTCCGTTTTCGGCAAAATCGGTATCACTGCCGCCGTCGTTCACTTTATATATTGCATGACCGATATACAGCTTCACCTTTTTGCCGCGAACAAGATTGCTCCACCATTGCACAACCGTATCGTACGGAGCCGCCTTAACTTTATTCGACCAGTATACCTGCGGTACAATATAATCAATTATTTCCTCTTCAACCCATTTTTTTGTGTCCGCAAAACATTTATCATAGCTTTCCGCACCGCTTGTGTCCGACCCGTTCGGGTCATTCTTTTTGTTTCGCCATATTCCGATTGGGCTTACACCGAACTCTGCATTCGGTTTTATGCTTTTCACAAGTTCATAAGTTTCTTTAACAAGCAGATATGTGTTGTTTCTGCGCCAATCGGCCTTATTTGAAAATTCCGCACCGTACAGAGCAAAAGTATCATCGTCATCAAGCGGAGAATCCTTTGTTTCCGTATAAAAATAATCGTCAAAATGTATTCCGTCCACTTCATAGTTATTCAGCACCTCTGCAACACAATCTTCAATCCATCTGCGTGCCTTGGGTATTCCGGGGTCAATAACATATTTACCGCCGGCTGTTTTTATCCACTCCGGATGCGTATAAAAAACGCTGTTCTGCGGCGGATTAAAGTTTTTTACGTTCATGGATACCCGATACGGATTAAACCACGCATGAATCTTTATATTGCGTTCGTGCGCTTTTGAAACAATAAATTCAAGCGGGTCGTAATCCGTTACTCCGCCAAGGTATTCCGAAAGGGGAAGCAATGCCGATTTATACAATGCATCCGCCGTTGGACGCACCTGAAAATATATTTGATTTATACCGCATTTTTCCGCCGTATCGAGAATATTCAAAATTTCGTTTTTTTGACTTGCGGAATCCGATGTTTTCGGGAAATCAAGACCATATACGGTTGACACCCACATTGCATTTGCATATTCAGCGGTTTCTTCGGCAAAAGCATATGACGTCAGCAAGCAAAGTACGGCAAGCAAAATAAGTATTCTTTTCATTTTTCACAGCCTCCGATTTATTTATCGGCTATTTCCGAAACCGATTTTTTTATCACCGAATGCTCAATCGGTACCCAATGCACTTTTTTGAACAGTGCGGCAACCGAAATGGGGATATAACTGAGCATGAACAAAGGAAACGTGAAACTGTATTTAATTACATTTTTCTTACTGCATTTAATATTTTTCCATTCGGTTACAATTGTAATAATGCCCATTACATACAGCAGGCAATATGAGCCGAATATCATCGGCACAAGCATTTTACCGGCCGAAATCAATATTTCCGCATCGCCGACAAGCAAAACGTTTATTATTTTTATCGCAATACAGAACATTGTATACAACGTTGCAAATATGGTTGGACAAACCGTCATAAACATATCGAAACAGGCGAAATTACCTTTTAATATACCTTTTAAAAGTCTTTTTCCATATCTTGGTATAATCTGATAAAATCCTTTTGACCAGCGCATTCTCTGCGTCCACGACTGCCCGAATTTTAAAGGCTGTTCATCATACAGCACGGATTTATTTGAAAATCCGATTTTATTTCCGTTGCACACATAATCCACCGTAAGCTCAATATCTTCTGTAAGCAAATGATATTTCCACCCGTCATTTTCAAGTATCAAGCTTTTATCAATCAAAAATCCCGTTCCGGAAATGGCACAGCTTGTATGAAGTTTGTGCCGTGCGTGATTAAGGTATCGAGATTCTCGGATAAACCAAAGCGAATATCCGGCAGACACCCACGACGAATCATAGTTTTTTGAATTACGGTAACTGGTTATAACCTTATATCCCTCGTTATATACTTTATTCATTTCATATACAAAATCCCTGTCAACAATATTATCCGCGTCAAAAACAATATACGCATCACAGTCATCGGTATCTGCAATATTTTTGAAAAGATAGTCAAGTGCATATCCTTTGCCGACAAGTTCGGTATCAAAACGTTCATAAACCACCGCACCGCGTTTGCGCGCGACCTGTGCCGTATCATCGGTACAGTTATCGGCAACGACATATATCTTCATCTTATCTTTATCGTAATTTTGGGCATTTATACTGTCAATAAGATAACCTATAACGCGGCTTTCGTTTCTTGCACATACAACAATTCCGTATTTGTAGTTTTTTTCGGCTTCTTTGTGTTCGTCTTTTTTTCTGTTGCGCAGTAACATAAAAACCGTATAAAATACTTGATACAAAAAGAGTACGGAAAGTATTCTCCACAAATAATTTTCAACAGCAAATAAATAGTACAGCATATTTACCTCCGTTTTATCTTATCATCTCACTGCCGGCACCGCCGTCGGAATGAGAAGCGATAACCCTGTTAATATCCGTTATATCACACACGGGCATATCCCCCGGTATTGTATTTTTAACAGCCGACATTGCATTGCCGTACCGAACGGCATTTTCTATATTTCCGAAACGAATTAGCCCAAACAACGCCCCTCCGACATATGCATCACCGCTTCCGAGCCTGTCGACAACCTCGATATTTTCATACGGAGGTTCTTCAAAAAATCGTTTTTCCGCACAGTCGTACATAAGCGAACCGAACGAATGTTTTGTTGCGGAAATCACCTGACGTTTTGTGCTTGCGATAAATTGCAGTCCGGGATATTTTTCAGCAAATTTACGGTGTATTTCTTTCAGTTCGCCGGTTTGTGCAAACATACGGCTCAGTGTTTCTTCCGAAACAAACAATATACCGATATACGGCAGAATACTTTCGATAACTTTTTTTGCCGTTTCTTCTTCCCAAAGCGACATACGGTAGTTCACATCAAACGAAATGACCGCACCGGCGGCTTTAAACCGCTTTATAAGTTCTATGGTATTTTCTCTCAATCTTTCACCGAGTGCAAGTGTTATGCCGCTTACGTGAAATATATTGCAGCTGCTGTATATATCCGGATTTATCTCGTCAAGACCTATTCCCGTGACCGATGCATTTGCCCTGTCGTATACCACAACGGGCAGACGCGGATATGCACCTTTCTCGTAATAATATATTCCGAGCCTTTTGGCACAGGTGTTATCGTAAATTATATAATCGTCACTCACCCCGCTGTAACGAATCTGATTTTTTATAAATCTGCCTATTTCATTATCCGGAAGTTTTGTTATGATTCCCGTTCTCGCACCGAGCTGAGATATTCCGGACACAACATTGAGTTCAGACCCTCCGGCATTTTTTTCAAAAGTTTTGCTTTGCGAAATGCGCTCTTTCCCCTCAGGAGAAAGTCTTAGCATGACCTCGCCCATTCCAATTACTTGAAAGGCCTTTTTCTCTGATATTTCAAACATGATTTACCTCCATTGCCTCATCATTTGCGTAAAGTATTTTTAATATAATCGGCACAACAACCGACGATATTATAATAAGCATTATAACAGATGTGAAATACACCGGGTCAAGAAGCCCCACCGAAAGCCCTTTTTGAGACGTTATAAGCGCAACCTCTCCGCGCGTCATCATTCCCGAACCGATTTTTAAAGAATCTTTCACATTGAATTTGCATACATGTGCCATAAGACCGCAACCGATAATCTTCGTAATCATTGCAACGGCAACAAATCCGAGCGAAAACAGCAGCAATGACATATTAAAAGTTTCTATATTCGTTTTAAGACCGATGCTTGCAAAAAATATCGGACCGAACAGCATATACGAGCTTATATCCATTCTTCTGGCGATATATTCCGAATCATCAATATTACACAGAATTATCCCCGCAACATACGCCCCCGTTATATCGGCAATGCCGAAATATTTTTCGGCAATATATGCCATAATAAGGCATAACGCAAGCCCAAGTATTGGTATTCGCCTTGTATGGGTATATTTTTTATCAAAGGTTTTAAACGCCTTATATATTACAAAACCAAGGACAATTGCAAATACAAAGAATGCCGCCGTACTTATGCATACCTTTGTCGGATTGACCGACGGATTTTTAAAGCCGATAACAAAAGTTAAAACAACAATGCCGATAACATCGTCAATAATTGCCGCACTCATAACGGTTGTTCCCACTTTGCCTGTCAGATGACCCATTTCACGCAGTGTCTGTACCGTAATACTGACGCTTGTTGCCGTCATAATCGTTCCGATAAACACGGCACGGTAAAATTCTTCGCTTCCGAAAGGCGACACGCCGTAAAATGCCATATAATATGCGGCACCGGCAATAAGCGGTATAAACACCCCGGCACAGGCGATGAAAAATGCCGCAACACCTGTTTTCATAAGTTCTTTAAGGTTTGTTTCAAGTCCTGCGGAAAACATCAGCAATACAACTCCGATTTCTGCCGCTTCCGCCAAAAATGATGTTTGATTTACAATACCGAGCATACATGGCCCTATAACAAGACCGGCAATAATCTCTCCCACAACCTGCGGTGCTTTGCATTTTCTTGCCAGCAGTCCGAAAAGTTTTGCAAATACTATAATAATCGCCAAATCTTTAAATGCTTCATAAGTTTCCATTTTTTTCTTCCTCTCTGCCGTTTTACACCGGCACACCGAAATTTAAAGCCGTACACGCAAAAAATTTAATTTTCGCGGTTATATTCAAAAAATGATTTTTGATATGCGCTTTCGTCAAGCACATGATTATATATCATAAATCTGTACATTTTCAGTTCGTCTGCCCCCTCGCCGTTTATGGGCGTCATTTTTCCGTGAGAATCAACTTTTACGTTAGCTGTAATCACCGGATAATACTTTTGCAGTTCAATCAAATACTTCTGATATTTCGTTGTCGGCATTCCGATAAGCCGCATCATGTGTGTTGAAAGATAATTTATGCTTATATCTCTGACTCCGTCATCTTTCAGTTTTTCATTCGACCATATCAGGTATCGCGTAATATAGAGTTTCTGCATTTCTTCTGTTGTGAAATCAGACATTTTTTTGCCCAACAAGTCTTCATAAAACTCCGTATCGATTTTCGGCTGATGGTCACCGAAGAACACAATAACGGTGGGTTCGTCATAATTTTTGAAATATCCGATAAGTCTTTCAAGCTCCGTATCCGAAAGCCGCATAAGGCTCATATATTGCTCTGCCTTGGGATACATCCCCTCTTTGCCGACAATTTGAATATTGTTTTCAAAATCGTCTTCGGTATATCCACCGTGATTCTGCATGGTCACGTTAAACATAAACAAAGGCTTGTCTTTTTCTTTGTTTTCAAATTTTTCTATAATTATGTCAACATTTGTTTTGTCGGAGCAATATTCTCTGACATATTCAATTTCTCTTGAGGTTTCAATATCTTCTATAAACATTGTTTCATCAAAACCCATTGCTTTATATATATTGGGTCTGTTCCAGCCAGTAGCTATATACGGATGCATCGCAAACGTATCGTATCCAAGACTTTTAAACTGTGCAACCAAAGAATTTATGTTTGTTTTGCCGTCAAGAAAAGTTTGATACGGAATTGAATTTTGCGGATATATAAGCGTGGAGTCACCGGTTAAAAATTCATATTCGGAATTTGCCGTGTTGCCGCCGTATACCGAGCTGTATAATTTACCGGTTACGAAATAGGGGCTGTTTTTGCCGCAAAGATAATTGAAATATGGCATATAATCTTCGGTGGTTTCAAATTCGCCGACCTCGTGCAAATCCGAATACGACTCGCTCATTATTGCAATAACGTTCGGTTTTTTAAATTCTGCCCAGCGTTTTTCTTCTTCAAGCACTTCCTCTTCGCGTTTGAGGGCTTCCGCGGAATAATTTTCCGGCGGCTTAACCTTAAAATCTTTTGCTTCTATAACCCAGTCGAGAATAACGCCGTTGTTGTGCCGCCAATAACTCATCTGAATACCGAGGCTGTTATAAATATCTGTTTTTGCCGTAATCAGCACAACGGCAATCATGGGGACAATCAACAACGCTCTGTATTGAATTTTGAATTTCGTTTCATCTTTTTTATGCATTATCACAAACACACACGCCGTTACAACAACGAACAAAAATGCCATTACCGCATATTTGAAATATTCTATGGCATATTGATTGCTTATATTGAGTGCTGTTGTAACCGAAAATATATCCGATATAAACAGCGGACGTCCGCGCAAATCTATAAGCATACGGTTGCCGACAGCCGATGCCGCAAAAATTATGTTTCCCAATATAACCGTTGGCTTTATTCTTCCGCAGATTGCCCAAAATACAAAATAAACCGCAAGTATTATAACAAGATTAATCACAAATTGCAGCGACCACAATCTTCCGCCGTTCACCGTGTATGTAAGCGATTCCATAAAGAAATACGACATAAACGTGTTGAACAGCAATATTATAAATCCCGAAAGGTTCGGTCTGTCTTTTTTTATATTTGCAACAATCATAAGTGCGCCAAACGACCCAAACGCCGTTTTTATACAGCGCGCATACATTCTTTTTTTATCTATAAAATCCATGGAATACATAAAATTGTATATTGCAAGAATACCGAGCATGAACAATATGACATACACGGTTTTGCGTATTTTGTCGTTATTCCATATTTTTTTTGCAATATTTAATATATTTTTCAATTTGTCACCCACTTTATATTTAAACACCAAGCAGTTTCATGGCATTTTTAAAATATATTTTTTCTTTTTCGTTTTCACTCAAGCCAAGCGTATCGAGCAGTCTCAATTCATTTTCCGGCGTACTCCACGGAGTATCCGACCCGAAAAGAATTTTATCGGCAGAATGTTTTTCGAGTATTTCTTCCGCATACGGTTTCGGAATAACCCGGTATCCGAATGAGGTATCAATATATATATCCGTTCCGCAAAGACACCGCAGTACTTCTTCATAGCAATAAATACCGCCCCAATGTGCCGCAACCGCCGGGCATTCAAGATATTTAAGCGCGTTTGCCATTCGTTTCGGTGTACAGCGTATGGGAGATTTGTATCCCAGGTCTGCACCGGCATGAAATACTGTTATAAGCCCAAGTTCAGATATTTTTTTGTAAATCGGTTTCATTTTTTCATCATCAACAAAAAAACCTTGAAATTCCGGATGGAATTTAACTCCGCGAAGTCCCAGTTCTTTTATTCGTTCAAGTTCTTCGAGTGCGTTCGGTGCATCCGGATGCACCGAGCCGAACGCAATAATACTGTCGCTGTTAATTTCTGCCGCAAAATTATTTACGTTTGTTTGTTGTTTTGCATTTGTCGCAATTGACAAAACAACGCTTTTTGCGACATTTCGGCGTTGCATGGCTTTTTTCAGCCCTTCGGTCGTTCCGTTCGTCTGCGGAACAAGCCCACCCGATGAATGCTCAAGCGCAGATATTGCGCGTTCCGCAATTTTATCGGGAAAACAATGTGTATGAAAATCTATTATCATTTATATCTTCCTTTTTATTTCATTGCATGATACAAATCCGTTTTTAATGCGTTTTCGGCGTGAGAAAAACCACCCATGAATGCACCGCATCAAAAACACACGATTATTAATATTATATCACTTTTTTTGTGAATTGTCCATATCTATTTTATATTTTTTCAAAAAATAATTATTAAAGTTATTTTTCATAAATTACAAAAAGAAAAAATATTGACAATGAGATTTATTTATAGTATAATATATGTAAATGTTTATTAATATGTTGAAATGAGGTGTTAAGTAATGACATATTTGTTATGGATTGCCGCATTTGTGGGGGTAGCCGTCATTTATTTCGGAGAACGCATTGTAAACTTTATCGGTAAAACACAAATTTCCGCGAATAATTCTATGCTCATACGCGGCATAGGCGTTGTTATATCCGCGGCGGCTATGATTATTTTATATAAAACAGGCAATTTGATATAGATTGAAAGGACAGAAACAAATGAAGGAATTAAACAAGGTATATAATCCGGGGGATTTTGAAGAAAAACTTTATAAGCAATGGGAGGAAAACGGATATTTCAAATGCGAGCCGGACGAAAACAAAGAACCGTTCACAATTGTAATTCCGCCCCCGAACGTTACCGGTCAGCTACATATGGGTCACGCTCTCGATGAAACACTTCAGGATATTTTAATCCGATACAAAAGAATGTGCGGTTATGCCGCTCTTTGGGTTCCGGGAACAGACCATGCCGGCATCGCAACACAGATTAAAGTTGAAGAAAGCTTAAGAGTAAACGAAGGTCTCACACGTTATGATTTGGGCAGAGATAAATTCCTTGAACGTGTTTGGGATTGGAAAAACACATACGGGAACAGAATTATAACACAGATTAAAAAACTCGGTTGCAGCTGCGACTGGTCAAGACAGCGTTTTACAATGGACGAGGGCTGTTCCAAAGCCGTTCGTGAAGTGTTCGTAAACCTTTACGAAAAAGGTCTTATATATAAAGGTCACAGAATAATAAACTGGTGTCCGAAATGCGCAACGGCACTTTCTGATGCCGAAGTTGAATATAAAGAGCAGGATGGTGCTTTCTGGCACATAAAATATCCTGTTGAAAACAGTGATGAGTATGTTGTAATCGCAACGACACGTCCGGAAACACTTATGGGCGATACAGCTCTTGCGGTTCATCCTGATGATGAAAGATATAAAAATCTTGTAGGCAAAAACGTAATACTTCCGCTTATGAACAGAACTATTCCGGTTATTGCCGATGAATATGTCGAGCCGGAATTCGGTACAGGTGTGGTTAAAATAACTCCGGCACACGACCCGAACGACTTTGAAGTGGGTATGCGTCATAATCTTGAACAGATTAAAATTATGAACGATGATGCAACAATCAACAAAAACGGCGGTAAATATTGCGGTATGGACAGATATGAAGCAAGAAAAGCCGTTGTTGAAGATTTGAAAGAACAGGGATATTTACTTAAGATTGAAGATTATTCACATAACGTAGGCACTTGCTACAGATGCGGAACAACCGTTGAACCTATGACTTCCGACCAGTGGTTCGTTAAAATGAAACCGCTTGCAAAAGAAGCTATAAAAGTTGTTAAAAACGGCGATGTTAAATTCATTCCGGAAAGATTTTCAAAAACATATCTTAACTGGATGGAAAACGTTCTTGATTGGTGTATTTCCCGTCAGCTTTGGTGGGGACACAGAATACCAGCATTCTATTGCGATGAATGCGGCGAAATGACGGTTTCAAAAACAGACATTGAAACATGCCCGAAATGCGGCGGAAAAGTTCACCAGGAAGAGGATGTTCTCGATACTTGGTTCAGCAGTGCGCTGTGGCCGTTCTCAACTCTCGGATGGCCCGAAAAAACACGTGACCTTGAATATTTTTATCCGACAAGCGTACTCGTTACGGGTTATGATATAATATTCTTCTGGGTTGCACGTATGATATTCTCCGGTATGGAGCATATGGGCAAAGAACCGTTTAAGCACGTATTTATACACGGGCTTGTACGAGATTCGCAGGGCAGAAAGATGTCAAAATCTTTGGGCAACGGAATTGACCCGCTTGAAGTTGTGAAAGAATACGGTGCGGATGCACTCAGATTCACTCTTGCAACAGGCAACTCACCCGGAAACGATATGCGTTATTACGACGAACGTGTGAAAGCAAGCCGAAACTTTGCAAACAAACTTTGGAATGCCGCAAGATTTGTGCTTATGAACATAGAACATGAGGATACCAATCTGCCGGAAGAAAGTAAACTTTCAGCAGCGGATAAATGGATACTTAACGATTTAAGCAAACTTGCAAAAGAAGTCAGAGAAAATCTTGATAAATTTGAACTTGGAATAGCCGTATCGAAATTATATGATTTCATATGGGATAAATACTGCGACTGGTATATCGAACTGTGCAAGCCGCGTCTTTTCGGTGACGAAAAAGAAACAGCCGGTCGTGTTCTTGCATATGTACTTTCAAGAGTTCTTGAACTGCTGCATCCGTTCATGCCGTTCATCACCGAAGAAATATGGCAGAGTCTGCCGCACGACGGTGAAACCGTAATGCTTGCAAAATATCCTGATGGCGGTAAATTCAATTATGAAAAAGAATCTGCCGAAACCGAAATTATAATGAGCGCGATAAAAGCAATAAGAAACGCAAGAACCGAGAAAAACGTTCCTCCGTCAAAAAAAGCAAAGCTTTATATAAAAACGGAGTTGAAAGATGTTTTTGAAAGTGGGAAAATTTTCTTTGAGAAACTTGCGTCCGCTTCTGAAGTGATTATCTCGGAAGAGTTGCCCGAAAACGGCGCACTCACGGTTATCAGCGACGGTGCCGAAATTGCAATTCCGATGGAAGAACTCGTTGATATGAAAGAAGAAAAAGAACGTCTTGAAAAAGAAAAAGACAGACTTCTTTCAGAAATCAAAAGAGGCGAAGGCAAACTGAACAATGCAGGTTTTGTGAGCAAAGCTCCGGCAAATGTTGTTGAACAAGAAAAGGCAAAGCTTGAAAATTACAAATCAATGCTTGCCAAAGTCGAAGAAAATCTTTTGAAATTTAATTGATAAATCTTTCGGCGGTTTTAATGACCGCCGATTTATCCGCCAAAGAGTGTCAAAAAATGTAAAATCATGCCGTTTGGCGGCGGAAAAATGAATTATTCGGAGGAATACAAATGACAACGAAAGATATGTATAAACAGCTCGGAATAAGCGATGAGGTTTATGATTTCGGAGAAAAAATCATAAACGAACTCAAACCGAGATTTGAGACAATTGATGAAATTGCCGATTTTAACCAAATGAAAGTTATAAGTGCCATGCAGAAAAACAAAGTAAGTCCGGCACATTTTGCACCGTCAAGCGGATACGGATATGACGATATTGGCCGTGATACGCTTGAACGAGTGTATGCGGACACTTTCCACACCGAAGCGGCATTGGTACGTCCGCAGATAACCTGCGGAACTCACGCACTTGCACTTGCACTTTCGGCAAATCTGCTTCCGGGGGATGAACTTCTCTCACCTGCCGGTGGACCTTACGATACACTTGAAGAAGTAATCGGAATAAGAGATTCTGTAGGTTCTCTTAAAGAATACGGTGTTACATACCGTCAGGTTGATTTGCTTCCGAATGACGATTTTGATTACGATAACATAAAAAAAGCGATAAACGAGAAAACAAAACTTGTTACAATACAGCGTTCAAAAGGGTATCAGACACGCGAAACCTTTTCTGTTGAAAAAATCGGCAAACTTATTAAATTCGTAAAAGAAATAAAACCCGATGTTATCTGCATGGTGGATAACTGCTACGGTGAATTTACAGAAATCATCGAACCGTCCGATGTCGGTGCGGATATGACGGTAGGCTCGCTTATAAAAAATCCCGGCGGCGGACTTGCGGCAACGGGCGGATATATCTGCGGTAAAGAAAAATGCATAGAACGCTGTGCTTACAGGCTTTCAGCTCCCGGTTTGGGCAGAGAAGTGGGTGCGAGTCTTGGGATAATGCAGTCGCTTTATCAGGGATTTTTCATGTCGCCGACAGTTGTTGCTTCTGCATTGAAAGGTGCTGTGTTTGCGGCGAACATATATGAAAAACTCGGTTTTAAAGTTGTTCCGGATTCAACCGAATCACGTCACGATATTATACAGGCGATTGAATTTGGCAAACCGGAATGTGTTATCGAATTTTGTAAAGGTATTCAAGCCGCCGCACCGGTCGACAGTTATGTTGTGCCTGAACCGTGGCCGATGCCGGGATACGACAGTGATGTTATAATGGCGGCAGGTGCATTTGTGCAAGGGTCGTCCATCGAACTCAGTGCAGACGGACCGATACGTCCGCCGTATGCCGTATATTTTCAGGGCGGACTTACCTGGAATCATGCAAAACTCGGAATACTTTCGTCATTGCAAAAACTTTGCGATGCGGAACTTACAAAATTGAAATAGTGGGAGGATATTATTATGTGGTTTATATTGGCAATCATTGCTTTGCTGTGTTGGAGCGGTTCGGACTTGTTCAGTAAAATAGGGTCAAGACCCGATGATAAATACAGTCACCATAAAATGGTTATGGCTGTCGGATTGGTAATGGGTGTTCATGCCGTTTTTGAAATATGCACCGGTACAAAAGTTACGTTAAACGATATTATAACATATTTGCCGGCATCGCTTTTATACATATTTTCAATGGTATTGGGTTATGTTGCATTGCGATATATCGAGCTTTCGGTATCCTCGCCGATATGCAATTCTTCCGGTGCAATTGCGTCGCTTTTGTGTTTCTTTATTTTGAAACAGAAAATAGAACCGCTGTCCGGTGTTGCCATAGCCGTTATATGCATAGGTGTTGTGGCACTCGGCATTACTGAATACAGCGAAAGTGACGAAGCGCGGCTTATGCGCAGTACTAATATAAAATATACAAAAAGCCTTGTTGCGATTATGCTCCCGATATTATATTGTATATTGGACGCACTCGGAACGTTTGCGGATGCAATTATTCTTGAAACACTTAACGAAGATACGGCAAACGTAGCATATGAGCTTACATTTTTGCTTGCCGGAGCAATATCCGCAATATATGTACTCGGAATAAAGAAACAAAAGCTTACCGTTAAACGCGAAGGACCCAAGCTTACCGGAGCGGTTTTTGAAACAGCCGGTCAGTTTGCGTATGTTTATGCAATAGCCGCAAATGCGGTGAGTGCCGCACCGGTTATAAGTGCATATTGTGCCGCGTCGGTGCTTTGGAGCAGAATATTCCTTAAAGAAAAACTTTCTTTCAAACATTACATAGCAATTGTTGTTACTGTAATCGGTATTGTTATGCTCGGCATATCCGAAGGTGCATAATATCAACAAAAACGAACAACCTAATAATATCGGGGCAAAATCCCGTTACCAAATTAATAAAATATTACGGAGATGAAGTTCTGAATGTATGCAAATTTTCACACACATACATATTTGTGCGGTCATGCAACGGGTGAACCCGAAGAATATGTAAAAACAGCAATAAAAAACGGTCTCGAAGTTTTGGGTTTTTCCGACCATGTCCCCTATCCTTTCGATAACGGTTATCGTTATCCCATGCGTATGGAAGTATCCGAAACACAGTTATATATGAATATGCTAACCGAATTGAAAAACAAATATAAAGAACAGATAAAAATATATATCGGGTATGAAGCGGAATATTATCCGAAATATTTCGATAAGATGATTGAAAACATCAAAGGCTGTGATTATATTATATTGGGACAGCATGCATTGAACAACGAATATGACGGGGTATTTTCAAGATTTGATACCACCGATAAAGATATTCTTACACAATATGTAAATCAAGTTTGTGAAGCGGTTGATACAGATATGTTCACATATGTTGCACATCCAGATTTGATAGGATATAAAGATGACGACGATTTTTATAAAGAGGAAGTGACTCGCCTTTGTATGCATATGAAGAAAAAAGATATTCCGCTGGAAATAAATCTGCTCGGGCTGAGCGAAAATCGCAACTATCCCTGTGATATGTTTTGGGAAATTGCCGCAAAATGCGGCAATAAAACAATATTGGGCTGTGATGCCCACGAAGCGGACAAAACCGGAAACAAAAAACTTGAACTGCTCGGCAAGCGATATGCCGAAAAATTCGGGATTGAGCTTTTAAACGATGTCACTTTCCGTTCTTGTGTATCCAAAAATAAAAAATGCACATAATCAACGGTAAGGCGGCACAATCCGCCTTACCGTTCGGAAACGTGGTTTCGGATATGTCACCCTTTTGCTTCAACAAAAGGGTGCTTTTCAATTGTATGAGGTATAATTACTCCGTCTTTTTTCATTGATATGATAACATCGACTGCCGCGGCGGCAATATCGGCTGTTGAATATCCTACCGAATCTATGTGCAGATTATATTTTTTTATTGCTTTAAGGTTATCAAAACCCGTAACTTTTACATCTTTCGTTTTTAATCGGATACCGAAAGCGTAATAATCTGTCGAACAGATTATTGCTGTTTTATCATCGTAAGAAGTTTGTACTTCATCTATATCCGTTATAACCGTATACTTTGTATTCTCCGCCGCTTTTTTAAATCCGTTGTATCTGAATTGCTGTGCAAACGCGTTCGGATATTTCAATGCCGGTGAAAAATAAATCAAATCGGTATATTTTTCGGAAAGTACATATTTTGTCATATCATACATGGCCGAAAAATCATCTGTGCCGACATAAGGAATTATGCCGATATTGTTTCCGACTGCCACAATCGGAATATCAAGCATTTTTAAATATTTTTCAAACTCCGCACCGCAATTCACAGAACACAGTATAATACCATTAACGCCCATGTTATACATATTTCTTATACATTCGATTTCTCGGCTTCTGTCATAATGAGACATCATGATAACGGTGACAAAGCCAAGACCGTTCAATATGTTTTCTGTTTCGGTTATAAGCTCTGAAAAGTAATCGTTATTCAAATCAAACACAATAATTCCGATTTGTCCGGCAATTTCATCGTTGCCGCCGATATGGTGGCGGTAGCCGTAAAGTTTTGCCGTATTCAGGATTTTTTCCTTTGTTTCCGCTTTTATATCAAAACGGTTATTAAGAGCCCTGTCGACCGTACCTTGTGAAACACCGCATATTTTTGCCAATTCCGTCGTGGTTATTTTTAAATGTTTCACTGTTTAAACTCCAAACTGCGGCATATTTTCAATTCATCGAATTTGAGACTGCCGTCTTTAAATTCAAAGTCAATTTTTTTACCGTCGATAATAAGTTCGGAAATCGTTTCACAAAATTTCGCACCGAAGGATTTTAATTTCAACTCACCCTCGTTTATAATCAACACTGCCGAATTGCCGACAATTTCAAATTCACCCCATGCACCGTCAACACTCCATATAATCGAAAAGTCGCCTTTTCGATACGGATTAAATCCTATATGTCCGTTCGGCAAATCAAACTCAAATCCGCTGAGTATAGGTATAAGCGCATAACTTGCCATTGAACGGGCATAGTTACTGCCGCATTCAAATTCATTCCACGGATTGCGTTTTTTACCGTCAAATCTGTCACGAACGGCTTTCACAACTTTAAGCCCGTTTTCGATTTTTCCGCGCGAACAAAGCAATCCGGCAAACGAATATTCAAATCCCGTCATTGTTTCTTCGCAATACGAAATCGGTATTTTAGGCTTTCTGCTGTTTTCGGGATATGCGCATATAACACTTCCGGCTTCGTCGTTTAGCGAGAAAATACGCCACGGATTCACAAATTCGCGCATTGTCGGTTTGTAGTTGTGTTTCATCATTTCGTCAAGTGCGGACGAAATCTGAACGCTGTCGAATATATCACCGAGCCCAAGAATATCGGCGTGCCACTGTGCAAGCATCTGGTCTATCGACGAACCTTCCTCTATCTGATATTTAATTTCATTTGTTTCATTATTCCAATATGTTTCCGAAGCATCGAAACGGTCGGTTATGCTTTTATCCGATATATCAATTTTTTGTATAAAATATTTTCCGTTGAAAAGATTTTCTTTTGTCCATTTTTTACCGCGGCAATACAAATCTTCATATTCCTTTGCCTTTGCTGTATCACCAAGGAATACCGCCATTTCCGCCGCCGCTTTAAGTGCCGCGAGATACATCCCCTCAAGCCACGAAGACGACCCGAATAATTCCATATCGAGCGTGTGATGCTGCCGCCCCTCCAAAACACCGTCTTTATCGGCATCCCATGCATCTTTGTTTGTTTTTGACCACGCATATTCAAGAACTTTTTTAATATTTTCCCAATTGTCCGCAAGCCATTTGCTATCTCCCGAAAGTTTCCATTCTCTGTATGATTTTATAACGGCACCCATCTGTCCGTCCAAACAAGCTCTGAAATCCGTCATTTTTCTTCCGAGCGGAAGTCTTAGGCGAAATCCCATTCTTCCGTCAGTGTCTGTACTGTATTTAAATTCAAGGTCTCGTATTGAACGTTCGAGTTTCGGGAACAGAAAACACAAGGCATATGCATAGTTCCATACGTGTTGGCAGGTACCCTCACATGAACCGTTTTCTTCATGCACACCCTCCCAGCCGTAAAAAGACCCATCTTCAAGTCGAAGTACCGTAGGTGATTTTAACACGGATAAATTTGATGCCGCCGCATCTTTAACCTCTTCCGGAAGAGTTGAATTGTACAATGTATTTTTAAAAAGCAAAGTTCTGCTGTATAAACTATCCCAATTTTCAAGTGCATACGCCGCCGAAACCGCGGAATTTTCAAACATAGTTGCATAATAATTTTTCCATTGTTTGTGGTTTCCGTTTTCGTCTAAATCTTCGTCCCAATAGTTGTAATTGTTCGGTACGTTCCACGACAATACAAAACGAACTTTTTTTGATTCCCATGGAGAAACCGTTATTGCCGCCGCAATTGTTCCCGTTTCGCAATGCCCGTTATCATCATATTGTCTGTCGCGAAGTTTTTCAATGCTGTTAAAATCATTCCAGAAAGTCACGATATTGTCTTGCCACGCTCCCCTGAACCAATATGTCTGTATTTGCACATCGTCACAATCTGCGGCAATTGCCAAGTCACCGTATTTGATGTTTTCTTTATCGTTTTCACCGTTGCACAGCATCAAAATTTGCCGCCCGTCAATCGTTTCGATTTTATTGAATGCTTCTTTATACGGATTTGCAACAGATAAAGCTATTTGATATTCCGTAATTTTGTCTGTGGTATTATTCACTTCAATTTCAAAAAATGCCGCCGGTATGCTTGAATTATCCGCATCGCCGGGGATAAACGGGTTGAATGCCGTAAGTTTTATATCCGCCGGAAAATCTTCGTCTTTAAAATCAAGTGTTGCTATCGGAAATTCACCGTTAAATTCAACATTTTTGAAATGCGGAAAGCCGCACATCGTATTCGATCTCGGACCAAATCCAAAACCGCCAAAAGTCATTTTTTCATATTGTCCGATTAAATCGGTGTTCAAATCGCCTTGCAACACATATGTGATGGGACAGTTGTTCTGTATTGCCTTAATCGCAAAATGAGAATATCCGTTTGCACTTCCTTTTGAAGGACGGTTGAAAATTTCCCAATCCGTAAATCTGCCGTTGCCGGCAATCCCGATACTTCCTGTGCCTATTCCGCCCAAAGGAAAAGAAATGTTGTTTGTATATTCGTTTTTATGGTTCATGCGCTGTACTCCTTTCAATACGGGATATATCTATGCTGTTTCTTAATATTAATTATATCACCTTCAACTTTTCGTGTCAATATACACGGAACGTATTTTATCGCGAAATTTTCAAAAAAGGGTTGACATATGCAAAAAAAAATGATATAATATAACTATCGTTACATAACGAACGTTATATTATAATTTTTAAGGAAGTGATATTATGCCGCCGAAACCGAAATACACAAAAGAACAGATAATTGCCGCGGCACTTGATGTTGTTGCCAAAAACGGTGCAGAGTTTTTGACCGCAAAGGAACTCGGATGTGCGTTAAATACGTCAACTTCTCCGATTTTCACAGTGTTTGATTCCATGCAAGAGGTACAAGAGGCAGTAAAGAAAGCCGCACTGGAACGTTTTGAAGCGTATGCACACAAAATAGGTACTGATATGCCGATATTTAAGCAAATCGGTATGCGGATGATTTTATTTGCCAAAGAAGAACCCCGGCTTTACCGGTTGATTTTTATGTCACAAAACAGTGATGTTAAATCCTTTGATGATATTTACGCTCACCTCGGCAGTGTTGCGGACGAGTGTCTTGATACCATTCAAAGTGACTACGAATTATCAATTGATGATGCCAAAACACTCTTTGAACATTTGTGGATTCATACATATGGAGTCGGAACGCTGTGTGCAACGGGAATGTGTGATTTTTCAAAAGAACAAATATCACAAATGCTGACACAGAATTTTACGGCAATGATGTTGCTGTTGAAAGGAAGAAAAAACGAAAGGAGCTTTTTATGAAAACATTAAATACAATTCAGACTGTTTCAAAGATAGGGAGAATACTCAGCAAAATCGTTTATATATGTTGTATTGTGGGGTTTATCGGCTGTATTGTCGGAATTGCCGCTGTGCTTGTCGGAATGCAAGCGGTCAGAATCGGCGGAGCTACATTGAACAGTATTCTTGAAAATGAAGCCGGAGTTACCATGGGAACAATTTGGACGGCAATTGCTGTCGGTATGATTTTTTCCGTCGGAGAGTTTTTTCTTGCCCATAAGGCATACCGATATTTTGATAATGAACTAAGTGTCGGCACACCGTTTACATCAGACGGTGCAAAGGAACTTATGCATTTGGGTATTTCGGTTATTTGGATTCCGATTGTTTCGGCTGTCTCGGCACATATCGCACAAGAGATTATCACACAGCTTACCGAAAATGCGGAAGTCATTGCTTTGGATGGGTTTGACAACGCGGCACTCGGTGTAATGTTTATAATCATGTCTTTGATTTGCAGATACGGTGCAGAACTGAAAGAAAAAGTGGATAGAGTTGAGAGTGAATAGTAGAGTTAATGAACAATGCGGAATTACTCCGCGCTCCACACTAAACGCCGTATGGGCAGACGACTCTGTCCGCCCCGTATTATACATTTCATTATTGAACAAACAAATGTAAGGCATAAAAAATATTCATTGCTGTAAATAATGGTTTTTATAATAATTGCGGAACGACACTCAGGTCGTTCCCTACAGATTTGATGACAATGATTAAATTGGTTCAATCATCTTCCGGGCAGAGCAGAACCCTGCCCCTACGGTTCTACAGAAGTTTGAACCGTTTTTCGGGCGGACAGGGTCGTCCGCCCCTACAGGTTGGTACATTGATTTCATTTTCAGCACAAACGCCGTGCGAGCAATAATTACGTATTCCTAATTCCGGATTAAATACGCCCTGCCCCCACATTAGTTACCACAGGCAATTTAGCGTGCAAAGCACATTTAGCTCGCCGTCAGGCAATTTAGTTCCGATGTAACATTTTCGGGCGGACAGGGTCGTCCGAAAATCAAGATTTTTCAATCTGCCACGTTAGGATATACCTATATAAACAAAACCCACGGCAAAATACAATCAAATCAACATCCTTTCTTAATAAATCCAGCCCGAATATGCAGGCGGAATTTTGTCTGCATTTCGGGCTTTTGTCTTGATTATTGCCGCTTAAATCAGTTGATTTTCAACTTCTCTGTTATATGCTTCCAATATTGCTTTTTGCAGTTTTTCGCGCATTTCGGAATTAATCGGATGTGCAATATCTTTATATTCGTTTTTATCATCTTTTCTGTTCGGCATTGCCACAAACAGCTTATCCTGCGTCTGAATAACCTTTATATCATGTACAACAAATTCGTTATCAAACGTTGCCGACAAAACGGCACGCATTTTTCCGTCAGGATTGAATTTTCTTATTTTTATGTCGGATATACGCACTTTAATCACCACCCGACATTATTTTATCCGTATTCAATCCAGCTTATTCAATATATCGGGAAAAATTTTCAGGCTTCTGTGCAGAATACCGTTCATATACGCAAGTGCAATTCCGTAGTTTGTAATCGGAATGCCGCTGTCTTCGGCACATTTCAGACGATAAGTCATCTCTTTTGCGTTAAGCATACAGCCTCCGCAGTGAATTATAAGTTTGAATTTTTTCAAATCCTCCGGAAAATCTCCGCCGGACGCAAACGTGTAAATCGGCTTTGTTCCTGTATGTTTTTCAAGCATCCGCGGAAGCTTTACCGTGCCTATATCGTTGCACTGTCTGTGATGGGTACAGCCTTCGCATATAAGAACTTCATCGCCGCTGTTTATCTTGTTTATTGCATTCACGCCGCTTACAGCCGTTTTGAGAATGCCTTTATATTCGGCAAAAAGGATTGAAAAGGACGTTAGCGGAATATTTTCGGGAACGATATTTTTTACAAATCCGAACACCTGGCTATCTGTGATTACAAGTTTTGGTGATATGGTTTTCAATGCGGTTTCAAGCTGTGTTTCCTTGACCGTAACGCATATTCCCTCGCTGTCGAGTATATCGCGTATGGTCTGCTGTTGCGGAAGAATTAGTCTGCCTTTCGGCGCCGCACCGTCTATCGGAGTGACAAGAATCACAACATCATCTTTGCATATTTTGTCGCCGATTATCCTTTTGTCGTCGTCTTTGCCGAGTGCCGCAATCATTTCTTTAAGTTTGCCGATATTTTCGCCCGTTACGGCACTTACGGCAATCTCGTTTTCTTTTAAATTATTATATTTTTTTATGTCACATTTATTATATACCGTTATATAATCTATATTTTTCGATATAAAAAGTTCAACAAGTTCTTTATCGGCTGTTGTTAAGGCATTATCGGCAACAAGAACGGCAATATCGCATTTGTTTAATATGCGTTTTGTTTTTTGTACACGCTTTTCGCCGAGTTCGCTTTTGTCATCAATCCCCGGAGTGTCTACAATCATACACGGACCGAGCGGAAGAAGTTCCATTGCTTTAAAAACCGGGTCGGTGGTGGTTCCGCTGACATCTGAAACCATAGCCGTATTTTGACCTGTAACCGCATTTAAAAGGCTTGATTTTCCAACGTTGGTACAGCCGAAAAACCCTATGTGCGTACGTTCTCCGGATGGGGTTGAATTAAGTCCCATACCATTCCCCCCTTTGTTAAAACCTGAAATCACGGCTGCCGTGTTCGATTTTAACAAGATTTTCTTTTACGATTTCTTTTACTTTATCTTTGCCGACATTTTCAATTTCTTTTAAAATGAGTTCGTTTCCGATTTGTTTTGTATCATCGGATGCATAATCCTCAAGATATTCTTTAAGAGTCATGAGTGCATTCGGGTGACAGCAGTTCTGGATTTGCCCAGTTTTGCACAAGCTCATAAATCTGTCGCCGGTTCTGCCTTCTCTGTAACAGGCGGTACAAAAACTCGGA
>CAYQKW010000030.1:0-22823 GCA_964418245.1 uncultured Oscillospiraceae bacterium
CTACATAACCCACGGCGTCGTAAAAATGCCCTTGCAAGCAAGCATTTTTACTTCCCGGTTAAATAAATCTATAAAATATGTGTCTGTGGGCGCAGGATAAAAGGAAGATTTATTGTTACCGTTTTTATGTAAGCAAACCGCTTTCGCGGTGTTGCCGATATGATATAATATAAATCAATCACAAACAAGAAAATTATAAAAAGGAGCCAAACACATGATAAAACATATTATACTTTGGAATTTAAAAGAAGAATATACATTTGAAGAAAAAGAAAATATAAAGCAAAATATAAAAAAAGCACTTGAAGGTCTTGACGGGAAAATCCCCGGTATGCTTGATATAAAAGTGCATATATCGGGGCTTTCTTCATCAACGGCAGACCTTATGCTCGATTCGTCTTTTGAAACCGCGGATGCCTTGAAAGCATATGCCGTTCATCCCGACCACGTAAAAGCCGCCGATACGTTTGTCAGACCGTTCACGGCTTTGCGCAGTTGCCTTGATTTTGAAATTTAAAACACGGAGAGATTTCTATGATGAATTTAACCGATAAAAACGTTATACGGGCAGTTATGAACCGCTTCGGAACAAAATTTTCTCATAAGTGCCGAAACGGTTGAAGATATTGTCGAAAAAAGTGATATTGACGAAAATACCTGTGTACTTGAAATAGGTCCGGGAATAGGTGTACTCACACAAAGTCTTGCCGCACACGCAAAAAAAGTCGTGAGTGTTGAAATAGACAAAAATCTTCTGCCGGTACTTGATTATACACTCGGTGACTGTAAAAATGTAACGATAATAAATGAAGATATTATGAAAACCGATATTCCGCGGCTTTGTGAAAAGCACTTCGGAGGCGAAAAAGTGAAAGTTGTTGCGAATCTGCCGTATTATATCACAACACATATAATAATGAAGCTGATAGAATATAAAGAATGTTTTTCTTCGATAACGGTTATGGTGCAAAAAGAAGTTGCGGAGCGCATGAGTGCAAAAGAAGGGAAAAAAGATTTCGGAGCGTTCACGGTTGCCGTTCGGTATCACTGCGATACAGAAATTCTTTTGACTGTTCCGCCGGAATATTTCATGCCGGCACCCAAAGTATCATCGGCCGTAATAAAACTTGATATTCTTGACAAACCGTCTGTTGCAACAACCGATGAACAGCTGTTTTTCAAAATTGTGCGCGCAAGTTTTGCCAACAGAAGAAAAACACTTGTAAACAGCCTTTCGGGGGCAAACATCGGTTTTGGCAAAGAACAGATTTCCGCAGTGCTTGAAATGCTTGGACTGAGGGCAGATATACGTGCCGAAAAACTTTCTCTTCAAGATTTTGCAAAACTTACTGATTTGCTGAAAAACACAGCCGGCTGAAACAGACACGATTTTCAGCTCCGCGGCAGTGCCGCAGGGTTCTCGGTATTGCAAAAAACATAATGTAAAATAAGATACAAAAGCAAATAATATGCTCATTGGGCAGTCATTGATATAACATTAATCAAACATGACAGCAAACAAAAATCCGTATATCACTTTTTAAGGTGGTATGCGGATTTTATTGCAAAACAGGGAAATTGCCGGCACAGCCGGTTCAAAAGAGTTTATTTTAAGTCGGCAGAGAGTGTTTTATTATTTCAGCATCGGTAATATGTATTGGTGTGTATAATCAAAACCATGGCTTTCTTTTTCGGAAATCGGCAAAAAGTATTTTTCGCCGTTTTGTTTACAGTCTTCCGCGCAACTGCGGAATAAACATTTATGATTTTTTATAGATTATTCGGCAGTATATATATCTGCGGCGGAATATTTTGCAAAGCTTTTGAATATGCTATAACAAAAAAGCCGTCAAAGGACGGCAGATAAGGAGAATAGTTATGTTTAACATATCAAAAAAGTCTAAAACGTATATTGTTTCGATTGCCGCGGCACTTGCCGTCGGTGGACTTTCGGCATTTTTTACACGTGGGAATATGGCGGTTTATCAGAACATTGTCAAACCGCCGCTTGCGCCTCCGTCATTTTTGTTTCCGCTCGTATGGTCTGTTCTGTATGTGCTTATGGGTATAAGCGGCGGAATGATATATCTTTCCGGCAGACCGGCTAAAAATACGGCACTTTTAACGTATGCGGTATCGCTTGCCGTAAACTTTTTCTGGAGCATAATATTTTTCAATATGCAGGCATATACTTTTGCATTTATATGGTTGATTCTTCTGCTTGTACTTATAATATATACCATAAAACAATATAAACCGATAAATATTGCGGCGGCATATCTTCAGATTCCGTATCTTGCCTGGGTGATATTTGCCGGATACCTCAATCTTATGATAGCGATTCTCAATTAATATTTTTTGCAAAAAATAAAATTTGCGTTCACTTTTCTTTATATTTGACATATTATATAGTAAACCTTTAAAGGTATTTTTTGTAAGGAGGCTGAAATTTTGGGTATAGAAAAAAACTCATCTGCGTCAGATTGCCGTAAAGACGCTGTGTGTATACAGACAGAGAAAGTTTTTGATATTTGCAAAGATAAAGAATGCCTGGAAGATTTACGGGTGTATTTTTGTCCGCAGGACCAGGCGGTTATAGACAGAGCAACAACCGTTAAATTCAGAAAATCCGAAATTATATGGGTGCAGACCGATGTTGAACCGGTACCGTTTAACCGCGGATATTACAGTGTGGATATTAATTTTTATTTCAGAATCTGCCTTGAAGCCGGCTGCGGCATAGGAAAGCCGGTTTATGTTGAAGGGCTTGCTACTTATACAAAAAAAGTCATTCTTTTCGGTTCTGAGGGAAGTGCGTACATCTTTACATCAAATTACAGAATGAATTCAGAGGATTTGCCGGAGCCGCGCAGTACAAATCTGCCGAAAGCGGTTGTGGAAGTTGTTGACCCGATTGCACTCAACGTTAAGCTTGTTGAAGGCAGGGGTGAACTGCCGCCCTGCACGTGCAGTACAGAAAACGACGGCGACGAAAGTGATGACCCGGAAATCCCCGAAAAAATATCAGGGCTTTTCTCCGGCGGCATTGCCAATTCGTTCGACTGCCGTAAACGCGTTTATGTAACGCTCGGCATATTTGTTATAGCCCGTCTGCAAAGAAGCATACAGCTTATGATACCTTGTCTTGATTACTGCATACCGGATAAAGAATGCGTTTCAACAACAGACGACGACCCATGCACTCTGTTTGAAAAAATAAAGTTCCCGTTTGAAGAATTTTATCCGCCGACAGCAAGCGGACGCGGCTGCGGAGAATGCTGACGGCTTATTGAATAAGAGTGAACGCCGTCATGCCGATGCAAGACGGCGTTCGGACTGACCGGAGGGTGTCATGCTTTTTATCATCGCAATGCTTATGAGTGCCGACGCTGTTGCGGCAGGACTTTCATACGGTATTAAAAAGATAAAAATCCCGATTTCTTCAAAAATAATAATCGGTATATGCACAGCATTCGGTGCTTTGCTTTCAATTACTCTCGGCAACAAAATAATGCTGTTTATATCGCCGTTCGCGGCAAAAGCGGCAGGAAGTTTTATATTTTTTGCTTTAGGCATATGGTTTTTGATGCAGACACTTATTCCCGAAGATATATCGGACGGCGGAGAAATATATTCCCATGTCGTAAAATCGCTCGGTATAACAATTATGATAGTTAAAAATCCGGAAATAACGGATATTAACAAATCGGGAACGATTGACGGCAAAGAAGCATTAATAATCGGGATTGCACTTGCGGCAGATGTTTTGGCGGCCGGAATAGGATTCGGGCTTGCCGGAGCGGACGCGTTTGTAATTGCGTTTGCGGCAGGTATATTTCAAGTTATATTTTTAAGTTTCGGAATTTATATCGGCACAAAATTCAGACGGTTTTGCGGCGGTTACAGCAAACTTTCGGCAATGCTGCCGGGAATCATCATGATAATTTTGGGAATATACCGTCTTGCGGCATAACATAAAAGACAAATACTTTCGCCGAAGCTTCTTTTCGGCATAAAAAACCATTGATATGCACCGTCAAAAGTTATATGCTTTTGGCGGTGCATATATTTGTTCGGTCTTAAAACAGCATGATATTTTTGTGTATTTATGCACTTTGCGACGGATTTTTGATTTTTTGGATGCAAAATTCACAAATAAAAAATCAAGGTTTTGTGCTGTGACCCTGTTTTAAAAATTCGGTGCTGATTTGCAAAGACGGGATTTGCTTTGAAAATCGGCTTCGGATTTTGAAAATTTCACAAAAATTTGCAAAAACTATTGACTACCTCTATACTTTTATAGTATAATATATAATAATATATAATTGAATATCTTGAACGCTTATTTTTTTATTATAAATGAACATATGCGGAAAAACGTCGGAATAAGCATATACGGCAAAACGTTTTTCGATATGGAGGAATGAGAATGAATAACAAATCAATTTCAAAATTATTCATGTCAAATACGGCGGCATATCTTGTTATAATATTTTTAATTTCGCTTTTGCCGCTTTTGACCGGGAATAATTTTATTGCATCGGTAATAGGGCTTGCGGTTTGGGTTACTGTTACGGTATATAGCTTTGCACATGAGAAAAAACGCGAAAAAGAGCTTTTTAATTATGTGCAGTCGCTTGTGTTTCATTTTGATGATTCAACAAGAGAATCTATGATGAATTTTCCGATGCCGATAGCAATATTTCAAAAAAGCGGAAGTGTGATATGGTATAACGAAAACTTCAAAACAACTTTCGGAGTGAAAGGCGCGTTTGATATAACGCTTGACGATATTGTGATGGATACCGATAAAAATAAATTCTTTGACCCCGACAACCAAACTGTACGAGTAAACTGCGGAGGAAGAATTTTCAACGTACTCACAACGGTAACCTCTCCGGAGGATGCGGAAGCGGCGGCAACTCTTTATTGGGTAGAGGAAACAAAATACGAGAATTTAAAGCAGCAGTATGATGAAACCAGACCGGTTGTGTGTTCCATAATCGTGGATAATTACGATGAAGTTATGCAGAATACCCCGGATGAAGTGAAATCGGTGCTTGCCGGCAACATAGAAAGGCAAATCGTAGATTTGGCGGCAGAAACAAAAGGTATTGTGAAAAAACTTGAAAAAGACCGCTATTTCTTTATTTTTGAACATAAATATCTCGGTGGCTTTACAGAAAACAAGTTTGATATACTCGAAAAAATAAAGAACATAAACAACGGGAACAAACTGCCCGTAACAATCAGCATAGGTATCGGCATGGACGCACCGAATTTCGGTCAGAATGAGCTGTATTCAAGAAACGCAATGGATATGGCACTCGGCCGCGGCGGTGACCAGGTTGTTATAAAAGATGCCGAAAAGTTCACATATTTCGGCGGAGGTGTTCAGGAACAGGAAAAATCAACAAGAGTAAAAACACGCGTTATGGCATTTGCGTTCAAACAGTTGATTTCACAGGCAGAAAACGTAATTATAATGGGACACAAAAATGCCGACCTCGATTCGTTCGGCGCATCTGTCGGAATGCTTTCGACAATACGAAAAATGGGGAAACCGGCATATGTGGTTTTAAACACATTAAGCAGTTATACTTCAAAAATGCTTAAGCGTGTGCAGGCAAAAGAAGAATTTAAAGACTGCATAATAAACGGAGATACCGCAAAAGAAATAATTAACGAAAATACACTTTTGGTGGTTGTTGATGTATTCAGACCGTCAATCACAGATTGCGAAGAACTGCTCTCGAAAACAGAAAATATAGCGGTTATAGACCATCATAGAAAAAGTGCCGAATTTATTCAGAATGTATCACTGGCATATCATGAAACATATGCATCGTCGGCATGTGAAATGGTCACGGAACTGTTGCAGTATATAGATGACGGAAAAAGTATATCCTCGGTTGCCGCAGAAGCGTTGTATGCCGGTATTGAACTCGATACGAAAAACTTTACATTTAAGACAGGTGTAAGAACGCTTGAGGCGGCGGCATATTTAAGACGCAAGGGTGTGGACTCAACAAATCTTAAGCTCTTGTTTCAGAATGATATGGAAGTGTACAGCCTTAAAGCCGATATAATGAAAAACTGTGAAATATATAAAGAGTGTATTGCAATTTCATATACAAAATCAAATTATTACGACATTCAGAGTATCAATGCGGCGGCGGCCGACGATTTGCTCGGAATAGAAGGGATAACGGCATCATTTACGGTATGCAGAAAGAACGGTGTTGCATATGTGAGTGCGCGTTCCATAGGAAAAATAAATGTACAGCGCATAACAGAAATGATAGGCGGCGGCGGACATAATGTTGTTGCCGGTGCACAGCTCGATTGCAGCATAAGCGATGCTATAGGGATGATAAAAAAAGCAATTGACGGATATATGGCTGATTTAAACAAAGATTAGCGAAAAAATGAATTATTTTAGCCGCTTCGGCGGCAGAACGGAGATTGATAACATGAAAGTAATACTTAATCAAGATGTAAAAGGTCAGGGCAAAAAAGGCGATCTCATAAATGTGAGTGACGGATATGCAAGAAACTTTTTGTTTCCGAAAAAACTTGCGTCAGAGGCAACAAAGAGTGCGTTAAATGAACTTAAAGGTCAAAAAGATGCCGCCGAATACAGAAAAATGAAAGAAAAAGAAGCGGCAGAGGAAACAAAAGAAAAAATCGAGAAAGTCAAGGTTGTCATATCAGCAAAAGGCGGAGAGGGCGGCAGGCTTTTCGGGTCGGTTACAGCATCTGAAATTGCCAACGAACTTAAAATGACACATCATATTGTTGTTGATAAGAAAAAAATAGTTTTGGGTGAACCCATCAAAAATGTGGGAGAAATGACACTTCCGGTCAAACTTTATGCCGGAGTTACCGCGTCGCTTAAAGTGGAAATTCAGCTCAATAATTAAGAGGTAAAGAAATGGACGAAGCAATAAATGTCGGCAGGTTGCCCTATAACAGCGAAGCGGAACAGTCTGTGCTGGGCTGTGTGCTTATGGACGTTGACTGTTTGATAACAGTTGCCGAAAACTTGCAGTCAGAGGATTTTTATCTGCCGCAAAACAAGCTTGTTTACGAAGCAATGCTCAGCCTTTGGAACAGGGGAGAGCCGGTTGACGGTGTAACGGTTTCAAAAGAACTCGGAAGCAATCTTGAAGTAATCGGCAGTTACAATTATCTTGCCGGGTTGGCAGAAATTGTGCCGACAACGCAGAATTTGATGTCGTATATCAAGATAGTTAAAGACAAGGCAACGTTGCGCAGACTTATAAACGCCGCAAACGAGATTGCAAAACTTGGTTACGGCAGCGATGACGATGTTGCCGCAATACTCGACACTTCCGAAAAATATATATATGATTTGTTGCAGAATCGTAATCTTCAGGGGTTTTCTCATGTGAAAGACGTGCTTGTACAGGCTTTTGCAAACATTGAAGAGGTTTCGAGAAATCATGGAAGAGCAAGCGGTGTTCCGAGCGGTTTTACCGACCTTGATAAGGTTACAAACGGGTTTCATCAGTCCGAATTGATAATTATTGCCGCAAGACCGGCAATGGGTAAAACAAGTTTTGCACTTAACATCGGGCAGAATGCGGCGATAAAATATAATGTCCCGACGGCGGTGTTCAGCCTTGAAATGTCAAAAGAACAGCTCGGCAGCAGAATTATCTGGTCAGAATCTTTGGTATCCGGTGAAAAAATCAGAAGCGGAGAACTTGAAGACGATGACTGGACGGCAATTGCAGAGTCGGTCGGAAGAATATCGAATGCGCCGCTTTATATAGATGACACACCCGGAATAACAATTACGGATATGCGTGCAAAGTGCAGAAAACTTCAGCTTGAAAAAGGGTTGGGACTTATAATAATAGATTATCTTCAGCTTATGCAGGGCAGCCGCAGAAACGAGAACCGTCAGCAGGAAATTTCAGAAATTTCAAGGTCGCTTAAGGTTCTTTCAAAAGAACTTAATGTGCCGGTTATAGCACTTTCTCAGCTCAGCCGTGCGGCGGCAACAAGAACCGACCACAAACCGCAGTTAAGTGATTTGCGTGAATCCGGTGCCATAGAGCAAGACGCCGATATTGTAATTTTTCTTCACAGACCGGATTATTATGACCCGACAACCGAGAAGAAAAATGTTGCGGAATGTATTATAGCAAAACATCGTAACGGACCGGTTTGTACTGTCGATTTGGGCTGGAACGGTGAATTTACAAGATTTATGAATATAACGAATAAATATGAATAGGTGAACAATGCTTCTTGAAAACGTAAAAAAATTTATCAGAGATAAAAAACTTATTCTGCCGGGCGACCGAGTAATTGTCGGGTTTTCCGGTGGAGCCGATTCAACGGCGCTTGTACATATTTTGTATTGTCTGCAAAACGAGCTTGACTTCAGGCTTGCGGCGGCACACCTTCATCATGGAATACGCGGCGAAGAAGCAGACAGAGATTTTGAGTTCACAAAAGAGTTTTGTGCAAATTTCGGCATAGAATTTAAGTATAAAAAGTGCAATATACCGCAAATTGCCGCAGAAAACAAAATTTCCGAAGAAACCGCCGGAAGAGAAGAAAGATACCGCTTTTTTGAGGAGTTGGCAGGGAATAACGGAAAAATTGCTACGGCACACAATAAAAACGATAATGCCGAAACTGTTCTTCATCACATAATACGCGGAAGCGGAATAACAGGACTTTGCGGTATTTCCGAAAAAAGAGGAAATATTATTCGTCCGATTATTACGGTTGAACGCAGTGAAATAGAGGCTTACTGCAACGAAAACGGACTTGAATATGTCACGGATTCAACAAATGCGGAAACGGAATATACACGAAACAAAATAAGGCATTGTGTATTACCGGAAATGCATAAAATCAATCCTCGGATTATATCGTCAATATGTCGAATGTCGGCTCTTGCAAGGGAAGACGATGAATATATGGATTATGAAGCGGAAAAAGCTTATGAAAAATATGTAACGCTGAAAAACGGACAGGCAGTATATTCGATTGAGAAGAAACTTCATTCGGCAATTGTGCGGCGTGTTTTGATTAAAATGGCACGTGCTGTTGGGGCGGAACTTGATTTTGAAAAGGCGGAAGCTGTTATAAAACTTGCATATGGAGGAACAACCGGGAAGTCAATAGATATTACAGGCGGCAGAGCCGAAATATCATATAATAATCTTATTATAGGCAAAAAAAATCAGAAATGCGAATTTGATGTTCTGTTTGAAAACAAAAGTGTATATATCCCGGAATGCGGATTGTATGCCGTTTCGGAAAAGGGTGGCATAACACTTCCTGAAAATGCGGAAATTCATATAAGAAGCCGCAGAAACGGCGACAGAATAAAAGTAAACGGTATGACAAAAAAAATAAAAGATATTTTTATTTCAAAAAAAATACCGCAGTCCGAAAGAGACAGAATACCGATTGTCACGGTAAACGGAGAAGTGGTGTACATACACGGAACGGCAAGTTCCGATGTATTAAAAAAATATAAAAAAAAATAAATCAAGATTGTTTTAAAATTTAAACAAGGAGAGTATAATAATGAATAAGGATATTTCTGAAATTCTTTTTACCGAAAAAGAAATTGCGGATAAGGTGAAAAAAGTCGGAGAATTAATTAAAAAAGAATATGCTGACGAGGAAGAATATGTTGTTGTTACCGTGCTGAAAGGAAGCTACATATTTTCCGCAGACCTTGTACGGAATCTCGATACCAATGCGGTATTGGATTTTATAACGGCATCAAGCTACGACGGAGCGCATTCAACCGGTGTGATACGAATTTTGCAGGATATACGTGCCGATATAACAGGGAAAAAAGTGATTCTGGTTGAAGATATTGTCGATACAGGAAGAACACTTGCGGCACTTAAAAAAGATTTTATCGAACGCGGTGCAAAAGATGTTAAAATATGCACGTGCCTCGATAAAAAAGCGGCAAGAGTTATAGATGTGAAAGCGGATTTTTCGTGTTTTGAAATTGGCGATCAGTTTGTTGTGGGCTATGGCCTTGACTATAACGAAAAATATCGCGGTTTACCATATATAGGAGTATTAAAACCGGACATATACAATGTCTGAACGGCGAAAATTCAAGGAGAGTGAAAAAATTGAAAAGGGCATTTAGAAATATTGGTTTTTATGCGGCGGCACTTGTTGTTCTGATAGGCATATATATGCTTATGGGTCAGCAAACACCGCAGATAGGCAAAAAATCAATGGGCGACCTGTTGCGTTATCTTGACGATAAGCAGGTTGCGGAGCTGAGTGTTGAACAAACGGCTGTTTACGCAAAGCTTAAAAACGGAACAGAAATAGCGGTTGAAATACCGTCGGAAAGTATATTTCTGATGTTTGCAACAGAAGAGATAAAAGAACTTATCAAAACAGATGCGACGTTTAAAGTCGATACGCCGGCACCGCCGGAAACCCCATGGTGGCTGTCGTTTTTGCCGTATCTTGTGATGGGTGTTCTGCTCATAGGGTTCTGGATATTTTTCTTCAAACAGATGCAGGGCGGCGGAGGCGGCAAGGTTATGAATTTCGGTAAAAGCCGTGCAAAGTCGCTGTCGGATATGAAAAATAAGGTTACGTTTAATGATGTTGCCGGTGCGGACGAAGAAAAAGCAGATTTGGAAGAAATTGTGGATTTTCTCAAAAGTCCGCAGAAATACACGGCACTCGGTGCAAGAATACCAAAAGGTGTTTTGCTTGTCGGTCCTCCGGGAACGGGTAAAACATTGCTTGCAAAGGCAGTTGCCGGAGAAGCAGGGGTTCCGTTTTTCAGCATAAGCGGTTCGGATTTTGTCGAAATGTTTGTCGGCGTTGGAGCGGCAAGGGTGAGAGATTTGTTCGACGAAGCAAAAAAATCAACTCCGGCAGTTATTTTTATCGACGAAATAGATGCGGTCGGACGTCACAGAGGCGCAGGCCTGGGCGGCGGTCATGACGAAAGAGAACAGACGCTTAATCAATTGCTTGTTGAAATGGACGGGTTCGGCGTGAACGAAGGCGTAATTGTTATGGCGGCAACAAACAGACCGGATATATTGGACCCGGCACTGTTGCGTCCCGGCAGATTCGACAGACAAATTGTTGTTAATTCTCCGGATGTTCAGGGTCGAGAAGATATTTTGAAGGTTCATTCCAAAAACAAAAAGCTTGCACCGGAAGTAGACCTTAAAGTTGTTGCAAAAACAACTGCCGGATTCACAGGTGCGGATTTGGAAAATCTTATGAACGAAGCGGCACTGCTTGCGGCAAGACGAAAGAAAAACGCAATTGATAACGAAGATATACAAATGGCACTCATGAAAGTTATGATGGGTGCGGAAAAGAAATCGAAAATTGTGAGTGCCAAAGAAAAGAAGCTTACGGCATATCACGAAGCCGGTCATGCGGTTATAACAAGGCTCATGCCGAATCAAGACCCGGTACATGAAGTGTCGGTTATACCGAGAGGCAGAGCGGGCGGATATACAATGCACCTTCCGAAAGAAGACCGCATGTATGCAACAAAAATACAGATGCTTGAAGAACTTAAAATACTTCTCGGCGGACGTGCGGCGGAAGCTGTTGTTCTCGGCGATATAAGTACGGGAGCATCAAATGATATTGAACGTGCATCCGAACTTGCAAGACAGATGGTTACAAAATACGGAATGAGCGATAAATTGGGACCGATTGCGTTCGGCTCGTCGCATGATGAAGTGTTTATCGGAAAAGATTGGACACAAACAAGAAATTGCAGTGAAGAAACAGCATCGTTGATTGATAACGAAATCAGAGAGCTTATAGAAAAGTCATACGAAGAATGCATAAAATTGCTGGAGATACACAGAGAAAAACTTGATATTATAGCACAGGCACTGATTGAATTTGAAAAGCTTGACGGAGAAACGTTTGAAAAACTGTTTTCGCAGAACGATATTAAAAATGAACAGCCGGAAACAGAAGAAAACAAAACAGATAAAGGAGCAGCGGAATGAAAAATTTATTTGAAAAAGTGTTCGGAACATACAGCGAAAGGGAATTGAAACGTATAATTCCGATAGCGAATACGGTCGAAAGTCTGGCGTTTACGGTTGAAAAGCTGACAGACGCCCAGCTTGCGGAAAAAACACAGGAATTTAAAAAACGTTATCAAAACGGAGAAACTCTTGATGCTTTGCTTCCGGAGGCGTTTGCGGTTGTGAGGGAAGCCGCGTGGAGAGTTCTTGGTATGCGTCATTTTAAGGTGCAGATTATAGGCGGTATTGTACTTCATCAGGGCAGAATAGCCGAAATGAAAACCGGTGAGGGAAAAACGCTTGTGGCAACACTTCCGGCATATCTTAACGCAATTGCCGGTGAAGGTGTTCATATTGTTACCGTAAATGATTATCTTGCAAAACGTGACAGTGAATGGATGGGCAAACTTTACAGATTTTTGGGTTTATCGGTAGGGCTTATATTAAGCGGTATGAGCAGTGAAGAAAGAAGAAAAGCATATGCCGCCGATATTACTTACGGCACAAACAACGAACTCGGTTTTGATTACTTGAGAGATAATATGGTTATCTATAAAGAAGAAATGGTGCAAAGAGGGCATCCGTTTGCAATTGTGGACGAGGTTGACTCAATCCTCATAGATGAAGCAAGAACGCCGCTCATAATATCCGGTATGGGCGAAGAGTCAACACAGCTGTATCAAATAGTTGACAGATTTGCGGCGGGGCTTACTTGTCTTAAAAAAGAATCTTTCGATACAAAAGAAGACAACGACGATGTTGAAGCGGACTATCTTGTTGATGAAAAAGCACATACGGTAACGCTTACAAAACGCGGTATCGCCAAGGCAGAAGAATATTTTAAAGTCGAGAATCTTTCAGACCTGAAAAATACAACGCTTTCGCACCATATAAATCAGGCAATACGCGCACACGGCGTTATGCGCCGCGATATAGATTATGTGGTGCAGGACGATGAAGTACTTATAGTTGATGAATTTACCGGACGTCTTATGATAGGCAGAAGATACAGCGAGGGTCTGCACCAGGCAATAGAGGCAAAAGAAGGCGTTCATGTTGCAAGAGAAAGTAAAACGCTTGCAACAATAACGTTCCAAAACTATTTCAGACTTTACAAAAAACTTTCGGGCATGACCGGTACAGCACTTACCGAAGAAACGGAGTTCCAGCAGATATACAGCCTTGATGTTGTTGAAATACCGACAAACAAACCGCTTTTGAGAAAAGATTTGCCTGATGTTGTATATAAAACGGAAAAGGCAAAATTCGATGCGGTTGTTGCTTATACGGCGGAATGTCATGCAAAAGGACAGCCGGTGCTTGTCGGCACGATTTCAATCGAAAAATCCGAAATATTGAGTGCAATGCTTAAACGTAACGGAATTAAGCATGAAGTTCTTAATGCGAAATATCACGAAAAAGAAGCACAGATTATATCGCAGGCGGGTAAAAAAGGTGCCGTAACGATTGCAACAAACATGGCAGGTCGAGGAACGGATATTATGCTTGGAGGAAATGCGGAATTTCTTGCCAAAAACGATTTGATTAAAGCCGGATATACCGATGAGGTTATATCCGAAGCCATGGGATTTGCCGATACGGATAATGAAGAAATTCTTGAAGCGCGCAAACTCTATAAGTCAAGTTACGACAAACATAAAGAGATTATCTCGATAGAGGGCGATGAAGTAAAAAGAAACGGCGGTCTTTGCATAATCGGTACGGAACGTCACGAGTCCAGACGTATAGATAATCAGTTAAGAGGTCGTGCAGGCCGTCAGGGAGACCCCGGTACAACACGTTTTTTTCTGTCGCTTGACGATGATTTGATGCGACTTTTCGGCTCGGATAAACTTAAAAACATGGTAAATGCACTCGGACTGAAAGATGATGAACCGATTGAACATTCCATGCTTACAAAATCAATTGAAAATGCCCAGAAAAAGGTTGAGGGCAGAAACTTCGACACACGTAAACACGTGCTTGAATATGATGAGGTTATGAACGAACAGCGTAAAATTATTTACGGTGAACGTCAAAAGGTTTTAAGCGGCGAAAACTTGAAACCGAGTATAGATAAAATGCTTGTTGATGTTTGCAAAAACACTGTATTGCAGTATACAGGCGAAGAACAGTTCCCCGAAAACTGGAATTTGCAGGGGCTTCAAACAGCTCTGGAAAGTTTCCTCTATCCGCAGGGCGAACTTGTGTTTGACGATAAATTCAAAGAAAAAGAAACAATTGAATCTTTTACCGAACAGGTTATCGAAAAGGCAAAAGAAAGATATGCAATGCAAGAGGAAGCTTTCGGTGAAAATATGCGCGAGGTTGAACGTGTCGTAATGCTCAGAAACATAGATTCAAAATGGATGGACCATATTGACCTTATGGATCAGCTCCGCCGAGGAATAACTCTTAGGGCATATGCACAGAAAGACCCTGTTGTCGAATATAAATTCGAGGGAATGGATATGTTTGAACATATGACCGACAGCATAAAGAACGATACCGTGAAAATGCTTCTGAATGTTCGTCCCGAAGTGAAACAGGAACGCGAACAGGTTGCAAAACCGGTTACGGCAACTCACGGCGACGGAAGCGAAGAACCGTCTGCACGTACCGTAAAAGTCGGTAAAAAAGTCGGACGAAACGACCCGTGTCCGTGCGGCTCGGGTAAAAAATACAAAAAATGTTGCGGCAAATAACCGAAATGCGGATAAGCCGATTATTGAATAGGATGTGATTTTAATGATAGAACTTGACGAGTGCAAAGCAGAACTCAAGTCAATGGAAAAAGGCATTACGGAATTGAGGGATTCACTTTGACTTGGATAATGCCAAAAAAGAGATTGAAGCATTGGAACGGGAAGCCGCACAGCCGGGTTTCTGGGATGATATGGAAAAATCAGGAAAAATATTAAAAAAGACAAAACAGCTTAAAGACAAGACAGATGCTTATGAAAAGCTTGAAACAAAATGGGAGGAGCTGTTGTTGCTTGCCGATATGGCAAATGAAGAAGATGACGAAGAAGCGGCAAAGGAAGTTCTGGAAAGTTTCAAGGAATTAAAGCAGACATATGAAAATATGTGTCTTGAAACGCTGCTCACCGGTCCGTATGATAAAAATAACGCAATTTTATCACTCCATGCCGGAGCAGGCGGAACGGAAGCGCAGGATTGGGTTCAGATGCTTATGCGTATGTATGTACGTTGGGCGGAACGCCGAGGATTTGAAGTTAAAATTCTTGATATTTTGGACGGTGACGATGCCGGTGTTAAGAGTGTTACAATGATGATTTCGGGAACGAACGTATACGGATATGCAAAAACGGAAAAAGGTGTTCACAGACTTGTAAGAATATCACCGTTTGATGCTGCCGGCAGACGTCATACATCGTTTGCATCGCTTGATGTAATGCCGGAGTTTGACGATGATATTGAAATAAATATCAAACCTGAGGATTTGAAAGTGGATACTTACCGTGCAAGCGGAGCCGGCGGTCAGCATGTCAATAAAACGGAATCCGCAGTGCGAATGACACATATACCGACAGGAGTTGTTGTATCGTGTCAAACCGAAAGGTCGCAGATTCAGAACCGTGAAACGTGTATGAAAATGCTGAAATCCAAATTGCTTGAAATTGCGGAACGCGAAAAAATGGAAAAAATAGACGATATTAAAGGTGATATGAAAGAAATTGCATGGGGTTCGCAAATAAGGTCGTATGTATTCCATCCGTATAATTTGGTTAAAGACCACAGAACGAATTATGAAATGGGAAATATAGGAGCGGTTATGGACGGAGATATAGACGGATTTATAAACGCATATCTCAAAGCGTCGAGCCTCGGACAACTGCAAAAATAAGGAGGTAGAGCAATGCTCAGCCCTGAAATTATGTGGATTGTGTTTGCCGTGATTTTGTTTATAATCGAGGCGGCAACGGTGAGTCTTGTAACAATATGGTTTGCTGTCGGAGCAATATTTGCGATGATTGCCGCAATGCTCGGCTTTTCGCTGTACACACAGCTTGCCGTGTGTATAGCGGCGGCAGTGATTTTGCTGATTTTCACAAGACCTGCGGCTGTGCGGCTTATGAAAAAAACGCCTACAAATGCAGACAGTCTTATAGGAAAAACTGCCGTGGTAACAATGCGTGTGGATAATTTAAACGCTGTCGGCGAAGTTAAAATCGGAGGCAAATATTGGTCGGCACGGAATGTCGAAAACGATGCTGTAATCGAAATAAACGATATGGTTGAAGTTTGCGGCATGGAAGGTGTTAAGCTTATGGTTAAACCTATAAAAAATGTATAATTTGAGGAGATGAAACAATGGGATACATAATAGTTTTGTTAATACTGGTTCTTATAGTTATAACGTCAAACATAAAGATTGTTCCGCAGGCAAGTGCTGTTATAGTCGAACGGCTCGGCGCTTATAAGGAAACATGGAGCGTGGGATTGCACATAAAAATTCCGTTTATAGATAAAATTGTTAAAAAAGTATCTCTGAAAGAGCAAGTGGTGGATTTTCCGCCGCAGCCGGTTATTACGGAAGATAATGTTACCATGCAGATAGATACCGTAATATATTATGAGATAACAGACCCTAAACTTTATACATATGGTGTGGACAGACCAATAACGGCAATAGAAAATCTCACGGCAACAACCTTGCGTAATATAATAGGCGATATGGAACTTGACGAAACACTTACATCAAGAGATACCGTCAATACAAAAATGCGTACAATACTTGATGAAGCCACAGACCCGTGGGGAATAAAAATAAACCGTGTGGAGCTTAAAAATATAATTCCTCCAAAGGAAATAAGAGATGCAATGGAAAAACAGATGAAAGCGGAACGTGAAAGACGTGAAGCGATATTGCGTGCCGAGGGCGAGAAAAAATCCTCAATTCTTGTTGCCGAGGGTGAAAAGGAAGCACAGATTTTGCGTGCGGAGGCAGAAAAAGCATCGCAGATTTTGCGTGCGGAAGCCGAAAAAGAAGCAACCATAAGACGTGCCGAGGGTGAAGCCGAGGCAATTCTTCGTGTGCAGAAAGCAACGGCAGACGGCATAGCATTGCTTAACGAATCATCACCATCAAAACAGGTGTTGGTACTTAAAAGTTATGAAGCATTAAAAGAAGTTGCGGACGGTCAGGCAACAAAACTCATTATACCGTCGGATTTACAAAATGCCGCATCAATGACGGCGTCAATAAAAGAAATATGGAAGGATTGATAAAAATGTATTCAAAAGTTTTAGCATTTGATTTTGGTGCATCAAGCGGAAGAGCAATGCTCTTTGAATATGACGGCACAAAAGTTAATATGACGGAAATGCACAGATTTTCCAACGACCCCGTAATGGTTTCGGGTGCGTATCATTGGGACGTTTTAAGACTGTTTCATGAGATTAAGCAGGGAATATTAAAAACAGTGAACAGCGGAAACGGAGACTTTGAGGCAATCGGTATAGATACTTGGGGTGTTGATTTCGGTTTGCTGGACGAAAACGGACAGCTTCTCGGAAATCCGTATCACTATCGAGATAAAAGAACAGACGGCATGATGGAAAAAGCATTTGAAATCGCCGGAAAAGAAAATATATTCAACCGTACCGGCATACAGTTCAATTTCTTTAATACGATTTTTCAGTTGCTTTCAATGGTAAGAAGCGAGGATACAACGCTCAAATCGGCAAAAAAACTGTTGTTCATACCCGATTTGTTCAACTATTTCCTCACGGGAGAAATGAAAAACGAATATACAATCGCATCAACATCACAGCTTTTGAATCCGAACACAAAACAGTGGGATACGGAGCTTATGGACGAGCTGGATATTCCGTCCGATATATTCTGCGATATTGTTCAGCCGGGAAGCATTGTAGGTTATCTCACAGATGATATATGCGAAGAGCTCGGCTGCAAAAAAGTTCCCGTAATAGCTGTTGGCTCACACGATACGGCATCTGCCGTTGCAAGTGTTCCGGCAAAAGACGGATATAATTATGCATATATAAGCAGTGGAACTTGGGCACTTTTGGGTGTTGAAGAAAAAACACCGGTTATAACGGATAAAAGCTTTGAATATAATTTCACAAACGAAGGCGGCGTGGACAATACAATACGTTTCCTTAAAAACATAATGGGTCTTTGGATAATTCAGGAAAGCCGCAGACAGTGGATAAGAGAGGGCAAGGAATATTCGTTTGCGGACCTTGAAAACGCAGCATGGAAAGCCGATGAATTAAAAAGTTTTATAGACCCTGATTTCGAGGCGTTTGCCGGACCGGGAAACATGCCGAAAAGAATAAGAGAATATTGCAAAAATACAAATCAGCCCGTTCCCGAAACCGAGGGCGAGGTTATAAGATGTATTGCGCAGAGTCTTGCAATGAAATGTGCATATGCCGTTAAAGGTCTTGAAGATACTTTGGGCAAAAAAATAGATGTAATACATATGCTCGGCGGCGGTATTAAAGATAAAATGGTATGTAAATTTATCGCAAACGCAACCGGTAAAAAAGTGGTTGCGGGTCCGGTTGAGGCAACAAGCACGGGAAATGCGTTAATGCAGCTTACGGCACTCGGCAAAATCAAAGATTTAAGCGAAGCAAGAGCGGTTGTGAGAAATTCTTTCGATGTTACCGAGTATATGCCGGAGGATCCCGAAAAATGGCAGAAGGCATATAACGATATGTTTATAAAATTAATTAAATAACAAAAATTTCCGGTATATAAAACTGTTTTCGACATAAAATAATCCTGTACCTCAAAGGTGCGATATAAATTAATTACAGGAGTGAAATTAAAATGTCAAAAAATAAAATAGTTATACCGGAAGCAAAAGATGCAATGAATAAGTTTAAAATGGAAGCCGCAAGTGAAGTCGGCGTGAACCTTAAACAGGGTTACAACGGCGATTTAACATCAAAACAAGCGGGTTCCGTAGGCGGACAGATGGTTAAAAAAATGATTTCCGCTTATGAAAATTCCATGAAATAAGCAAGCATATATTAATTGTGTTTTTATAATAAAAATCGGGTACCGCGGTTAATGCGGTATCCGATTTTCTGTGTATAAAAATATTTTCGGATATATCATCGGATATATTAAAAATTCAATTAAATGCGAGTTAATATCTGCGGATATTTTATATCGCAATTTATAAAAAAGAAAAAAGTTACAAAAAGTACTTGACAAAGCAATTGAAAAGTTGTATAATATAATATATGGTGTGTAACGCTACAGACTTCCTATAATTGGCAAATTTTGTAGGATTGTTCAAAGCGGAGGGAGGGAAAATCATGGCTGAGATAAAAGTTAGAGAAAATGAGTCTTTAGAGAGCGCATTACGCAGATTTAAACATTCCTGTGCAAAATCGGGTGTTTTATCGGAGCTGAGAAAGAGAGAACATTATGAAAAACCCAGCGTGAAACGTAAAAAGAAATCTGAAGCAGCAAGAAAAAGAAAGTATAAATAATCGGTGTAATTATGAATTTAAAGGAAAAACTTTTAGATGAATTAAAAGTTGCGATGCGTGAAAAAGATATTGTAAAAAAGAACACCTTACAGCTTGCGAGAGCGGCGGTTTTGCAATATGAAAAAGACAACCTTGCAACTTTGGATGATGACGGCATAGTAAATATAATCGCAAAAGAGGTAAAGAAATATAAAGATGCTTTACCGGAATATGAAAAAAGCGGCAGACAGGATTTGATTGACGAACTCAAGAGAAAAATTGATATTTTAATGCCATACCTGCCTTCACAATTGTCTGAAGAGGAAATCCAAAAAATTGTTGATGAATGTATCGCCGAAACAGGGGCTTCTTCCATGAAAGACATGGGCAAAGTTATGTCGGTGATAATGCCGAAAGTAAACGGAAGATGTGACGGACACATTATAAATAGTTTAATCAGACAACGTTTAAGCTGATAATACAAGGGGGTGATTTATCATCCCCTTAAAGTTTTTTTGTGTTAAAAATATACATTTATGTGAAAAGAAAAGGAAGTACAAAAAGGAATTTAAAATGAATAATATGATGTTGGAAACACAGCTTTCCGCCGAAAATGCAGACAAATGGAAACACTTGTTTTTGCTTAACAAATTCGGGATTGACGAAATAGAAACAAAGCTTAATATATTAAATGAAGAATATCACTTTTTGCATGATTATAATCCGATAGAGCATATAACAACAAGGGTGAAAGACCCACAGCAGATAGTGAAAAAACTTATAAAAGCCGGCAGAGCACCAACGGTTGAAAATGCCGAAAAATATGTGCATGACATTGGCGGTGTCAGAGTGACGTGTTCATTTGCAAAAGATGTTTACACGGTTGCCAAAATGCTTGAACAGCAGGACGATGTGAAGGTTATAAAAATTAAAGATTATATTGCAAATCCCAAACCCAACGGCTATCGTTCTTTGCATATGTTGATAGAAGTTCCGATATTTTTATCAAATGAAACAAAAAATGTTATAACAGAAGTTCAGTTCAGGTCAATAAGTATGGATTTGTGGGCAAGTATTGAACATAAAATATATTACAAATCGGCAATAAATATACCGAAAGAACTTGAAAACAGGCTCACAAGATGTGCCGACAGGCTTGACGAAATTGACCTTGAAATGTATTCTATCAAAGAAGAAATAAAAAAATATATGTAGTTGTGCAAAGCATACAAAAATTGTGTCAAAAAAACAGCCACAGTATAATTAATTTACAATTTTTTAAAAAAACCTTGCATTTTTTATCATTTTGTGATAAACTAATATAGTTGAAAAATATGCACATCCTGTGTATACCGAAACGGTGCCGGCGGTTGCTCCCGCGGTTTTTCGGTAAATTTTTTGCGGGATGGAGGAATAAAACCGGAGGTGTTTAAAATGGGAGCAGTATCAATGAAACAACTGCTTGAAGCAGGTGTACATTTCGGACATCAAACTCGCAGATGGAATCCGAAAATGAAAGAGTATATTTTTACGGAAAGAAACGGAATCTACATTATAGATTTGCAGAAAACCGTGAAGAAAGTTGACGAAGCATATTCGTTTATCCGCGAAGTTGCGGCAAACGGTCAAGATGTGCTTTTTGTCGGAACAAAAAAACAGGCTCAAGACGCTATAAAAGAAGAAGCGGAAAGAGTTAATATGTTCTTTGTAAACAACCGTTGGCTCGGCGGTATGCTTACAAATTTCAAAACAATAAGAAAAAGAATTGACAGACTTGCACAGCTCCATAAAATGGAGGAAGACGGAACTTTCGATTTACTTCCGAAAAAAGAAGTAAGCAAATTGAAAGGCGAAATGGATAAACTTGAGAAATTCCTCGGCGGTATCAAAGATTTGAAAAGACTGCCGGGAGCAATGTTTGTTGTTGACCCAAGAAAAGAAAAAATTGCTATTGCCGAAGCAAAAAGACTTAATATTCCGGTAGTTGCAATTGTGGATACAAACTGTGACCCTGATGAGGTTGATTATGTAATCCCCGGAAACGACGATGCTATTCGTGCGGTAAAACTTATTGCCGGTGCAATGGCAGACGCTGTTATGGAGGGAAGACAGGGTAATGAAGCTGAGGTTGCCGAAGAGGAAGCCGAAGCAGATGCCGAATAATTAAAACCGGGTTTTCCGGAAGTCTTAAGAAGGCTGTGGCAGGAAAATCTGTTGCAGCCTTTTTTGTGAAATAAATAAAAACGGAGGAATTTTATATGAATATAACAGCAGCGGCAGTTAAAGAACTCAGAGAGATGACAGGCTGTGGAATGATGGACTGTAAAAAAGCTCTTACGGAAGCAGAGGGCGATAAAGACAAGGCTATAGAGATATTAAGAGAAAAAGGTCTTGCAAAAGCAGTTAAAAAAGCCGGAAGAATAGCTTCCGAAGGTATTGTTGAAACATATGTGAATGCCGATTCAACCGTGGGAAGTATAATAGAAGTAAATTCCGAAACAGATTTCGTTGCAAAAAATGACGAATTTAAAACTTTTGTTTCGGCATTGGCAAAAATTGTTGCGGAAGAAAATCCGGCAGATGTTGATGTACTTAAAGCATTGAATTACAGTGACGGAAAAACAGTTGACGATGTTTTGAAAGAAAAAATCTTCACAATCGGCGAAAATATGACAATCAGAAGATTTGCAAGATATGAAGGCAATGTTGTGACATATATACATGGCGGCGGCAGAATCGGCGTTATGGTAAACTTTGACGTTGAAGGCGAAAAAGGTGATGTGTTTGCAGAAACCGGAAAAGATGTAGCAATGCAGGTTGCGGCAGCATCGGCACAATATCTTGACCGTAATGCGGTTCCGGCAGAGGTTGTTGAAAAAGAAAAAGAAATCCTTACACAGCAGGCTCTCAACGAAGGTAAACCGGCAAATATCGTTGAAAAAATGATAATCGGAAGAATTAATAAATTTTATCAGGAAGTTTGCCTTGTTGACCAGGAATTTATTAAAGACGGCGATTTGAGCGTTAAAAAATACCTTGAACAAAAAGGTAAAGAAATCGGCGGAAAAATTGAAATCAAAGATTATGTTCGTTTTGAAAAAGGCGAAGGACTTGAAAAACGTGAAGATGACTTTGCGGCTGAAGTTGAAAAAATGGCAGGTAAATCGGCTGAGTAAAAATCAAAGAGGGACGCAGAACTTGTGTTCCTCTTTTTTAAAAAATAAGAATATTGGAATTAAAAGATATCGTATATTAAGAAGGGGAATGACGTTATGCAGCCAAAATACAAAAGAGTATTGCTTA
>CAYQKW010000031.1:0-21317 GCA_964418245.1 uncultured Oscillospiraceae bacterium
GAGCATATGACTGTTAATCATAGGGTCGTTGGTTCAAGTCCAACAGGGGGAGCCAGAAAAAAGCGTTTACATATTGTAAACGCTTTTTTCAATGAATTGCCTGACGGCAAGAGTTGAAATCTGCGGTTTCATGAAAAGAGCCTTACGGCTCATGAATTGCACTTCGTGCATTATTTGCGAAAGCAACAAATCAAGGCGAAGCCAATTCATGACAACGAAAGTTGTCAAATCATTTGAAAATATTGCATCTATATTGCAGCCGAAATCCAAAAAAAGCGTTTACATATACAAGATTTGAGATTATGTTTTGATACAAAAACCGACCTCCGAACATCAGAATTTAGTCTGAGTTTTTGGGGGTCGGTTAATATTTACGGTAATTTTGGGTTTATTTCAGTTTTGATAAAACATCAAGATATGCCGTTTCAAGCTGTGAATCCTGTTCTAACGTCAATTCATCAAAAGACATACTTGAATATGCTTCCGGCATAGGGACCTGAATATCCGGAGAAATTCCCTGCTCGTGTATACATTCGCCGTTTGGCGTAAAATATCTTGAGGTTGTGATGTATATTGCCGTTTCTCCGTCTTTTGTACGCATGAAAGGCAATACAGACTGAACAATTCCCTTTCCGAAAGATTTTTCACCTATAAGAGTTCCTCGCGCATGGTCGCGGATTGCACCCGAAAGCACTTCGGAAGCGCTTGCACTCGAACCGTTAATCAATACCGAAAGTGGAATATCAAGAAAATCCGCATCGGATTTATATTCCGTTCTTTCGCCGTTTCGATATTCAAAATATGTTATAAGCCCTTCGGGTAACAATGTATCGGCAATCTTGAGTGTAGGCTCAAGCATACCGCCGCCGTTGTTTCTCAAATCAATTACAAGACCTTTCAATCCCTCAAGTTCCGAAAGTGCGGAAACAAATTCGTTTCCGGTATTTTCGTCGAAGCTTGTTATTCGAATATATCCGACTTTATCATCAAGCATTTTGTATTTCACGGTTTTAAGAATAATCTCTTCGCGTTTTAAAACTATGTCTTCGTCCGCACCGGTTGCGGCACGTCTTATTATAAGCTTGATTTCTTCACCGACATCGTTTCCCGAACCGCGCATCATACTTATTGCATCTTGATAATTGCTTTTGCCGACAGGTGTTCCGTTAATGGAAATGATTTTATCTCCGGCGGATATTCCGGATTTAAATGCCGGTGTATCTTCAATGGGTGATACAACGGTTATAAGTCCGTCATCGGCATCGATTGTAACATTAACGCCGATTCCTGTATATTTGCCGCCCAAATCCTGTACCAATTCCTTGTAAGAATTTTCGTCAACAAACCAACTGTACTGGTCGTTAAGAGATGCCATCATACCCTGCAAAGCACCTTTGTAAAGGGTTTCGTCATCAATATCTTCATAATACGAAGATTTTATGATTTTTTCTGCGCGCAAAACCGACGATGCGGAGTAGTTTCCGTTCATGCCTATTCCAAGCATAGAAAGCACACCGGAATTATATATGCTCCATACTCCGACTGACAATGCGGCAGTTGCAAAGAAAGTAACAAATGCCGTTATTATTACGGCTTTTTTTGTGTTCATACAATCCGACCTTATCTGATAATATTTTCCGTGCGGTTCGGACCAACGCCAATCATAGATACTTTAACTCCGGCAACTTCCTCGATTTTATAAATATATTGTTTCGCACCATCGGGAAGTTCGTCAAAATTGCGGATATTGCTTATATCTCCTGTCCAACCGCTCATTTGTTCATAAACCGGTTCACAGCCCTCAAGTTCTTCGATTGTAGCGGGAAATTCGGTAATAATTTTACCGTTTTTCTTATATGCCGTACATATTTTTAAATCACCCATATCCGAAAGCGTATCCATTTTATTTATAACAAGTGATGTAAGACCGCTTGTTCTTACGGAATACTTAAGAATAAGCAAATCAAGCCAGCCGCAACGTCTCGGACGGCCTGTGGTTGTTCCGAACTCTCCGCCTTTGTTTCTTATGGCATCGCCGGTTTCGTCAAAAAGTTCTGTCGGGAAAGGACCTTTGCCCACTCTGGTTGTATATGCTTTGGCAATACCGATACATTCATTGATTAATGTTGGACCTATTCCGCTTCCGATGCAGGCACCGCCCGTTGTCGGATGAGAAGATGTAACATATGGATATGTACCGAGGTCGATATCAAGCAATGTACCCTGCGCTCCTTCGAACAAAACTTTTTTATCCGCACGTATTGCATCATAAAGCAATACGGTTGTGTCGCAGGCATATTTTGCGATTTTTTTCGCATATTCGGCATATTCGGCAATTACAGCCGATTTATCAATCGGCTCTGCACCGTATATTTCGGAAATAATGCGGTTTTTAAAATCTATGTTCGCGTTTGCTTTTTCGGCAAATATATCTGCATGAATAAGGTCATAAATTCTTATACCGCTTCTTTCGGCTTTATCCATATAACAAGGACCGATTCCGGATTTTGTTGTGCCAATATCGGCTTTGCCTCTTGCTTTTTCGCTCAATCCGTCAAGCACACGGTGATACGGCATAATAACGTGTGCGCGATAGTCAATTTTGAGATTGTCTGTTGAAATGCCTCTTTCTTTAAGCATATCAATTTCTTCAAGCAACGCTTTGGGGTCTATAACCGTGCCGTTACCTATAATGCAAAGCGTATTGCTGTTCAATATTCCGGACGGAATGAGATGAAGTTTATACTTCACTCCGTTCGCTTCAACCGTGTGACCGGCATTGTTTCCGCCCATCGAACGAACAACCACCTCAGAATCCGCGGCAAGAATATCTGTTATTTTGCCTTTTCCCTCGTCGCCCCATTGTGCGCCGATTAAAACTTTTGTTGACATTTTTAATTCCTCCGATTATTTATTCGCAAGATAGTTGTTGATTTTATTCACGAGTTCATCGCAGTCCACACCGTGAACCATGCAAGCCTGTTCTATTGATTCTCCGCTTGCGGACGGACAACCCAAACAATGCATTCCTATTTCAAAAAAGAACGGAGCAGTACCCTCGTCAATTTTCAGTACATCCATAATTATAGTATCTTTTGTAACCTGTGCCATAATAAATCTATCCTTTCAATTTTATATTTTATCGTTTTACGATAATTTTAATCACACATATATATTATACAACAAGTCGGTATAAAAATGCAATACTTTTTAATAATTTTATTAAAATTTTCATATATTTCAGTGAGGTGGTTTGTATGAATTATGCAATTATACGAAAAGAACAAGAAAAAAATAATTTTTTTCGTCCGTATTTCGCTGAAAAAATAAAAATCGGAGATAATGATGTAACGTTTTTATCATGTAATAATTCATTATTGCTTAAAATCATTTTGCGTATGCTTAAACCGTCAAAAATTATTACCGAAGATTCTGCCGAAAGTCCGCCGATACTTGAATTTCTTGTAAATCGTTTTTCGGATATAACAATTTGTGCCGAACCCGATAAAACGCTTTCGATTTTAAAAAAATATGCCTGCCGTAATATTAATTTCCATATTCCCGATGATAATTTTTATATTATATCCACAGCACTCAAATCATTGGGATTGCCTGTTTTTGTATCGCCGGCAATAACAAAAGGATTGATTTTGTATTTCTGCGGCAAACTGCCGCAATATTCCCCAAATATATTTGTTGCGGATTTTTCGGATGAATATGTTCACAATACCGTAAACACAGAAAACATAAAAAATATTTCGTTTAAAACGTATACGGCACTTTATAAAATAATCGGAGAACAAAAAATAAAATCCGTATCGTCTTGAACGGTTTTATGCCGTCGGATTATTGCATCGGCAAATCGGGAGCGCAAAATGCGCCCCCAAGTATAAATATTATAAATATTCTTCTTTTTTTATTTGTTCTTCAATTTTTTTCACACACTCCTGTATTTCCAGGTTTGTGCAATCAATTGTTACCATTGCATATTTTTCATAAAGCGGTTTTCTTTCGGAATAAAGCGTGTCTATATCCGCACAGCCGGCGATACCCCTTTGAGATGTGTCTCCGAGCCGCCGCTTGAGTTCTTCCGCTTCAACATAAAGATAAACGATTGTTCCGTATTTTTTTAAATGACGCATTGCGGATTCGCCGTATACGGCACTTCCGCCGGTTGCAACCACACAATTTTCATATGTTGACAAGAGTATGTTGTTTTCTTCTGCTTTTTTGAAATATTCGTTGCCGTATTGATTTATAATATCCTGCAACAACATATTTTCGCCGTTTTGTATTAAAAGGTCTGTGTCGCAGAAGTTTAGCCCCAATACTTTGGCAAGAACTATTCCCACGGTGCTTTTTCCGGCACCGGGCATACCTATCAATATAATGCTGTTCAATTTGCCACCTCCGTTTCCGATGAAAATATTTATCTGAATATTATTATACATGACATAAACAAAAAAGTCAAGCTTTTTTACGCGAGTTGAGTAACTGTATATAAAAAACGCGGCCACAAACAGTATTTTACTGTATGTGACCGTGATTTTACGATGCTTTGCTGTAAAAACGAATGTTCCGCGGATTTTATTTATATAATGCCAAATCGGTGAGCGCAACGTGACTGCGGCTGTCCTGAGTTTTAAGTTTGATTGTTAATTGATTTACTCCCGTTGTATCAATATCGAGTGCAAACGGCATTGAAGAGGTTACGTTTGTGGCTTTGTAAAGAAGTTTGCCGTCGCCGTAGAACCATACGTCCGTTGCACTTGTTTGGGCATCTTTTTTGCCCCAAGTTGCTGTATCGTAAGTTTTGGGAAGAACAATTTTTCCTTTCAAATTTCTGTATTGACTGTTCAGCGGATATGATATTGAAATTTGAGCATTATCAGGGTCTTCGGCTATTGCCCAATTATTCCAAGCACTCCAAAACAATAATCCGCTTGTATACGTATTGTTGTTGAAATCCGTTATGCTGCCGTTTATAATTGCAAAATCCGATTCGCCATTTCCCACTTTATAATCGTTATACTGTATTTTATCCAGATAATTATCGGGTTTTGTTTGGTCTTTTTTGCCTATGTATATGCTTTGAGTTGAGCCGTCCCATTCAACGTCTTGACCGAAAGCGGCAGCAATTGCACGCACCGGCAGATATGTTGTTCCGTTCATTGTGAAAGGTTCTGTCGGATTGCCGTTTGCGTCTTTCGGCACAAGTTCCGCACCATCCATATAAATTTTAATATTGTTGTAATAAAGCTCCGCCATTTCGCTTACCGTTTTGGAAAACATTGTGCTACACAATGCACACACCGCAATAACACTTATTAATGCAATTCGTATTTTTTTGTTTTTTAACATTTTTACTTCCTCCTTATTTCGCTTGTTTCTTTAATTTTTTTACAATGATTATGTTTGTTATGGATACCGCAAGCGTTACATACGGCACGGCGGTTAATTTAATAACTTTAAGAATCGCCGATGTTAAACCGACCGTTAAAATAAACAATATGGACATAATCATTAAAATTATTGCCCCGATAGTGCCGTATTTACAGCATTTCGGTTTGTTATTAAACAATTTCACCACATATATAGCGTTAAGAACAATACCGATTAACGCTATAAATGCGATTACAAGCATCACCGCATAAACCTTGTCGTCTTGATAACGGCTCCCCGAAAAAATATAGCCGAACAGAGAAAATGTCGGTGTTTCCTGTGCCATGCCGAACATAGAATACAAGCTGTTTGCAACCGGCACTTCAAGCCATTTGAAAAACGGCAGAACCGCATTTAATACGGCAAGGACGATGCTGACGTATTTTATAATGCCGTTTTGTGAGCTTCCGCCGCATTCGTCGCAAATCACTTTGTCGTTTGGAATTTCTTTTCCGCAGTTTTTGCAATACATACAAATTTCTCCTTTCTGATATATATTTTTCGCACACGCTTTAATGTGAAAATGATTATCTCCTTTCGCATTTCCGTAAATTAAAAAAGGTGTGCAGCAAATCGATGCCGCACACCTAAAAAAATGCAAACTCCGATTTGCTGCTACACAAAATCAAAACTATGCGAAAATATATCTTCGTACAATCACATGAGGAATTTACATTTTTTTGCAATTCAATTATGATTATACGAAAATAAAAGGGTATACTACCCCCATAAATCAGCATATGTCAGTCATGCATTATATTATATTTTTAGTTTTGATTTAATGTAGCAGTATTATTATACCATAAATATAAAAAGATTGCAATACAAAAATTGGTTTTTCGTAAGTATGCAAAAACAAATTTTTCGATTTTGTGCAAAAACAACAAAGAAAAAAGCATGACAAAAATTTAATTTTCATAGAACAAAAAAGCCGAAACCCTTAAAAATCAAGAGTTTCGGCAATGTTTTATTATAATTCGATTGTTTTTCCGCCGGGGATTTCTTTTATGATTTCTCCCTTTATGCTTATCCACACACTTTCTGCGGACGGATTGTATATTTTTGTACATTCCGTATTATATACAAGTGCATTAAAGGCTTTAACCGCATTGTATATTTCCATGTTGGTAGCATACCATATATCGTCATGGTTTGCAGTGCGGTCCGCAAATTTTTCAATAACTTCCCAGTTGTTATCGTTGTCAAATTCATATGAATGTCCCCATAAATAAAACATCTGCGGACGAATGTTCGGTTTCATTTCAATAAATTTATCGGCAAGTTCCATAAGTTTCTCGTCCTTATGGTGGCAAGTAGGATGAAGTTTAAGCCAGTTTTCGGGCAAATCGAATGAGTGAGTTGATTCAATCGTTCTTGAATATACTATTCCGCAGTTTTTTGCGGCGGCAATAACTTCGTCGTTATATGTTCCGTAAGGATATGCCATACCGCAAACAATTGTATCGAACAAATTTTCAAGATTAATTCTGTCCTGTATCATTTCGCATACGGCACGTGCAACGGGGACATCGGCAAGGCTTGAATGTACCGAACCGTGTACGCTTACTTCGTGACCTTTGTATATTTCACGGGCTTTTTCCTTTGTAAGATACCAATTGTCAAGTCCGAGAAAATCACTGTTTAAATTAAATGTTCCTTTCATGTTGTGTGCATTAAGAACGGATACAAGCCGTTCATCGAATTTAACACCGTCATCATAGCTGAATGTGAGTGCTTTTGCTTTTCCTCCGGGAAACCTTAAGGAAATATCTCTCATAAGTTCTTTTTTCATTTCTGCCGCTCTCCTTTTATCAATTTATCTATATCGTCAATTGTGGGCATTGATGCCATTGCACCGTATTTTTCGGTTGACAGTGCCGCTGCCGCACAAGCAAAACATAAAATTTCATTACATTGTTTATATTGTATATTACCGAATTCAAGATTATAGTCCAGCAATTTCGCAAGCGCCGCTCCCGTAAAACAGTCGCCGGCACCGGTTGTGTCGATTGTATTTACATTAAAACACGGATGATACAGAACAATATCATCTTTTATCAAATATGCTCCGTTTTCGCCGCAGGTTGCAAACAAAATCTTCGGACCGTATTTTCGGAATAATTCCTCAGCACCTGTAAGCACATCTTTTTCTCCGCATAAAAATTCAATTTCATAATCCGATATTTTAATTATATCGGCATAGGAAAAAACTGTGTCAATAGCTTTTTTTGCTTCGTAATCGTTTTTCCAAAGCGACAATCTTAAATTTGGGTCAACCGATATTACAACATCTCGGCTTTTTGCCGTATCAAGCGCAAACAATTGTGCTTTGCGGGACGATTCTTCCGTCATGGAAAGTGTTCCGCAGTGAAAAATTCTTGAATTCAGAATAATATTTTCATCAATATCATCTTTTTTCAGCATTGTATCTGCACTGAATTTACGTGCAAATGAAAAATCACGATTTCCTGCTTCATCAAGTGTCACAAACGCAAGTGTTGTGAAATAATCTTCGGTTTCTTTCAGTCCGCATATATCTATGTTATAATCGACAAGTGTATTTTTCAAAAACTTTCCGAACATATCCGTTCCGATTTTTCCGATAAACGAAGTACTTTTTGAAAGTTTTGAAAGAGAGGCAAGTACGTTGCAGGGCGCACCGCCGGCATTTGCTTCAAAAAGCATTTTGCCTTTGGAAGTAAAATCAATTAAAATCTCTCCGAGTGCGGTTACATCTGTCATTAATCTCACCTCATTACCCGATAAATCTGTCTATAAGAGTGTAACCGTTTTCAATTTTAATTCCGGTTGTGTTTGCATACTTCTCGGTATATACGGCGTTTTTTGCATTTTTTTCATCATTGCTTCTGTATATCAAAAACGGAACGGCATCTCTTGAATGAGTTTTAATCGAAATCGGTGTGGGATGATCCGGCATTACAAGTATGCTGTAATCTTCGCCGGATTTTTTCAATTCATCAATTATATATTTTAAAACACGGCTGTCAAGATATTCTATGGATTTCACTTTTCCCTCAGCATCGCCGTGATGTCCGCATTCGTCTGGTGCTTCAAAATGCAGATACACATAATCCGCACCGTTTTTAAATTCATTAACGGCGGCACGTGCTTTACCTTCAAAATTCGTGTCTATCGTTCCCGTAACATTTTCCACTTCAACAACATTCATGCCGGCACATTTTCCGATACCTTTAACCAGGTCAACAGCGGAAATTACGCTACCTTTCAGGCAATGCAACTTTTCAAAGGTATCAAGCTGCGGTTTTGAACCCTCGCCCCAAAGCCATATGGAATTTGCCGGACGCAGTCCTCGTTTGATTCTTTCAAGATTCACCGGATGATTTTTAAGTATGTCGTAACTCTTTTTCATAAGTTCCGCAAATATCGGTATGTTCGGCATATATTCGGTGATTTTCCTGTCGGTTATATCATGCGGCGGTGTAAGTTTAAATTCGCCCGATGCATTATGCCATACCAACAGATGTCTGTAGGATATTCCGGGGAAAAACTCCATTTGTTCCGTGCCGAGTTCTTTGTTTATTGTTTCCATAAGCTGTTTTGCTTCTTCTGTTGTTATTTCATCGGAAGAATAATCTACCATGGTTTTGTTTTCATATTCATCATCTCCCGATAAATTTACAAGATTACATCTGAAAGTGATGTCGCCGTCTTTCAGTTCAACACCCATGCTTGCCGCTTCAAGTGGAGAACGTCCGGTGTAATATTTTTGCGGATTATATCCCATAACGGCAAGATTTGCCACGTCGCTTCCCGGTGCCAGATTATCCGGAACCGTTTTAACCATTCCCAATTCACCTTTTTGAGCCAACGCATCCATAATCGGTTTATGCGCCGTTTCCAAAGGCGTTTTTCCTCCGAAACATTCAAGCGGCAAATCTGCCATTCCGTCTCCGAGGAGTACCAAATACTTCATTTATAATTCATCCTTTCGGGTTTGTTTTTTCATATATTAATAGTAACATACTTTACATTAATTTTCAAGCATAATTAATAAAAAAATTTAACAATAATAACATATTTTTTTATGCGTTTTTATGTATTTTTATAAAAAGTGGTTCATTGATTATCTTCTCCGGTGAAGAAATCCTGCGGAATAAGCTGCTTTAAAAACGTAATAAGCTCACTTACGGGAATCGGCATATCGTTTTCAATCCACCATTCCGCCATGCTTATGCATCCGCCGCCGAAAAACGATGCAATAACCTCTTTGGGAATAGGGAATTTAATACCTGCTTTTTCGCAGTTTTCAAGTTTATCGGTGATTTTTTTAATAATTCCGCAGCGTATATTTGTGAGTATGGAATCGTCTTTGTTTTTTTTGACAAGCGATTTTGTGAGTGTTTTATCTTTTGCGAGGTCGGTGAAAATATCGCAGGCAATATCAAGATAATAACTTTTATATCCCTCGATTGTATGGACGGTGTTATCGGGTTTGTCAAACGTGGATTCGTAATCACGTATGCAATATCTCAATAATTGATATTTATCTTCAAAATGAGCATAAAACGTCGCCCTGTGCACGAATGCTTTTTCGCATATATCCACAACTTTAATCTTCTCGAAAGGTTTTTCCGACATAAGCTCTTTTAACGAATCCGAAAGCAGTTTCTTTGTTCGTCTCACTCGTAAATCTTCTTTTTGCATTGTAATTCACAGCCTTTCTGCCCACAAACAATATAAATTTGAAAGGTCCTGTGTGGGCAAGCAAGACCTTTTTTGATATACAATTTTGTGAAAATGTCTGATATGATACACTTTACATAAATTGTATCTTGCATTTTTTATATATACATTGTATAATATATTTCGACAGTTGTCAAGAAAAAAATATATCTGTATGCAAAAACAGCAAAATAGACAAAAAAGCAAGGAGATATTTATGAAATATTTACTTAGGCACAAAAGAACGATAATAATTTTGTTTGTCATACTAACAGTCGTTTGCGCTTTGCTTTCTCTGCAAGTCGGCGTTAATTACAATCTTATGGACTATCTTCCGGATGAATCGCCGTCAACAATCGCGTTGAATGTGATGAATGAGCAATTTGAAAAGGGAGCGCCCAACGCAAGGGTAATGATTCCCGATACAGAAATTACGGAAGCACTTGATTATAAAGCAAAAATGCAGAAAGTTGAAGGCGTGAAAGAAGTTACATGGTTGGACGATTCAGTGAATGTATATCAGCCGACGGAATTTATTGATAAGGATTTGCTGGAAGATTATTATAAAGACAAAAATGCATTGTTCACACTTACGATAGATGAAGATTTTGAAGAACAGGCGATTGACGATTTGCGTGAAATTGTCGGTGAAGATGCCGCCATAAGCGGAAGTTCGGCAGACAACGCAACGGCAATTAAGCAAACAACCAAGGAAGTTAATATAATCACGGCGGCGGTTGTGGTTCTTGTATTTATAATTCTTATACTGACCACCACTTCATATTTTGAACCTATTCTTTTTCTTGTTACAATAGGTGTTGCAATAATGATTAACAGAGGAACAAACTTGATGTTCGGTACGATTTCGTTTGTAACAAACGCCGCAGGAAGTATATTGCAGCTTGCTGTTTCGATGGATTATTCAATATTCTTAATTCATCGTTTTGCGGAAATGAGAGAAATATATCCCGATGTAAACGAAGCTATGCTTGAAGCGGTAAAAAAATCCACAGGTTCGGTAATGTCAAGCGGACTTACAACGGTAATGGGATTTGCGGCACTTGTTTTGATGAAATTCAAAATAGGACCGGATATGGGATGGGTAATGTCCAAATCAATAGTAATTTCATTGTTTTCGGTGCTTGTTTTTCTGCCGGCATTAACATTATCCACTTATAAATATATAGATAAAACACAGCACAAACCATTTCTTAATGCTCCGAAAAAATTCGGTGACCATGTGTTTAAGGTTAAAGTTCCGCTGATTATTGCGATTGCCGTTTTGTTTGTTCCGTCGTTTTTGTCACAAAACAATAACAGCTTTACATACGGTTCCTCCGGAATATACGGAGAGGGAACAAAACTCGGTGACGATACGGCACTGATAGAAGAAAAATTCGGAAAATCAAACCAAATGGTTCTTATGGTTCCCGTGAACAAATCCGCAAAAGAAAAAGCACTCGGCGATGAACTGAAAGCGGACGAAAAAATAACTTCTGTCATTTCATATACAGAAAGTGCAGGGATAACAATACCGGAAGAAATGGTTGAAGAAGATACGTTTTCGCAGCTTGTATCCGATAAATACAGCCGATTCGTACTTACAGTGGATACAGACATTGAAGGGGATGAAGCATTCGGAGAAGTGGAAAAAATCCGAAACATAGCGGAAAAATATTATGGCAATACATATCTGCTTGTGGGGCAGTCGGTTAATTCTTATGATATGAAAGACGTTGTAACGGAGGATAATACAAAGGTAAATATTCTTGCGGTCGCATCAATCGCACTGATTTTGCTGATTAATTTCAAGTCACTATCACTGCCTCTCATTTTGCTTGCCGTAATAGAGCTTTCAACATGGCTCAATCTTTCGTTTCCGTATTTTGCCGACAAACGATTGTTTTATATAGGTTACCTTATAATAAGTTCCATACAGCTCGGCGCAACCGTTGATTATGCAATACTGTATGCCGACAGATATATTGAGAATCGTGCAAAAATGAAAGCGGCGGCAGCGGCAAAACAGTCGCTTTCGGAAACGGTTTTAAGTATTTTAACTTCGGCAAGCATACTTACGCTTGCCGGAATAATGCTTGGATTATTTTCGAGTAACGGAGTTATAAGTCAGCTCGGAACACTTGTCGGACGAGGAGGCATACTTTCGGCAATACTGGTGCTGTTCGGTTTGCCCGTATTGCTTGTTATGTTTGACGGGTTAATATACAAAACAACATATAAACTTGATTTTTATGGGAAAGGAAAGAATAAAAATGAAAACATTTAAAAAAGTTTCGGCATTGATTCTTGTAATTTGTATGCTTGCCGCAAACGTAACGGCAATCGGTGTTTCAACAAAAGATGAAACCGTATATGTCAATTTGAATACGGACGGCAGTCTTAAAGGTGCATACGTCGTAAATGGGTTCAAAGTTTCCGGTGCCGATACAATAACCGATTACGGACATTACAAAAAAATCAAAAATCTTTCAACAACGGACACTCCCGAAATATCGGGAGGATACATAAAATGGGATATTCCGAAGAACAGAGAAGATTTTTATTATCAAGGCGAACTCGAAAAAGCCGAACTTCCGTGGAATTTTAACGTAACCTACAAATTGAACGGCAAAAAAATATCAGCCAAGAAGATTGCGGTAAAAAAAGGAAAGGTTGCAATTGATATAGAAGCAAACGTAAACGAAAAGGCGGAAGAATATTTTAAAAATAATTATCTTGTACAGATTTCGGTTTCTTTCGACACAGAAAAATGCAAAAACATTGTTTGTGCGGATGCGATGACGGCAAATGTGGGAAGTACAAGAACGCTTACTCTGATGGTTTTGCCGAATATGAATAAAACATTTCATATAACGCTGGATGCGGACGAATTTGAAGCGGACGGAATGACAATTGCCATTGTTAAAGTTTCGGACGGCATACTCGGAAATATCGACAGCCTTAAAGTGGGAATGTCACAAATATCATCATCTGTTTCAAGTCTTATAAGCGGAACGGGCGAACTTGCCGGCGGTGCGGAGGATTTGGCAAACGGACTTAATCTTCTGAACAATGCTGCACAAAGCATTGTTACAACAGTACCGGCAATTACGGGCGGTATGAGCAGTTATAAATACGGAATAGACAGTTTGGACAGCGGTCTTGCCGATATATCGGGAGGAAGCGGAGCAATTCGCAGCGGTCTTGCGGAGCTTGACAGCAAATCTTACGATATTGTTCAGGGAATCAGCCGAATAAACGGCGGACTTAAAGAAATGACGGCAAAGAAACAGGATATAAACCGAGGACTTAAAGAACTCGAACAAAACAAAAGTTCCGTAAATGACCTTAAAACAGGAGGACAAACACTAAAAAACGGATATAAACAAATCGAAACCGGACTTAATACATTGTCCGGAAATGCCGATAAAATCGTTTCGGGAGCCGCACTTCTGCAAAATCAAAGTGCGGATATGTCGCAGCTTAAAAACGGAGCGGTAAATGCGAAATCCGGGTTGAACGCAATTTCCGGAGCGGTAAATTCCGAAAAAGAAATAATATCATCGCTTTTAAATGCCGCAAAAACCGACCCGGCACTTGCAAAATATGCGGAACAGCTCGGAGGGCTTCAACAATATAATTCGGCGATAAGCGGCGGTATTGATAATGTTTCGGCCGGAACGGAGCTGTTAATATCCGGATTGGATACGGCACAAACATCTGTCAATACATTATATTCTGCGGCAAATACTTTCAGCGGTGCGGCGGTTCAAATGGCAGAGGGTGCCAAAACGATGTATACAAATATGCAAACGCTGAACGGAGGATTTGATACTTTTTACAACGGAACACAAAAAGCCGCCGAGCTTTTCGGAGCGGCAAACACTTTCGGAAATGCCGCACTCGGTTTGATAGAGGGGGCTGAAAAACTTTGCGGCGGCACGGACGAACTTCAGAGCGGATTTGAAGAATATGCCGGCGGTGTCGGAACGGTATATTCCAATTATTCAACAATAGATAATGCCATATATACGGCAAAAGACGGGTCATCGCAATTAATCGGAGGTTTTGAAGAAATATACAGCGGAACAGAAGGGATGGTTTCTGTACTTGAAGAATTTTCCGACAGCATAGATACTCTTACAAGAGGCGGAAATCAATTGTTCGGCGGAGCCGGCGAACTTTCCGGAACGGTAAGCGGTACGGGCAGTGTATTTTCATCATACGGCGGAGATATTACATCGCTTATAGCAATGAGCGAAAATGCCGAAGTGGTATCGTTTGCGGCACCCGGAAAGGTTAAGCCGAAAAGTGTGCAGTTCATAATAAAAACACCGTCAATCAAGGCGGAGAAAAAAGAAGCGGAACATCAAACCGAAACAAAGCTTAATTTTTGGCAGAAATTCATAAGATTGTTTACGGGTAAATGATAATAAGAAAGGATTGAAAATCATGAAAAAGTTTATTTCGGCAATAATGGCGGTTGCTCTTGCATTTTCGTTCGTCGGATGCGGAAAAAAAGAGGAGCCGAAAAAGAAAAAAACAACAGAAACCAAAGTTGAAAGCACGATATACAATTCGGTTTTGCAACCTATAAGCGAAACGAAAGTCATTCCGAAAAGTAAAGGACAAATAGCCGATTGTCCTTATGAAGTGGGGGACAGCGTAACGCCCGGAACACTTTTGTACACATTGGAGGATAACGGTCTGTCGGATAACATCGCAACAACAAGAAATGCTGTTGCAAAAGCGGATATATCCATAAACACAGCGAAGGATAATGTTAAAAATCTTAAAATATATGCACCGGCAAGCGGTATACTAAAAGAATTTAGAACAAAAAACGGCGAACGTGTGAATGTGGGAACCGTCGGACAAATCATAAACGATGTATCGGCAACGGCAAAAATACCGTTCAGCGCATCACAAATTCAAAAGATAAAAATCGGTGATTCCGCAAAAGTTATAAGTGCCGATTATATGGCATCATTACCCGGTACTGTGACACGTATTTACGATGAAAAAGCACAGTCTGTCGGCGGAAGTATTTTGTATAATGTGGAAATAACGCTCAGCAACGCCGGCAGTATGGCACACGGAAGTGTTGTTGATGCGGAAGTAACAACTTCATCAGGAATATGCACATCTGCGGTATCGGGAACTCTCGACGCATCGGAAGCCGTTCCTGTTGTAAGCCGAGGAAGCGGCAATGCTGTGGCTGTATATGCCAAAGATGGTCAGCATGTAAACAAAGGACAACTGCTTATAGAATGTGAAAATAATACGGTAACGTCAACTCTTTCAAGAGCTGAACTTGATAAGAAAGATTTGGAAATAAAACTTACAAAATATGAAAAAGATTATGAAGATTTGTTTATATATGCACCTGCAGGAGGTGTTATAACGCAGAAAAACAAAAAAACTTTCGACAACATAACATCACAAAGCGAAAGCATAATGACAATATCCGATATATCAAAACTTAAAGCTACGTTCTATATCACAAAGGAGGAAGCGGCAAAGATTAATGTCGGAGATGTGTTGCAGCTTACTTTAACCGACGAAAATATTCAGGTTGAAGGTGTTGTTTCAAACGTAAATTCCGGCGGTGAAACAGACGGAGTAAACAAAGAATATCCGCTTGTGGTTGAGATAGAAAATAACACGGAACTATTGCCGGACGAAGCTGTATCGGTAAAATTCGGAGGTTAATGCAATATGAAAAAAATAATATCAATTTTTTTATGTATCGGTATAATCATGTCGGGAACGGCATATGCACAGTATGCCGATGTGGAAGAAGAAAACGAATTCGGAAAGGCGATAAACAATCTTGCCGTATACGGTGTTATGAACGGCAGCGGCGACAATATGTTTGAACCGTACAAAAATATCACAAGAGCGGAATTTGCCAAAATATCGCTCAAACTTGCAGGTGAAGAAGTGTCCGGAACAAACGGAGGATTGTTTTCCGATACTCCGGAGGGATATTGGGCAAACGGATATATTTCCGCAGCAGCACAAAAAGGATATATCTACGGTTATCCGGACGGAAGTTTCCACCCGGAAGAAAGTATCACGTTTGCACAGGGAATAACAATTATATTAAGAGTTCTCGGTTACGGTTCGGCGCAGCTCGGCAACGACTATCCCGGAGCATACATAAGAAAAGCTCGCGAACTCAATATCATAAAAGATATATCATTTAACGATGATGACATTTTGACACGTCGGTTTGCCGCATTGCTTGCCGATAACGCACTTATGTGTAATATGTATACACAATCCGGGAAGAAATCAAAACTCATTACAAAACTCGATTACAGCGTTTCGGAGGAATGTATAATACTCGGTACGGGAAAAACAAACAGCGATATTTTATCGGATGAAGTTGTAACATCAATAGGTACTTACAAAAATAAAATGTTCGATATAGAGAAATTCAACACAAATACGGTGAAACTTATTTTGAACGAAGATAATGAAATAGTCAATGCCGTTAAAACAGACAAGATTTTTGAAAACTGTATTGTAGATTCTTTGAACGGAAACGAACTTACATATAAATCAGGAGGTACGGCTCACACAATTTATATGGATAATAATTCTGTCATATATTACAATTTGAGTAAATCCGCATTTAAAGATATTTCCGGAAACATAGAGAGCGGAATGCCGTTCACCATATATTTCAGCGACGGAAAATATGATTACGGCATATTGAACGATAAGACACTCGACGGACCGAAAGTGTTATATAATAAAAACTCGTTGATGTCATTATGGAACATAAATTCATCCGCAAGAATAATACGTGACGGAAAAGAATCCTCCGCCGATGCACTCGAAACATATGATGTTCTTTATTATGACGAAAATCTAAATACAATTTATGCGTATTGCGATAAAAAATCGGGCGTATATGAAGAAGCTTATCCGACAAAAGCACAGGTACAAAGCATAAAGCTTTCCGGAACGGTTTACGAGATAGAAACAAAAGCCGCAGCCGATGTGCTTTCGGGAACAAACTGTGAATATAACGAATATATAACACTTTTGCTCGGTAAGGACGGCAAAGTTGCGGCAGTTATAAGCGAATCGCAGAACGAAAGTAAATACGGAATCCTTATTTCTTCGGAAAAACGCACAGATAACGGCACAGCAAAATATTATACAAAATTTATGGGAGCGGACGGAACCGTAACCGAATACGTAACCGATAAAAATTACGATACGATGAGAGGCAAAGTATGTAGCATGACATTTTCCGACGGCATAATGAAAGCTTCCGCAATAAATAATAAAAACAATAATATAAGAGGTGTTGTCGATAAAGAGCAAAAAACGATAGACGGGAAATATCTTGCGACAAACGTTAAGCTTATTGATGTTACATATGTTCCGGAGCTTTCCGAAACCTCAGCTGCGGAAGCATATACCGTTGAATTTTCCGATATTCCGATGAAAACACTTTCTGATAGTGATGTGATATTTTCAAAAGCGGACAAAAACGGAAAAATCTCGTTTATCGCACTCAACAACGTCACAAATAAAGGATATAAATTCGGAATCGTAACCGATGTTGAAAAACTTTCCTCATCATGTACATACACACTTGATATAGACGGTTCGGAAAATAAATATAACATGAACGGAGTGGCAAGACCGACAAAAGGTCAGCCTGTTATGGCAAGCATAAGAGACGGCAAGCTTTTGAAAATAACGGCATTAAATGCGATTGCGAACGGCAAAAAAGTAAATTCGCTCACAAAATCCGCAGTAACACTTAACGGAACGGAATATCCGCTTGCCGACGGTGCCATTATATATTCGGAAAACGGAAATCACGAATATAACGCAACAGATATTGACGATATTGACATACAGGATATTTCATATGCCGAACTGTTTTCGGATAAAAGCATAAGCGGCGGCGGAAAAATAAGAATAATAAAAATCAAATTAAAATGAAATTTCGGTGTAATACGAAAAAATTGTTGCATTTGCACTTTTTTATCGGATATGATACAAACTTATTTGTGAAAATATCCGCTTGACAAATGCGGTCTGATATGATAGAATATATTATGTAATAAAAACGTTTTTGCGACTGACGGATAAGCGGAGTACCGCAAAGGAGCAAAAATGAATATTCAAATGTCGACCGTCTGGGCAGTTCTGCTTTATATGAGGGCAGGACTGCCCTTTGCAGTTTAATATGAAAATAATTAATTGTCTGCAAACTGCCGGCATTGCGGCAAAGGATAGAATTAAGGAGAATGCTATTATGAAAAAAGTTGCGGTAATAATGGGCAGCGACAGTGATTTGCCCGTTGTTGAAAAAGCGATTGATGTTTTAAAAGAATTTGAAATACCATATGAGGTACATATTTATTCGGCACACAGAACACCTGTTCAGGCAAGGGATTTTGCTTTGAATGCAAGAAAAAACGGTTTCGGTGTGATTATAGCGGCAGCCGGAATGGCGGCACATCTTGCCGGTGCATTTGCGGCAAACACAACACTTCCTGTAATCGGAATCCCTGTTAAATCAAGTTTTGACGGAATGGATGCATTGCTTGCAACCGTTCAGATGCCGAGCGGAATACCTGTTGCGACTGTGGCTGTAAACGGTGCGAAAAATGCGGCATATCTTGCTGCGGAAATGCTTGCCGTATATGATGATACTCTTGAACAGAAACTTGAAGAAGCAAGAAAACAAGGCGAAGATGCTGTTCTTAAAAAGGACAGGGAAGTTTCAGCAAAATACTGATTTCAGATATATTAAATTACCATGCCGTTTCGGCAGAAAGGATGTTACTTATGGAAAAGACAACACAAATGTATGAGGGCAAAGCAAAAAAAGTTTTTGCGACAACAAATCCGGATTGCTGTATAGTATCATACAAAGATGATGCAACAGCTCTTAACGGAAAGAAAAAAGGTACAATTTTGGGAAAAGGTGCAATTAACAATCGTGTAACGAATTTTCTTATGCAGTTGCTTGAGAAAAACGGCATACCCACACATTTTGTCGAGGAACTTAACGATAGAGAAACTGTTGTTAAAAAAGTTGAAATCGTGCCGCTTGAGGTAATAGTAAGAAATATTGCGGCAGGCTCGCTTGCAAAACGTCTCGGTCTTGAAGAAGGCGTGAAAATGAATTCGACAGTGCTTGAATTTTGCTATAAAAACGACGATTTGGACGACCCGATGGTAAATGAATATCACATACTTGCAATGCAGTTCTGCACAAAAGAAGAACTTGATATTATCTCGGAATATTCATTAAAAATCAATAAAATTTTATCCGAATATTTAAAAGAAGCAAATATCGAACTTATCGACTTTAAACTTGAGTTCGGTAAAACATCGGATAACAAAATTGTTCTTGCGGACGAAATTTCTCCGGATACGTGCCGTTTCTGGGATATGACTACGCATGAAAAACTTGATAAAGACCGTTTCAGACGGGATATGGGCGGAGTTGAAGATGCATATCAGGAAATTTTAAAGCGTTTATTGGGTGAATAAAAACACGGCTTGTCTGCCCACATGGGCAGACAGGCAAATTCACTTATAATAAACGCTGTTTTTAACTAAAAAAGGAGTTTGAATAATGAGAAAATTAAATGAAGAATGCGGAGTTTTCGGTATATTTGCAAATGAAAAAACAGATGTGGCGTCGCCGGTATATTACGGACTTTTTGCTTTACAGCACAGAGGTCAGGAAAGCTGTGGTATTGTTGTGAACGACGATGGGCTTTTCAATTCGTACAAAGATACAGGGCTTGTTAATGATGTGTTTACGCCGAGTGTCATGGAAAGGCTCGGAGAGGGAAACATGGCAATCGGTCATGTGAGATACGGAACAACGGGAACAGACGGAAGACTTAATGCACAGCCGGTGGTTGTAAATCACATAAAAGGAAGAATGGCACTTGCACATAACGGAAATCTTGTAAATTCTTACGAATTAAGACAGGAACTTGAAATGGAAGGTTCGATTTTCCACACAACAAGCGATACAGAAGTTATTTCGTATATCGTTACAAAAGAAAGAATAAACTCGGCTTCAATCGAAGAAGCAATAAACCGTGCGATGAATAAAATCAAAGGTGCGTATTCGCTTGTTATAATGTCACCGTCAAAACTTATTGCCGTCAGAGATGAAAACGGATTCCGTCCGCTTTGTTACGGAAAACGCAGTGACGGAAGTTATGTTGTGGCATCGGAAAGCTGTGCGCTTGATGCTGTAGGTGCGGAATTTGTCCGTGATGTTGAACCCGGCGAAATTGTCGTGTTCACAAAAGACGGTATAAAAAGCATAAAAGACCATTGCGGAAAAGCAAGATATGCAAGATGCATATTTGAATACATATATTTTGCACGTCCCGATTCATGTGTGGACGGTGTAAGCGTTCACGAAGCAAGACTTAAAGCCGGTGCCTGTCTGGCGATGGAACATCCGGTTCATGCCGATGTTGTAATAGGCGTTCCCGATTCCGGAATAGATGCCGCAATAGGATATTCACGTCAATCCGGAATACCTTACGGCGTTGGATTTATCAAAAACAGATATATCGGAAGAACGTTTATATCACCGGGACAGAAATCCCGTGAGGATAAAGTAAAAATTAAACTTAATACAATATCCGAAACAATAAAAGGAAAACGTGTCGTGCTGGTTGATGACTCAATTGTAAGAGGAACAACGTGTGCAAGAATTGTTAAGCTCCTGCGTGATGCCGGTGCAACCGAGGTTCATATGAGAGTTTCGGCACCGCCGTTTTTAAACCCGTGTTATTACGGAACGGACATTGATTCAAGAGATTCTCTTATCGCTTGTAATCATACAATTGATGAAATCCGTGACATAATCGGCGTTGATACTTTGGGGTATCTTAATGTTGAACACCTTTCGATGCTGATAGGCACAGAAAAAGGCTGCGGATATTGCGATGCATGTTTCAGCAACGACTATCCCACAGAGATACCGAAAGATAAAGGCAAGAGCAGATTTGAACATAAAATAAGCGAAAAAGGAGAATAATCATGAAGAGTTTCAGCGAAAGTTATAAAGAGGCGGGTGTTGATATTACCGCCGGATATAAAGCTGTTGAATTGATGAAACAGCACATTGCAAAAACAATGACAAAAGGTGTTCTTTC